>CAZUBB010000082.1:0-11859 GCA_964618485.1 uncultured Pirellulales bacterium
TCATAAAAAGTTGTTGCAGCGGCGAAGTCGTTTCGTCGCGCCGCGGGCTGTGCATCGATGCCGCGGGGAAGTCATAGAGTTGCAACACCGACGCCGAGCGGCCGCGGCTGATGCGTGCATACACGGTGCGCCGCCGATTCTCTTCGCGATCCAGGTCGCTCGAAGGCCCTCCCATGCGGTCGTCGAGATTCCCGCTCGCCTGCAACAGGCAGTCGCGATAGGCCTCGACGTCCAGCCGCCGGGGATTCATCCGCCACAGCAAGTGATTCGAGGGATCGATCCGCGCGGTCTCTTCGCGCGGGTGACTCGCTTGGCGATAAGTCGCTGACGTCGTGATCTCGCGATGCAACCACTTGAGCGAATAACCGTTCGCGATAAAGCGAGCGGCCAGATCGTCGAGCAACTCAGGATGCGTCGGTTTTTCCCCCTGCACGCCGAAATCGCTCGGCGTGGCCACGAGCGGCTTGCCGAAATGCCAGGCCCAGACGCGGTTCACAATGACCCGCGCCGATAACGGCGCCGCGTCCGTGAAAATGCGTTCCGCTAGTTCGCGCCGCCCGGAACCATCTCGAAAGCCGGGCTCCCCCTGCGACAGCACCGACAAGAAGCCGCGCGGTGCGGGCGCGCCGGGCTTCGCGACATTTCCGCCGGGGAGCACGTTCAGATCGCGCGGATCGCCGGGCCGGATCTCCAGCATCGTGAAATCAGGGTCGGCGCCGTCAATATAAAAGCCGGCGTCGTAGACGGCGTGAAACAACGGTTCCGTCGATCCCCCGCGCCGGCCACGCCGCTCGCGCGGCTCTTCAGTTTCCGGATTCTCCGGTTTCGGCTCGTCCGGATACGGATTCGGCCGCTTCGCCAAACGCGCCAAATAATTGAACATCTCCGGGTGCGTATCGCGGAGCGCGGCGTTTTCTTCCTTGAACTGCTCCATCTCCGCAGTGTAACGCACCACTTTTTCACGGGCTTCGTCCACCTTGGAGCCGGGATCGTCGCGCAACAGGTTCGCCGCATAGCTGCGATAAAAAATCCGTTGGGTGTCGACCATGAAGCGCGTTTCCGACTCGGGATCGATCTCCGCCAGCGGCCGCGGCGATTGCACCGTCGAGGCGAACACGCCGGCGAGCGCGTAGTAGTCGGCCGTGGGAATCGGATCGAACTTGTGGTCGTGGCACCGCGCGCAGGAGACCGTCAATCCAAGAAAACCGCGCGTGACGGTGTCGACCCGCTCGTCCCAGTCGTCGGTGTAGAGCGTTTCGATGACGTCCTTCGAGAGCCGGCCGTCCTTGTGATAACCCGGCGCGGCGCCGAGGAAGCCGAGCGCCACCATCTCTTGACGCGGCGTGCCCGGCATCAGATCGGCGGCCAACTGCAACTGGACGAAGCGATCGTACGGCACATCCCGATTGAGCGCGTCGATCACCCAGTCGCGATAGCGCCAAGCGAACGGAAACGGCGGCGTCGTGGCTTCGCCGGTGAAGTTGTCCTCGCCGTAGCGAACCACGTCCAGCCAGTAACGCCCCCAACGCTCCCCATACTGCGGGCTGGCCAGCAACTTGTCGATTACGCGCTCGTAGGCGTCCGGCGATTCATCTGTAACGAACGCCTGCACCTCGTCATACGTCGGCCGCAGGCCGATCAAGTCGAGATAGACGCGCCGCAAGAGCGTCGCCCGGTCGGCGGTGGGCGAAGGGGTGATCTCTGCCGCGCCGAGTCGCGCCAACACGAAGCGGTCGATCTTGTTCTTCGACCAGGCATCGTCCGGCGTGGCGGGAGGTTCACTTGGCGCGACTGGTTGGAACGACCACCACGCGCGGCCGGCCTCGACGTCGATCTCCTTCGTCGCGGCGGCGGCCTCGTCGCGGGGGTCGGGGACGCCCATCTGGACCCAGCGCTCGAGCGCGGCGATCTGCTGATCACTCAGCTTTTCGCTGGGCGGCATTTGCAAGTACGGATCGCTCCAGCGCACCGCCAGCACGAGCGGGCTCGTGTCGGGATCGTTTCCGTTGACGATCGGCCCCGTGGCGCCGCCGGCCGCGATGCCCGCGCGCGAATCGAGGTGCAAATCGCCGCGCAACGTCTTCGCTTCAGCGGAATGGCAGCTATAGCACTTCGCCACGAGCACAGGCCGGACGCTCTTTTCAAAGAACTCGCGTTCCTCGGCGGTCAGCGGCTGCGGCGCTTCGACCGCGTCAGGCCCCACCGCGGGGGTCTCGGCAAACGCCCAAGAAGCCGCGAAGGCGGCCAAGATAACGGTCCCTGTGGCAATCGCCGGCCGTCGCTGCATTTCCGGCTTCCTTCCTGCTCAATGAAGGAACAAATCGGTCGAAGCGCCTCCGCGCCGTGCAAATCGAAGCGGCCTCCGCCACCTCGCCCCGAAAAAATGCCATCCCGCGGACCGGCATTATAACACGTAACGATCCGCGCGGGACGCAACGGTCCCCCAAGCACAATGCGCGACCTGCGACGATGCGCTTCGCAGCCGCCGGACGCATTGACCCGCGAACGGTGAATTGGCAGAATAACGGGCTTTCCAGGCCCCCCCCATCGGCGACCGCTCCTGCAGGGATCGTCGCCGCCTCGTGGAGAGACTCTCGTGAGTGGAATCAGCGATCGTCATCAGGAAATCAAGCGCCGCCGCCATCGCCGCAAGAAGTACGCCGCGATCGCCGCCAAGCTCAAGAAGACCACCGTCAGCGAGAAAGTGGTCCTGGCCGAAAAGCTCCGCAAACTCACGCCGGGCTGCGAAGAGCTCATCGACCGCTGGGGACTGGTCGAGAAGCGGTAGCGAAACGATGAACTGGGAATGATGAACGGAGGGCTTCCGTTTATCGTTGTTCGGACCGAATCACCGCTCGCAATATGTGAGTGCAAAGGTGAATGCGATGGCGATCGAGTTCTACTCGACCAAGGATCGCTATGGGGAGTTCTCTAACTTCTCCGCCCATCCGATCGAGGTCGACGGCCTTCGCTATCCGACGTCGGAGCATTATTTTCAGGCGCAGAAATTCACGGACGAAGCATACCGTGAGCAGATACGGCTTTCGGATAGCCCGATGATCGCCGCCCGTTTGGGGCGCAGCCGTTCGGTTCCCATCCGCAGGGACTGGGAGGCGGTGAAGCTCGACGTGATGCGCACTGCGTTGCGAGCGAAGTTTAGCGCCTATGAATTGCTCCGTGAACTACTGCTCGGCACCGGCGATGAGCCGATCATCGAAGCGGCGAAGCATGACGCGTTCTGGGGTTCAGGCGGCGACGGGCTCGGTCAGAACTGGCTCGGACGGCTACTCATGGAACTACGTGAAGAGCTTCGCCGCAACGAACGATGAACTGAAGGCTTCCTCAGTTCATCGTTCATCCTTCTGCGTTCATCGTTCCCCACAAATTCATACTTCCACCGCCTCGTGGACGACGCCGAACGTGAACCCGTCGTCCACGTAGTCGATCTTGATCGTCGAGCCCTCCGGGAATTCGCCCTTGAGGAGCTCCGTGGCCAGCGGGTTTTGCAGCCGCTGTTGAATCACGCGCTTCAGCGGACGGGCGCCGTAGGTCGGGTCATAACCTTCCTTCGCGATCGCGTCGAGCGCTCGCTCCGTGACGGACAGTCCGAAGCCGGCGCGCGCCACCTGCTTCTCCAATTGGCGTACTTGCAGCGTGACGATCTTCCGCAGTTCCTTCGCATGGAGTGGGTGGAAGATGATCGTTTCGTCGATGCGATTCAGGAATTCCGGCAAGAACCGCGCTTGGAGGATTTCCCGCACGCCGGCCCGCATTTCATCCTCGCTGCCGCCTTGCTGGGCGACTTCTTGAATGAGCTGGCTGCCGATGTTCGAGGTCATCACCACGATGGTGTTCGTGAAGTTCACCGTGCGGCCGTGGCTGTCGGTCAGCCGGCCGTCGTCGAGCACCTGCAACAGTACGTTGAACACGTCACGGTGCGCTTTCTCGATTTCATCGAGCAGCACCACGCAATACGGCCGGCGGCGAACCGCCTCGGTGAGGCGTCCCCCTTCGTCGTAGCCCACGTAGCCCGGAGGCGCGCCGATCAATCGGCTCACCGTGTGGCGCTCCATGAACTCGCTCATGTCAAGTCGCACTAGCGCGTTCTCGTCGTCGAAGAGCACTTCGGCGAGCGCCTTGCAAAGTTCGGTTTTCCCCACGCCCGTCGGGCCGAGAAACATGAACGAGCCGATCGGCCGGTTCGGGTCCTGCAGACCGGAACGGCTGCGGCGGACCGCGTTCGCAACCGCTTCGACCGCTTCGTCCTGCCCGACAACGCGTTCGTGTAACCGTTCCTCGAGCACCAGCAGCTTGGCGCGCTCGGTTTCCAGCATCCGGGTCACCGGAATGCCGGTCCACGCGCTCACGACTTCGGCGATTTCATCGGGGCCGACTTCGCGCCGCAACAGGCGTTTGCCAGTTGTGGTCGGTTGCTCGGGCACCGCCGCCTCGGCCTTGGCGGCGAGTTGCTTCCGCTCGTGATCGAGTTGATAGAGCCGCTGATAGTCTTCTTCGCTGACCAGGCTGCCGGAGGCCTGTTTTTCGCGGATCGCGGCGCTCAACTGGTCGAATTGCACTTGAAGTTCGTCCAAGCGGCGGCGGACCTGGTGGACGTCCACGAGGCCGGCCTTTTCCGCTTCCCACTGTTCGCGCAAGTTGGCCAGCTTGAAGCGGAGTTGCTTCATCTCCTCTTCGATTTCCTGGAGCCGCTCCTTGGCGTGCTCTTCGGTTTCTTCGGCCAGTTGCCGCTGCGCCAGTTCCAACTGCATCAAGCGGCGCTGAACCTCGTCGATTTCGTTCGGCACGCTTTCCAGCTCCATCGCCAGGCGGCTGGTGGCCTCGTCCATCAGGTCGATTGCCTTGTCCGGCAGTTGCCGGTCGGCGATGTAACGGTCCGAAAGATGCGCCGCGGCCACGAGCGCGGAGTCCTTGATCCGCACGCCTTTGTGGTGCGCCTCGTAACGCGGCTTGAGTCCGCGCAGAATCGCGATCGTATCCTCGACGTTCGGTTCGCCCACGAAAACCGGCTGGAACCGCCGCTCGAGCGCCGCGTCTTTTTCGATGTACTTGCGGTATTCATCGAGCGTCGTCGCGCCGATGCAGCGCAAGTCGCCGCGGGCGAGCGCCGGCTTCAAGAGATTCGCCGCGTCCTGGGCCCCTTCCGCGGCCCCCGCGCCGACGACGGTGTGCAATTCATCGATGAACAGGATGACGTTGCCGCCGGAGTCTTGCACTTCGCGTAGCACCGCCTTGAGCCGTTCTTCGAACTCGCCGCGGAACTTGGCGCCGGCCACGAGCGCTCCCATGTCGAGCGCCACCACGCGTTTGTTCTTGAGGCTGAGCGGGACGTCTCCCTGGAAAATGCGCAGCGCCAACCCTTCGGCGATCGCCGTCTTGCCGACGCCCGGCTCGCCGATCAGCACCGGGTTGTTCTTCGTGCGCCGCGAGAGGACTTGAATCACCCGGCGGATTTCGGCGTCGCGCCCGATGACGGGGTCGAGTTTCCCCTTGCTGGCGCGGTCGACCAGGTCGATGCCGTACTTCTGCAGGGCCTGGAACTTGCCTTCGGGATCCTGATCCTGCACTCGCGCGCTGCCGCGCAGGTCTTTGAGCGCCGTGAGGATGTCTTTCTCACTGACAGCGTTCAGCTTGAGCAGGTTTTTGGCTTTGGAGTCGGTCTTCGCGAGCGACAGGAGCAAGTGCTCGGTCGAGACGAACTCGTCCTTCATGTCGTCGGCGACTTTTTGCGCGCCTTCGAGCACCTGCATGAACGCCGGTGAAGGATTAGGCGTTCCCGCGCCACTCACCTTGGGGAAGTGGCCGAGTTCGGCGTCGACCATCTTATCGAGGTGCGCGCGGTTGACGCCGATCTTATCGAGCACGGAGCCGACGATCCCCTCGCGATCCGCGAGGAGCGCCGTCAGCAGATGCACCGGGTCCACCTGCGGATGATGCCGCTCGCCAGCGATCTGCTGCGCCTGCTGCACCGCTTCCTGCGACTTGGTCGTAAGTTTTTCGAATCGAAATGCCATGACGGGTTATTTGAAGATGAGATTTGGTTGATGTTTGAATCGCGGATACGCTGAGACGCGGAGGAATGAGTGAGAAGGTCGGCAGAAACGAAATGAGGACGAGAAACAGTTTGTGGATAGCGAGAATTGGCCCTGAAGGGGCGGCAGATAATAGCCAGGGGCGTAAGCCCCTGGAAACGACGCCGCTCAATCAATTGAGCCCCAACGGGGTGACACTCGCGCTGGTCGTGATCGCTGTCGCCCCGTTGGGGCTAATCGTCGTTGATTGCCTTGCCTCCAGGGGTTTGCACCCCTGGCTATTATCTGCCGCCCCTTTGGGGCTATTTCACGCCGAGGACAAATGCCGATTCTCTTCTTCGGCAGACGGAATGTCTACCTCCGGGCATGCAACGGGCCGGGATGCGACATGCGCACCCCGGCCCGATTGCTCTTCTCTGCCCCGTTCCGAATTCTCTCTGCTCTCTTCCCTCTTCTACGTTCCTATCCCTCTGCGTCGCCGCGCCTCCGCGGTGAAAACGCAATGAATCTACTCTTTCACTTCAAACTCGGCGTCGACGACGTCCTCGTCGCCGCTCTTGGCGCCATTCGACGCGGTCGCTCCCGGTGCGGGACCGGCGGCGCCAGCCTTGGCGCCCGCCTCGTACAGCGTCTTGCTGAACGCGTGCGAGACCTGCTCCAGTTCGCTGATCGCGCTCTTGAGCCGATCGACGTCGTCGCTCTTCGCCACGTCGCGCGTCTTCGCGATTGCAGCCTCGAGCGGCGCCTTGTCGCTGGCGCTCAGCTTGTCGCCTTGCTCCTTGATCAGCTTTTCGAGCTGGTACGACATCGTGTCGGCCTGGTTGCGAAGCTCCGCCAACTGACGGCGCTTCTTGTCCTCGGCCGCGTGCGATTCCGCCTCGGCGAGCTTGGCCTTGATCTCCGCATCGCTCAGCCCGCTCGATTGCTCGATGCGGACCGTGTGCTCCTTGCCGGTGCCGACGTCCTTCGCCGACACGTTCAAGATGCCGTTCGCGTCGATATCGAACTTCACCTTGATCTGCGGCACGCCGCGCGGCGCGGGGGCGATGCCGTCCAAATTGAACTCGCCCAGGAGCCGGTTGTCGTTGGCCATCGGGCGTTCGCCTTGGAACACCTTGACCGTGACCGCCGATTGGTTGTCGGCTGCCGTGCTGAAGGTTTGCTCTTTCTCGGCGGGGATCGTCGTGTTGCGCTCGACGAGCACCGTCATCACGCCCCCTTCGGTCTCGATGCCGAGCGAGAGCGGCGTAACGTCCAAGAGCAGCACGTCCTGCACTTCACCGGCCAGCACGCCGCCTTGAATCGCGGCGCCGACCGCCACCACTTCGTCGGGATTCACACCGCGATGCGGCTCCTTGCCGAACATGTTCTTGACCAGCTCTTGCACCTTCGGAATGCGGGTCGAACCGCCGACGAGTACCACCTCGTCGATTTCCGACGGCTTGAGCTTGGCGTCTTTGAGCGCCTTCTCGACCGGACCGCGGCAACGCTCGATCAGGTGATCGACCAGTTGCTCGAACTTGGACCGAGTGATGTTGATCTGCAAGTGCTTCGGCCCGCTGGCGTCCGCCGTGATGAACGGCAGGTTGATGTCGCTGGAGCTGGCCGAGCTCAATTCCTTCTTGGCCTTTTCGCACGCCTCCTGCAGGCGCTGCAGGGCCATCGTGTCCTTGCGGAGATCGATCCCCTGTTCCTTCTTGAACTCATCCGCCACGTAGTTGATGAGCACTTCGTCGAAGTCGTCGCCGCCGAGGTGCGTATCGCCGTTGGTGCTGATCACGCGGAACACGCCGTCGGCCACTTCCAGCGCCGAGACGTCGAACGTACCGCCGCCCAAGTCGAAGACGACGATCTTCTCGTGTTCTTTCTTGTCGAGGCCATAAGCCAGCGCAGCCGCCGTCGGCTCGTTGATGATGCGCGCGACGTCCAGGCCCGCCAGTTGTCCGGCGTCCTTCGTGGCCTGCCGTTGGGCGTCGTTGAAATAAGCCGGGACGGTGATGACCGCCTTGTTCACCTTGTGGCCCAAGTACGCCTCGGCCGACTCCTTCAACTTGCGGAGCACCTTGGCCGAGATTTCCGGCGGCGTGAATTCCTTGTCGCCGATGCGGACCTTGACATAATCTTCCGGCCCGCCGACCACCTGGTAGGGGACCATCTTCTCTTCGTTGGCCACTTCGTTGTGGCGACGGCCCATGAAGCGCTTGATCGAATAGACCGTGCGCTTGGGGTTGGTCACCGCCTGGCGGCGCGCCGGCTCGCCGACGAGCACGTCCCCCTTATCGTTGAAAGCCACGACGCTCGGCGTCAGGCGGTTGCCTTCTTGATTGGGGATGACCTTCGCTTCCTTCCCTTCCATCACGGCCACGACCGAGTTCGTGGTTCCGAGATCGATTCCGATGATCTTCTCGCCTTGTGCCATGCGGATGTTCCTCCTACGTCGAAGTCGAACGTCGCGGCCATCTGTTCCGCCTGGCCGGAGACGCGTCGTGCGGGGTTGTGGTTAGTTTGGTATCGGGAAATCGCCGGGGCAAAACTGCTTCGCGCGCCCCGACTACGCCAAGTTCTGCAATGCCCGCAAAGAAAAGCAAAGGCCGTGCCACCCGAATGGGCGTCCAGGTTGGTCGACGTAAGTGGATTCTGCAAAAAGACTTGCACTGCAATCGCCGAATCCTCCGCCAGCCGAACTGCGCCCGCTACGGTGCGAACCTGCCAATTTGACACGAGGGGCGTCCACATGTCACTGTACCGGTCTGCGTAGCGACCCCCGACCGGATCGGCGCCCTCTGCTCGCGGTACCTTCCAACTCGGCCGCCCGGGCAGGATCGCCGAAGGACTCATGGGGGCATCGCCGATGGCCAGTGGGTAAGCACCCAGACGGTATCCCGCGCCAGACTCTGCCTGGATGACCCAGCAGGCGCGGAACCTAGCGAACTACTTCGACGATCAACGCGACGCCAAGCCCTGAACTCGACCCGCCCGAGTGACAAACGTCGACGTTCACAAGCTCATTCAAGTCATTAGAGCGACACGTCTTTCGGTTGGGCAATGATTTGACGCCCGACGATCGCAATCGCAACGACTTTACTCCAGCCTATCAAGATCGTCGGAAAACCGTTGCTGCGTAAACTGCGCTCGCCAGCCTTCCTTGCCCATCATGTACCACCCCGCCAATTCTCCCATGCCATCCTTGGTAAGATCGACGATAGTCCCAGTGCTTGCGACAAATCTCAGTTGCAAGTCTCCGCAGTCGATTGCTTGAAGCAAGTGAAAAATCGCGTCATCAACACAGTCTGAGATCATCGCTTCGGCCAATGCCGTTGAATTCGCGTCGATGTGAAATCTCCTCCACCGCAATGCAATCGGACTGTTCGACTCCAGTTTTGTCTGGCCGTCGCAACTTACGATTGACCGATCTCGGACGATCCTTACGAGCAATCTTGCAAATTCTTCGATTTCGGACTTCATGTTATCCTCCCCACGCCGGCGGGCGTCGGTGGGCAATTCTCGGTTCTCCGTGGCGCTCGCGGTGCGCGCACACGTCACGGCTGCCTTGGATTCGGCACGGACTCGAACCGGCCGCATGACAAACGTTCGCGTTTGAAAGCCCCTTCAAGTCGTTGCTGCGACTCGTCTTTCAATCGGACAACAATTTGACGCCCGACGCCGACGGGATCCGACTTGTGACTCGCGCTCGCGGTGCGCGCACACGTCACGGCTGCCTTGGATTCGGCACGCAGTCGAATCGGTCGCGTGACAAACGCTCCTGATCTTAAGCCCTGCCAAGTCGTTGCAGCAAGGCGCATTTCGGCCGGACAACAATTTGAAGCCTATGGCGTTTTGACGCCCGACGCTATTCGTCTTGCGGTGAATTCTGCGCAAAACAATCCGCTACGATGGCATCCATTTTTTTCGCCCAATGGTACGCTTCGACAGGGGTTCGGTCATTTACAAAGAAAACGCCAACGGCGACCCTCTCATTAGGCTTGCATACAACGCAACGGACTTGGCCTTGTCCCCAAGTCCGGGGCAATCGTTGTCCTTCAAGGGAGCGCGCCATTGCAAAGACCGTTTCCGGATCTCGAAAGAGCGAGTTTTCCAGATCCCTAAATGTCACTTCTGCAGTTTCGCCGACCCGCACGACGTTCCCTGTACAAAGGTCTGCGATGACAGCAAAAGGGACCCGCAACTCCCTCAATCGTTTTTCGAGTGTGTTTAAAGTCATCGGAACTCCACCGTCACAAACCTGGGTCAATCCATGTATTTGGCTCCACTTCAATCAACCTCAGCGCCTTCGACATCCAGTGGTCAGCGATCTCGGTGGCGCGAAGTGCCTTACCCCCTTCAATTGAATTGAACACGGAAGGACTTGGGTGACGATTCGGGCTGCCGGCTGTATGCGTATTGCCTGCAGGATGTCCCGGACCCGCCAACTCGTCAATTGTGCCCCACCGTTAAATCTGGCCGCTAGCGTTGGATTTATTAGCGGAGGAATTGGCCTCCTCGGGACAGGGTAACTGGACCTGCTGTAGCACGTTCTGCAGCGGGTCCTGATCTCCGCCGACGGTCGGCGGAAAGATTTCTCGTGACCATCGAATTGTACCCGCGCCAGAGCGCGTTGGTCCCACAACTGGTCCGCCGTGGGACCTTGCCAGCCGCGCGGATGACTCAACTCGTTGGCCAGCCGACGGGCGTGTTCGGCGTCGTCAAAAGTGGGGCCGGCCGGGCGTTGGTGAAACTGAGCCACCGCTTCCTGATAGCTGGCCACTTGGCCGTTCGCGCGTTCCACGCCGCCGTTGTACTGAGGCCGCCGATCGAACCAGCCCTGCGAAAAACTTACGGGCAGCGGCCGAGTTCTGCTCAGCCGCTGCCCGGTTGGTTAAATCTCATTGACCTGGGTCGAACCGCGAAGTCGGTGCCGCCGTTCGGTTACTTCAACGACAGTTACCAGCCGCGGCCGTGACCGTGGCGGTGATGGCCGCCATAGTACGCCGGAGGGCCGAAGCAGGGGGGCGGTGGACAATACGGCTGCGGGACGCAGCGGAACGCCGGCCGCGGATTGCAGCCCACGAAGCCTCGATACGCGTAGCTCGGCTGGCAACCATAACCCCCGCCATAGCCGCCTCCGTAACCACTGTAACCAAAGCTCGTCGCGCCGAAGCTGCCGCGCGGGCCGTTGACGTAAAAGCCCCAGCTCTGCGCCTGGCTTGCCTTGGCCATCGCGAAGACGGCCACGAGGGCCAACGTCGCCACGCCAAACCTGACTGAACGCTTCATGGAACCGCACTCCTGAAAAAAAGATGTCCGGCCGCCGCGATTTTCCCCGTTCGCAACCCGCTGCGATCGGGGTCCCCTTGTACTCCGTTGCCAACCCCGCACGTTTCCATCGCGGCGGCCGGTTGATAGACATTGCCAGGAAGAAACGCAAGTGCGATGCCAATCGCATCGGCGCGGCGTTATTCGCAAGATCAGCCCACAAAGCGGCCGATTTGTTCAAGTCGCAACCCGCATCGCCTTATCGCGCACGGCACGAAGCGCCGCGGGTTCGCCACACCTGTCGTCACTCGGAGTACACTGCAAACGCGAATCCGCTTTTTGACCCGAACCGCGGCGCGGCGTTATCATGCGGCTGCGAGAAACCGACGCGATTCCGCAATCGTTTTCGGCCGCGGCGTCGTCTGTAGGGTGGGCGGGAGTCCTCGGGAGGTTCTGCCAACATGCGCTTTGGTTTTGTGACGCCGTTTCTCACGGTCCGGTTGCGCCTGCCGTCGTTACCTCGCGGAGTTCGGAACGACGCCCTGGAAGTGGCGCG
>CAZUBB010000082.1:11869-17972 GCA_964618485.1 uncultured Pirellulales bacterium
TTTCCACGCTCTTACTGTTGATGGCGCTCGCGGCGGTCCTGTTCGCCTGGCGGCGCGATCACCTGGAGCAACGCGCGGAGATTGCGGTTCTCCGCGGAGAGCAGATGCGGCAGCAGAAGCAATACACCGCCTGGGGCGTCGAGCAACTGATCGGCGAGCCCGACACCGACGGCTACGGCGACCAGCGCACCGCCTGGGCGTCCGCCAGCCAGGACGGCCAGGAAGAGTGGATCCTCGTCGACTATCCCGAGTCGGTCACGCCGGCGTCGATCGAGGTCTACGAAACCTACAACCCGGGCGCCCTCACGAAGGTGAGCATCTTCGACGCGCTCGGCCGCGAAGTCGTCGTCTGGGAGGGGACCGACCCTATTCAGCCGCCGGCCGCCGGAGGGGTCGCCAAGATTCCCGTCAGCACCATTTGGTCGACGAACCAAGTGAAGATCTACCTCGACTCCGCCAAGACGCCCGGCTGGAACGAAATCGACACCATCGGCCTGGTCGACACCGCGGGCACGACCCACTGGCCGCTCAACGCCACGGCCAGCACCGCCTACGGCGGCCGGGAATCGTCGCGGATGAGCGGCATCACTCCCTATCAAACGCTAGGCAGCGGGGCGGCGCAGCCATACCTTTCGGGCAGCCGGTCGTTGTATCAGTTCGATCAGACGCCGGCCGATGGCACGGAGCCGCCGTTTGCGTCCGGCGGAATGGTCTACGAGCGATAGTCCGCCCGAATCGGCGTGGGTGATTGCCGCCCCGGGGGGTACAATGACGGCATGGGTTGAGCGAATGGAACTCTACGTGTCGCTCCGTCCACGCGTCTCCTCGGGCAGGAAGCATGATGAATCGGGTGGTTTCGTTCGTGGCCCTGGTCGGGATCGTGATCCTGGTCAGCGTGCTCGTGTTCTGGGTCATGGCGGGCTTTCTGCTCCCCATGTTCCTGGCGATCGTGATGGTCGTCATGTTCCGCCCGATGCATCAGTGGATCGTGGCGAAGTGCAACGGCCGCAATCGGCTCGGATCGGTGGTCACCACGGCGGTCATCATGGTGATCGTGCTGGCGCCGTTATTGACGACGACCATCCTGGCGGTGGCTGATCTCTATGAGTTCGTCGCGCGCATGGACGCGGACTCGATCGAGCAAGGGGTCGATGGCTTCCGCGACCAGTTCAATCTGAACTTGCCAGAGGAAATGCGCCCGCTGGGCGATCACCTCGACCAGTTAACGCGTATCACGCGCGGAATCGAAGGCCCCACCCGTTGGACCGAAGCGGCGACCGCGCTCGGGCAAAGCCTGAAGGCGATCGAGGTGCGCCTCAAAGGCATGCCGCCAGCGCTTCCTCCAGCCGGTGAAAAGGAGGGCGCGGAGGAGGCTGCCGCGGTCGTCGATCCCGATGGCGACGACGATCTCGCCGGACTGATGTCATCGCTCGACGCGCTCCGCAAAATCGAAGTCACCGACGACGTGAGCCTCGCCGATCAGGACGCCAAGGAACGTTTGCAAGAGTTCCAGCAGACGTACCAACTCGTTCGGCCGCGCATGATCCAGCGGCTCAATGCGATCGACGGCAATGAGAAAAACGACGGCGCGGTGCGGGCCTGGTTCATCTCACAGGCGAACCCCAGCCGCCAGCAATTGGAAGACCTGCGCGCCGGCGCCCTCGAACAACTAGGCTTCGGGGCACTCGCGCTGACCACGGGGCAGTACATTTCGGGGGCGCTCGGCAAGCTGATCCTCGGCCTGTTCGTGATGGTGATCTCGCTCTACTACTTCCTGGCCGACGGCCCCGCCATGGTCGCCGCGGTGATGAGCATTTCGCCGCTGGAAAACCGTTACGGCCAGCAGATGCTCGCTGAGTTTGAGAAAATCAGCCGCGCCGTGGTGATGGCGATCGTCGTGGCCGCGGTCGTCCAAGGGGCGCTCGCCACAATTGGATATTGGATCGCAGGGCTCAACTCGCTGTTCCTGCTCGGCATTTTGACCACGCTCCTGGCAATGATTCCGTTCGTCGGAGCGGCCTCCGTCTGGATTCCGTGCTCGCTCTACCTGGCGTTCACCGGGCATCCCATCCCGGGTGTGATGCTGGCCTTGTACGGCCTGCTCGTCGTGTCGATGATCGACAACCTGATCAAGCCGATGGTGCTGCACGGGCAATCGAAACTCCACCCGTTGCTGGCCTTGCTGAGCATTATCGGCGGGGTCCAGGCCCTGGGACCGATTGGCATCTTCGTCGGTCCGATGGTAGTCTCGTTCCTGCAAGCCGTACTGAATATGTTCCACGCCGAACTCCGGGCCCTCGGAAGCGAGGGGGAGGGGGGCGATTCTGGGGAGAAACCCGATGGTCCCAACAACCCTGCTGGTCCTCGCCGCCGCCGCGGTCGGAGTTGACACCGGTTGGACGAAGCTCGATTCGGGCGGCTACGAGTACATCATCCAGATCTCGCCCGATCAGCTCGAGAGCCTGCGCGCTGGCGGAGAGTTTGGCAGCGACCTGCCCGCCGGCACCGGGGCGATCCGGTCGTACAAGATCCTCGTCGGCTCGGGCCCGCTCTTGAACCAGGGCGTTCCGCTTCCGCCCGAAGCCCAGGTGAGCTACAAGCCGCCGGTCAACACACCCAAGGCCGGCGCGAACGACGCCGACAAGGGCAAAGTCGAGGCCAACAAGGCTCAAACTGGCCAGTGGCGGGGCGGGGCGACGACCGATGCGGGGCGCGAGCCGCCCGCACAAGACTCCACAACCGCAAGCCGTCAGGTCGATAGCGAATTCAAACTCACCACGCCCAAGACCTTGAGCGAGCGCGATCGTGTTCATTCGCCCATCAACGCCATTCCGGAAGCCGGCGCGGGGAGCGACGAGGGCGACGACGATCAATCCAAAGCAGGCAACGCGAGCGGCGCATCAAAAGCCAGTGCTGACGAGCCGGAGGACGTCGGGGCCAATGCGCCGGAGACCGAGGCCGTCGAGCCGACCGACAAGGCGTCGCTGAAATTCTGGAACGTCTTCCTGACCGTTCTCACAATCATGCTCGGCAGCCTGATCGGCTGGTTCGGTTTCCTGGCCTGGGATTTCCGCAACCGGTACCTCGAACTGCTCCACGACCTCGACACGCAGTCCAACCCGGTCGAAGCGCCGTCCGAGCGCTATGATGCGGAACACGAAGAGGAAGAGGAAGAAACCGACGACCGCGAGTCCCGCCGCCCCCAACGCAGCGCCATGGCCTACGTCGGCCGCAAATCCTCGCGCCACCAGGACGAGGATTCGTACGAAGAAGAATAGCGCCGGACAGCACACGGTAGGGCGGGCCGGCGCGGCGGTAACGACGCCCCCACCATAAGAAGCGCTCATAGCACCAGGCGCGGCCACTTGTTGATCAAAGGCCCGCCGTTGTGTGCGGCGGGCCTCGGTGAATCAAGATGCGCACCGCCAAGCAGGTGCGAAATCCGGCGGCGGAATACGATTTACGCGCCGCCCCAGCCCGCCCTACAGTTTTCGTGAGTTTTGCGGGCGATGACGCAAGACTCCGGACGCGGAGCACTGACAATGGCCTTCACTGATTTCCTGCTGCGTCGCGGCAATCCCACGAACGATTGGGTGCGAGATCCGTCGCGCGCGTTGACGATCGATCTTGGCCGCGCGTCGATCAACGGCGTCGGCTTCGGCGAGTCGATCCAGGCGCTTCGCTACTTAGGGCGCGACGAAGATTCTTTCAAGGCCAAGGGGTTCGAGTTCTGCTATTACTCGCTCGGCCTGGAAGTCGACGCCTGGGACGATACGACGATTTACTCGTTCAGCATCGTCGTGAATGAAGATCGGTTTCAGCCCTTCGTAGGAACCGTCCTTTTTCGCGATCGCCCCATCGACTTGCGGCGGCTCTCAGAAGGCACTCTGGAGTCGACGTTCGGGCCGTGGTATTGGCGTGACCAGGACGCCGACGAAACGATCATTTTCTACGAGCTGCGCGCCTGCGAATGGAATTTCGAACTGACGCCGCAGGGTGCGCTGAAACGCATCGTAATGGAAAGCGAGCCGGTGTTGGCGAAGGCGGAGCAACGCGCAGCCTACCGCGTGACGAAACCATGGCCGCCGGAGTATTTGGAGCTGGATTAACGCGCTAGCAACTCACCGTAGGGCGGGCCGGCGCGGCGGCAACGACGCTGCCACCTTACAAAGCGCTCAAAACACCCGGCGCAGCCTCTTGTTGGTCAAAGGCCCGCCGTTGAGCACGGCGGGCCTCGGTGAATCAAGTAGCCCACCGTCAACCAGGCGCGAAATCCGGCGGCGCAATAAGATTTACGCGCCGCGCCGGCCCGCCCTACGTGTTTCGCGTGTTTCGCGTGTTTCGCGGGCGAACTCTCAAAACTCCGGCCGAATCTGCTTCAACCGGCGTTCAGTTTCGGCCATCAGCGCGTCCTCCTCGGCTTCCGTCGGCGCTTCGTACGTCACGGAGAAGCGGAGGAATGCCCCCGCGTCGTCCCAGGGGACGGTGCAGATCGAGTGCTCCGTGATCAGGTACTGGCTGGCCGCCTCGGCGTTTTCGAAGCGCGGGCCGCCGGCGATGCCTTTCGGCGCGGCGGTATAAAGGAAGTACGTTCCGCCGGGCATCTTGCAGTCGAACCCGGTGCGCGTGAGGACCTCGACAAGCTTCTTCAAGCGGCGCTCGTACTTTTTACGCACCTCGTGGGTGATCGAGTCGTCGTCGAGCGCCGCGGCGCCGGCGCGTTGAATCGCCATGAACTGGCCGGAGTCGCTGTTGTCCTTGACGTCGGCGAAGGCTTGTACGATCCGCTCGTGGCCGCAGACCCAGCCGATCCGCCAGCCGATCATGTGATACCCCTTCGACATCGAATGCACTTCGACGCCGACCTCTTTCGCGCCGGGGACCGAGAGGAAACTCAGCGGTTCCGCGGCGTACGAGAGCATGATGTGCGCGGCGTCTTGCACGACGATCAGTTCGTGCTTCTTCGCGAAGTCGATCACCTTCTTGTAAAAATCGACCGTCGCCACTTTACCCGTCGGGCTGTTAGGGTAGTTCAGCACCAGCAGCTTGGCGCGCTTACGGATATCGGCGGGGATCGACTTCAAATCGGGCAGGAAGTCGTTCTTCGCCAACAGCGGAAGCTTATGAACCTCGCCGCCGTAGTAGCGCGTGTGCGTGCCGGCCACGGGATAGCCCGGGACGGTCATCAACGTCACGTCGCCGGGGTTGATGAACGCGGCCGGCAGCATGGCCAGCGCGGTCTTCGAGCCGATGCAGTGATTGACTTCTTTGACCGGATCGAGCGTCACGCCGAAGCGGCGCTGCATGAGCCGGGCCACGGCGTCTTTGTAGTCCTGGATGCCGTTGTCGGCATAGCCGCGGTTTTGCGGGCGGTTGATTTCTTCGGCCATCCGCGCGCGGACCTGCGGCGGGGCCATCTCGTCGTTTTCGCCGATGCCGAAGTCGACCAGCGCCCGTTCGGGATGATCGGCCAGGGCCTTGCGTTTGGCCCGTTTGATCTTCTCGAACTTGTAGATTTCGGTTCCCTTGCCGTAATTGGCGCCGCCGATCCGCTCGGCGAACAGGGCTTGAAAATAAGGGTCGCTCATCGGGCCTTCCGCGATACACGAAGAACTGAAAACGCGCCGGCAGGAGGTGGCCGACGAAGCTGCCAAGCTACCGGTACGCGGCAGGTTGAGCAAGGCGGCGGGGAGGAGGGAGCACGGAGCTAGGAGTACGGAGTTCGGAGTATTCCAAATTCCGCCGCGCTTTCGATACAGACGGGTAGGGCGGGCCGGCGCGGCGGCGCGTGCGCCATCTCGGCGTTGCGGATGCAATGGAGAGCATGCCTCGGAGCGAAAGGCTCAGGCCCGCCGGGTGCTATGGCCGCCGGCCTAGAAATTCGGTTGCGCCGGAAGCGCGCGTTCGCGCGGGGAGATGACATACGACGCTCCGGCGACGCGCTGGCCCGACATGTGCATGTAGGCGACGATGGACATCATGTACGCGAGCGGAGCGGTGAAGAAAAGTCCGATGTAACACGCGCAGGCGCCGGCGAAAAACAACAGCCCGATAATCACCCCCAACGCAAAGAGCGACAGGCGATTGCCGCGCGTGATTTCAC
>CAZUBB010000083.1:0-4150 GCA_964618485.1 uncultured Pirellulales bacterium
TCTGCTGCGGCGAGTTCGGCCGCACGCCGACGGTCGAACTACCGCAACCCGGCTCGAACGCCGGCAAGATCAACGGCCGCGACCACAACAATTATGGCTTCACCGCCTGGCTCGCCGGCGGCGGCGTCAAGGCAGGCACGGTCTACGGCGCCACGGACGAGTTCGGCTTCCAGGCCGTTGAAAACAAGGTCCACGTCCACGACCTCCACGCCACGATGCTCCACCTCCTCGGCTTCGACCACAAACGCCTCACCTACCGCTACGCCGGCCGCGACTTCCGCCTCACCGACGTCCACGGCAACGTCGTCCACGACGTCATTGCGTGAAGCTGTCCACCGCCGCGCCCCCATTCCCTTCTCGACCGCGGGCGCAACTCCTCTTACAATGCCAGACTTTCGTCGCGCGAACCCGCGCGCCCGTCTCCTACACTAGCCCGTAGCGCCAGCGAGGGAGAGCAGACGCCGAAGTTCGTTCGAGCCTCCGCGACGAGAATTGCTCGCCATCCCCATCGGTTCCAAACCCACGGAACCCGAATCCCATAAAGGACTTACCACTTGCTCCGGACCCACACATGCGGCGAGCTGCGGGCCGCCCAGATCGGCCAGGAAGTGACCCTCACCGGCTGGGTCGATAGCTACCGCGACCACGGCGGCAGCCTCTTCGTCGACCTCCGCGACCGCTACGGCAAGACCCAGGTCGTGTTCACCCCCGACGGCGGCGCCGAACTGCTGGCGGAAGCCCGGCAACTGCGGACCGAGTTCGTCATCGCCGTCACTGGCAAGGTCGCCAAGCGCCCCGAAGGCACGATCAACCCCAAGCTCGACACCGGCGAAATCGAACTCCGCTGCCGCAAACTGGAGCTGCTCAATAAGAGCCTCGTCCCGCCGTTCCAACCCGGCGCGATGGAACTCCCCGGCGAAGACCTCCGCTTGAAATACCGCTACCTCGACCTCCGCCGCCCCGACATGCAGCGCACCATCGTCCTGCGCCACCGCATGATCAAGGCGATGCGCGACTACTTCGACGAGCACCGCTTCATCGAAGTCGAAACCCCAATGCTCGGTCGCAGCACGCCCGAAGGCGCCCGCGACTACCTCGTCCCCAGCCGCGTCCACCCGGGCAAGTTCTACGCGCTGCCGCAGTCGCCGCAGCTGTACAAGCAGATCCTGATGATCGCCGGCTACGATCGCTACGTGCAGGTCGCCCGCTGCTTCCGCGACGAGGACCTCCGCGCGGATCGCCAGCCGGAATTCACGCAGCTCGATGTCGAGATGGCGTTTGTCACCGCCGAAGACGTCATCAGCATCATCGACGGCCTCGTCGCCAAGCTGGCCAAAGACATCCTCGGCATCGACGTGAAACTGCCGCTGGCGCGCATGACCTACGACGAGGCCATGGAACGCTTCGGCCACGACGCGCCCGACCTCCGCTTCGGCATGGAACTCGTCGACGTCACCGACCTCGCCGCCGAAGCCGACTTCCGCGTCTTCAAAGAAGCCGCCGCAACCGGCAAACGCGTCCGCGGGCTCAACGCCAAGGGCGCGGCCGAGCGCTACTCGCGCAAAGGCATCGACGAACTCACCGACTTAATCAAGCAAGACTTCGGCGCCGGCGGTCTCGTTTGGTTCAAGGTCGAAGCCGACGGCAAGCTTGCCTCGCCGACCGCGAAGAACTTTCAACCCGAACTGCTCGCCAAGCTCGGCGAGCGCCTCGGCGCGGCCCCCGGCGACTTCCTTTGCTTCGTCGCCGATTCCTTTGAAGTCACCTGCAAGGCGCTCTACGGTCTCCGCAAACGCCTCGGCAAAGAACTCGGCCTCTACGAACCGAACTCGATGCACTTCTCCTGGGTCGTCGAGTTCCCCATGTTCGCCTACGACGCGGAAGAGAAGGGCTGGGCGGCGATGCACCACCCCTTCACCGCCCCGCGCACGCAAGACCTTGAGATGCTCGCCACCGATCCCGGCAAATGCCGCGCCCAGGCCTACGATCTCGTGATCAACGGCTACGAGGCCGGCGGCGGCACCATCCGAATCCACGACCAGGCCGTCCAGCAACAGGTCTTCGACCTCCTCGGCCTTTCCCGCGAAACCGCCCGCGACCGCTTCGGCTTCCTCCTCGACGCGCTGCAATACGGCGCGCCCCCGCACGGCGGCATCGCGCTCGGCATCGACCGCTGCGTCATGATCTTCGGCGGCCTCGACAACATCCGCGACTGCATCGCCTTCCCCAAGACGCAAAAGGCAACGGATTTGATGACGGAAGCGCCGGGGCAAGTGGATGCGAAGCAACTCCGCGAGCTGTCGATCAAGATCAATACGTGAGGAGGAGAAAAGGAGAAGAGAAGAAAAGGAGAAAAGAAGGGAAGCGCGTGTTGTGGCCCGGTCTCCCGACCGGACCACCGCGCCGACGGAAGGTCTCCTCCTCCGCCAAAGGCGCAGCACCATCCAAGAATCTGCGTCAATACCGCATCAACCATCTCTCACGGCTGATACTCATTATGCCGCTCAGCAACGTCATGCTCGCCAGAGCTGAAGCGTAAGCTGAGCATGTCAACGATCGGCGTCATCATTCACCCCCCCACGGCGGCCACCGCCATCTACTTCCCGTCCCCCTCCAATACCGGGTATGCTAGGGTCGTCCGCCTCTCATCTCTCCGCGCAAAACCTCAAGCAGCAACCCCAATGGTCTCCGCCGTCAGCCAACTTACCCTCGCCCTGCTGGCCCAGCCGGATCCCGCCAACGGCGGCAGCAACATGATCTGGTACGTTCTGGCCGGCATCATCGGCGCGTTTCTGCTCTTTATCTTCTGCGTCCTGGTGCTGATCTACGGCGGCATTTGGTTCCAGGCCTACATGTCGAACGCCCGGATCAGCTTCCTCAGCCTGATCGGCATGAGCCTCCGCCAGGTCAACGCCCGGCTGATCGTCCAGGCCAAGATCATGGCCATGCAGGCCGGCATCGCCAACGACCCCACGGCCGGCATCACCACCCGCCGCCTGGAAGCCCATTACCTGGCCGGCGGTAACGTGATGGGCGTGATCCGCGCGATCATCGCCGCACACCGCGCGGACCTCGATCTCGACTTCGACCGCGCCGCCGCCATCGACCTCGCCGGCCGCGACGTCCTCGAGGCGGTCCAGACCAGCGTCAATCCCAAGGTCATCGACTGCCCCGACCCGCGCTCCGGCAAAAGCACGCTGAGCGCGATCGCCAAGAACGGCGTCGAACTCAAGGTCCGTGCCCGCGTCACAGTCCGCACGAACCTGATGCAGTTGATCGGCGGCGCTACCGAGGAAACCGTCATCGCCCGCGTCGGCGAAGGGATCATCACGTCGATCGGCTCGTCGGTCAGCCACCTCGAAGTCATGGAAGGCCCTGAAATCATCTCCAAGGCAGTGCTCGCCCGCGGTCTCGACGCCCAGACGGCGTTCCAGATCGTCTCGATCGACATCGCCGATATCGACGTCGGCGAAAACATCGGCGCCCGCCTCCAAGCCGATCAGGCCGAGGCCGACATGCGCGTCGCCCGGGCACGTGCCGAAGTCCGCCGCGCGAACGCGATCGCCACCGAGCAAGAAAACAAAGCCAAGGTGCTGCAAAACCGCGCCATCCTCGTCGAGGCGGAATCCGCCGTCCCGATGGCCATGGCCGACGCCTTCCGCAAAGGCAATCTGCACAACTCCGCCATGGACGGCAACGGCGCGGCGTAATCAGCGGCCGTTGTTGTTGCTGTTGTTATTCCCATTCCCCAGCGGCGAACCCGCCACCGGCGAACCCGCGATCCCCCGCTCGTTCAAGAGCGCCCCGATCCGCTGGTGCTGCCCCTCCGTCGCGTTGACGACGATCGCCTGATCAACGACATGCACGTAGGAAGTCCCGCCTGACTTACCCCAGACTTCCGGCTCGACGATCGCCTGAATCCGCGCGGCCAGCCCATTCACTTCCTCCATCGAACGTCGCGACCCGGCGCCCGCGAACATCCCGTACACGCGCACGCTCTGCGGATCATCGCTAGGGTCGACGGTCGGCTTGACGCGCTGCGCCAACGTCGGCTGCGCCACGCGCACCGTCGGCGCCTGCCGCGCGTCGCCCGGATTCCGCAGCATCGCCAGCAGCGCTTCGATCTCGCGATGGACGTCCAGCGTCTGCG
>CAZUBB010000083.1:4160-16355 GCA_964618485.1 uncultured Pirellulales bacterium
ACGACCATTCCCTGGAACTGCGGGACGTAGCCGATGCTCCCAGTGCCGCCGACTTCGACCCAGGTCGTCGGCTGAATCGTAAAGGTCACCACGTCCAAAATCCGATCGACCGACGCCCCATATTTGCGCGGTCCTCCGTTGCCGTTGCTTGCGCTCGCCGCCGCGATTCGTTCGGCCGCTACGAGGTCCTTGATCGGATAAAGCCGCGTTACCAGCATCATTTCCACTTCTTCGTCCGTGGTGATCAGCAGCACTTCGTCGCGAATCGTATACGTGATCTCCAACGCGCCGAGCATCAGGTCGAGCCCATCGGCCAGCGGGACTCCCTCAACGTCGATCGTCACCGGCGTATCGGTCGTCACGCCGGCCGTGTCGAGCGCCGGCGTATCGAGCTGAATTTCAATCTTAAACCGGTCTTCCAACTCCGCCGTCACATCGCCCAGGGGCTGCTCCTCAAATTGCAGCGAGGCGTTTTCTCGGAGCGCTTGACGAATCTTCGGCGTCATGCCAGTCGTCGGAACGCCGACGTCGATCGGCGCGTCAAAGCGCCCCTGCCGGTACTGCGCGAACGCCATTTCCATCGCCGCGACCGTCTGGCCGACTTCGCGCTGGATGTCCCACGTCTGCGACACCACTGCCGACTCGCCCAACACGTCGATCGCCCCCACGCCCCCCACGTCGGTCCACGACGTCGGCGCGACGTGGCTCATCACGGCGTCGAGCAGCGGCTCGGCGTATCGTCTCCGCTGGCCGTTCTTGTCGATGACGTACAAGAACCGCTGCACGTCATAGACCTCGGTCACCAGCTCGGTTTCCACCTCTTCCTGCGTCGTCACCAGCAGCGCGCCGTCGCGGATGCACCAACTGGCTTCGATCGACCGCAACATCAAGTCCAGCGCCGAGCGCATTGAAATCCCCTCCACGTCGATCGTCACCGGTGTATCGGCGTTCATCCCGTTTCGATCGAGCGCAAGCGTATCCAGCTGCACCTCGATCTTGTGCCGATCCTCGAGAAACTGCGCAACATCTCCCAGCGGCTGCTCCAGGAATTGCAGGCTCGCCTCCGTGTCCAGCGCCGCCTCAATGCGGGCCTCCCGCCGGTCGCGCTCCGCGTTGGATTCCGCCGCGCCAACGCGCTGCCCCATAGCGCAGAAGCAGCCAACGCAACCGCACGCTAAAACCAGCGCACGCCAGCCGACGCCACGCAATATGATCTCATTCCTCCGCTACTCTCAATGCCGCGACGAACCGCCAACAAAGTGCCGGAAGCGTCAGCGCCCGAAGCAACACGTCGCGCGACGGTAACGCCTCCCCCGAGCGCAAACGCATTCCGGCTCACATCCTTTGCAGTTCGCTATTTCGCCTCCTTAACCGGCGTCCCCCAGCAGCCCGCGATACCCTGCATAGTGCTTCGATCCATGTAACCCAGATCGCTCAGCAGCTCTGCAATGCGGCGATGATTCGCATTCGTCGTCTGAATCAACATCGCGTCGTCAACCGTCTGCACGAAGTGGCGATCCACGTCGGTCGTCCACGCCTTGGGTTCCACATGGCGCTGAATCACGCCCACGAGTTTCGCGAGATCTTTCACTGGCTCTGCGCCGTGAGTCAAGCGATACGCCCGCATGCTCAACGCCGAGCCCCCGTCGTCCGCCGCATTCTCAGGGCTCGCGGCCTGACTCGCACCCATCCGGCGCAGCTCGGCCAACAGCGCATCAATCTTGTCGTGCGTCGCCTGCGTTTGCGAAACGACAATCCCCTCAAACTCCGGCACGTAACTGATGACGCCCGTTCCCCCCACGTCCATCCAGGTCGACGGCTCGACGGCATTTGTCACCGCTTGGAGAATGCGCTCGACCGGTTGGCCATAGTCCTTCAACTCCTCCGCGGGAAAACCTGCAGCGCCCCCCGCACTCGCGCCGCTTGTACCCTCGTCCGCGCCGGCCCCAGTGGAATCGCCCGGAGAAGCTGCCGCGTCGGCGCTGGGCGATGCCGGTGTGCCGGTGCTCATCAGCGCAGCTCCCACGGGCGAACGGCGCAATGAGGCCGTCGCGGCGTCCCCCGCGTTGGTGTCTGCCGCGATCAAATCCTTCACCGGATAAATCCGCGTCGTCAATTCCTGCTCCACTTCCTCCATCGTGGTGATCAGCAGCACTTCGTCGCGAATCGTGTACGTCAGATCCAACTGCTCCAGCATCAGCTTCAGCGCGCTCCCCAGCGGAATTCCCTCCACGTCGATCGTGGCCTGGGTGTCTTTGTTGACGCCCGCCGTGTCGAGCGCGGTGGTATCGAGCTGAAACTCGATCTTGTGCCGATCCTCCAGAAACGCGACGATGTCCGCCAGCGGTTGCTCTAAGAACTGCAAAGACGTCGTATCACCCAGAGCATGGCGAATCGCCGCCGAGGACCCGCTCGAAGTCGCGCCGACATCGATCGGCGCGTTGAACGCGCCTTCCTTATATTGGGCGAGCGCCGTTTCCAGCGCCGTCATGAAGTCCCCGACTTCATGTTGCGCATGCCACGACTGCGATACGACGGCCGATTGATCCACGAAGTCGATCGATCCCATCCCGCCGACGTACATCCAATCGCTCGGTCGCACGTGTGTCGTCACCAGCTCGAACAGCGGCTCAGAATCGCGCTTCCGCTCGCCGTACTTGTCGGTGACGTAAAGAAAGCGCCGGGCGTCATACACTTTCGTGACCAGTTCGTTCTCGACCTCCTCCGTCGTCGTCACCAACAACACCCCGTCCCGCACGCAATACGTCAGATCGATCGACTTCAACATCAGGTTCAGCGCCGAGCGAAGCGAGATCCCCTCCACGTCGATCGTCACCGGCGTATCCGTGTTCACGCCGGCCGTGTCGAGCGCGGCGCGATCGAGTTGAATCTCGATCTTGTGGCGGTCCTCCAAGAAAGCCACCACATCCCCGAGCGGCTGATCTAAGAATTGCAGACTCGTGCTCTCGCCGAGGACCGCCTCGATGCGCGCTTCGAGCGCACCCAAATCCGTCCTGGCTGCGGCCGGCGGAGCGGCCTCTTGCGCAATCGCCTCGCGCGAGTAACCCAGCGCGCACGCCACAATAAGCGCGCAGCAACAAACATTACGACGCATGACCTGTTCCCTCCACATGTTCCGGTGTGTGTGTCCGGGCCGCCCCTCGCGAGAACCGCGATGAAATCGAGCGCCCAAACGGGAAACGCACGCCTCTTCCGAGGGCTGAGTCTACCCCCGCCATGCCCAGGGAAGCAAGCTTTTTTATGCTGCCGCTCAAGTAGCCGCGCAAATCTACCAACCGATCTCGGGAGCCGGAAGCGTCAGCGTCCGGAGTGACGGCCGCTTTCGCCGCTGAGCTGTCTGAATCACTCCACGAGCGCAATCACCCCCGCTCAGCCAGCGACACAAACTCCCTCGCAGCCGGACCAACATACTGCGCCCGCGGATGAATAATCCGGTTCTTCGCTGCCTGTTCCATCACATGCGCGCTCCACCCCGCCAAGCGGCCAATCACAAACAGCGGCGTAAACACGTCCCCCGGCAAACCCAGATAATGGTACAACCGCGCCATCGGCCAATCCAAATTCGGCGCCAGGTTCTTCTCGGAACGCATCACCGCCTCCACCACCTCCGCGGCCCGTTCCATCTCCTCGTGGCCCGTCTCCGCTGCCAGCCGCGCGCACCACGGCCTCAAATACGTCGCCCGAGGATCCCCGTCCAGATGCACGCGATGCCCAAACCCCATGATGAGCCGCTTCGCCGCCAGCGCCTCGCGCGTCCAGGCCTCGGCGCGCTCCGCCCCGCCCACTTCCTGCAGAACCTCGAGCACGCGCTCATTCGCGCCGCCATGCAACGAGCCCTTCAACGCGCCGATTGCCCCCGTCACCGCCGAATGCAGATCCGACAGCGTGGAAGCAATCACCCTCGCCGTGAATGTCGAGGCGTTGAACTCGTGCTCCGCGTACAGAATGAGCGAGACGTCCATCGCCCGCGCTTGAGCCTCCGTCGGTTCGACCCGCGTCAGCATGAAGAGCACATTGGCTGCCAGGTTGAGCTCCGGCCGCGGCGGAACCGGCTCCTTCTCCTCGCGGAGGCGCGCCGCGGCCGCCAGGATCATCGGCAATTGAGCGAGCAGCCGCTCGGCCTTCCGCAAACACGCCTCGCGGGAATTGTCTGCGACGTCCGGATCCCAATGCGCCAGCAAGCTCGCGCCGGAACGCATCACGTCGATCAGCGGCACGCTGGGCGAAAGCGTACGCAACAGCTCAACTAACGGCGCCGGCAACTCGCGCGTAGCCGCCAGCCGCTCGCGAAAGGCCAACAGTTCCGCGGCCTTCGGCAACTCGCCGTAAAGCAGCAAATACGCCACTTCTTCAAAAGACGCCTGATCCGCCAGCGACTCGAACGCATACCCGCGGTAGCGCAGTCCATCGGCGAGCGAACTCATCGCCGTCTCGCCCACCACGACGCCCAGCAATCCTGGGCGATAAACAGAATCGGCCATCGCAAGACGCTCCGCGCTGTACGTCGAGCCACGAACGCTCAACTTAGCAGACGGCGTCCAGCACCGCTAAGCGATATAAACGCGGGGTGCCTGGGGCTGGGGCGTGCGCATGCGGTTGGCAAAGCCGGAAACGCTGGGGCATCGACACTTGCCGCAGACAAACGAAACGAAGCCCCAGTCTCTTGGACTCCGACAACTCGTCGTGCGTGCCCCTGCCCCAGGCACCCGAGTCTCGCTGGTGGCCGGGGCCATAGCGAGTTCGGCGCTAAGCGAACTCAGCGCGAACCGCGTCCCAGGCCATCGTTCCCGCGGCGCTCGCGGTCGGCGCCTTGCGGTTGAACTCGTAGCGGTTCATCTCGATCAGCAAGAAGGCACAGGCCACGATCAACGCGAACAACGCGATCGCCAGCAGCACCGTGTAGATGTTCGACTTCGGCTTCTCGACGTAAACGCCGCGGCCGGCATCAGCGTAACCGGGAGTAGACACGGTCTTCCTTTTCGATCGAGCCTTGACGCGTTTCAGGAACAATCTTCGCGACCGACTTATCCGGTTGCGTTTCGAGAATCTCGACCGAGCCCAGGAAACGGTTGTTATCCGGCCCCTGGCGCACCACCTGCAACCGGTCGCCGCGCTTGAGCCCCTCGTCGGAGCCGATCGACAACTCCACGATGCCGCCGGCTCGCACGGCCAGCACAATGCCGTCCACTTGCGGCGGACCCGGCTCGTCGAACTCGCTCAGATTGTGCAGGTTGAGCACCTTGTCCATGCGAGCCACTTGCTCGGCCAACTGCGTATTGCGCGACTTGAAAGTCGCCAACTCATTGGCGGCTTGCTGCAGCTCATCGGTGCGAGCGACCATGTCGCGGAAGGCCTTATCGCGCGTGGCTTGCGCCGCGACGATGCCGTCGCGCAGCCCAGCGATCTGCGTCCGCAACTGCTCCAACTCGGTCTGGGCCGCGTTGTTCGCCGCCACGGCTTCGCGCATCTTTTCATTGAGCGCGGCCTCCGCGGCCTGCATTTCGTTCTTCTCGGTCGTCAGGTCGTTGACTTCCTGCTGCAGCTTGCCGATCGCCTGCTGATTCAGGTTCCGCTCCGCATCGAGCGCCGTCGTCAGATTAGCGACATCCGCCTCGAGCTGCGTGCGATCCTGGTTCGCTACGGTTAACTGTGCCTCAAGCGCCTTCGCCCGCGCCAGCCAATTGACGTGCGACGAGTAGACCATGATCGACAGCGTCATGAACACGATAGTCATGACGAAGATCAAGACCGTCAGAATCTTGCCGACGAGGTTCATCCACCCTCTCCTGTTGCCGCGCCGTGCGCGGAAAAATCTGTGGACCCAAGGACGCTACTCGCGCAATGCCAGCCATGCACGGAAATGCAGTGGCAGCCACTGGCGGGAATTTCAACTACGGCCGCGTCATTGTCAGCTTCATCGCCGCTCGGAGCACCCGCGGTGGCGTTCCGGACCACCTGGCGCGGCAATGCGCAACTTCCTGTCCACGGACAAATTACGACCCGGCAAAAGATTCTCTGAGTATAAGCAGTGGAAATCTGGGGTGTCAACGAAATTCGGACCGACAAGGCAGCCTGGGATATCCTCCTCCCCCGACCTAACGTCAATCAACGCAACACGTTGACGACTCGCGCCCGCGCCACGACTGGCCTTGACCCCGCCGACCCCCGCGCTACAGTTCGCGCGCGGTGTCCACCAAAGCCCGGTCCACAGACGACCGAGCCGCCGGGAGACCGCCAAATGCGCCTCCGCCCGCGGGGTGAGGCCATCGCGACGCCGGGCAGGACGCCCAGCCAGTTTTCGGAGGGAGCCGTGGCCAACCCGTTTCCCAGCAACGCCCAACATCAAAACCAGCACGTCCGCCACGCCGCATGTGGTCTGCCGCGCCGTCGCTTCATTTCGGGCATCTGCGGCCTCCTCGGCTGGACGCTCCTCAGCGGCTGCACCTCTCCCTTTTCCTTCCGCTCGCAGAGCCCGGAAGAAGAAGACGAGAAAAAAGAGCTCGAGTTCGACACGAAATACGTCGGCGACTTCGCCATCCCCTTCGGCATGGTCATCCAGAAGGTCGAAGGCCTCGCCCTCGTCACGGGCCTACCCGGCACCGGCGGCGATTGCCCCCCCTCGCCTGTTCGCAACGCGCTCCTCCGCGAGCTGCAGACGCGCGGCGTTCCCAAGCCGCAAGAGGTCCTCGATTCCCCCAGCACCGCCCTAGTGCTGGTCCGCGGGTTCGTCCGCCCTGGCGCGCAAAAAGGGGACCACTTCGACCTGGAAGTTCGCCTCCCCTCGAACAGCGAATGCACCAGCCTCCGCGGGGGCTGGATGATGGAAACACGCCTCACGGAGTCGGCCTACATCGACGGACAGGCCTACGACGGCCACCTCATTGGCCAAGGGAAAGGGCCCATCCTCACCGATCCTAACGCCGCCAGTTCCGGCGACAGCTCCGCCCTCGGGCGCGGCCGCGTCCTCGGCGGCGGAACTTTGCTCAAACCGCGACCGATCGGCTTGGCGCTCAAGCCCGATAAGCAAGACTTGCGCACGAGCGCCGCACTGGGTGGCGCGATCAACCGCCGCTTCTTCACCTTCCACGAAGGACGCAAAGAACCCGTCGCCACGCCGAAAACCGAGGAGTACATCGACTTGCTGCTGCACGCGCGCTACAAGTACAACGTCCCCCGCTACATGACCGTCTTGCGAGCGATCCCGCTTCAGGAATCGACCTCCGAACGCCTGGCCCGCCTCACGCTCCTCGAACGTCAGCTCCTCGACCCCATCACCGCGGCCACGGCCGCAGTGCGACTGGAAGCGATCGGCAAAGAAGGGATTCCGGTCCTGAAAAAAGGACTCGAATCGCGCGACCCCGAAGTGCGGCTCTACGCCGCCGAAGCCCTGGCCTACCTGGACGAAGGCGCCGCCGCGCCGGTCCTCGGAAAGCTGGCCGCCGAAGAACCCGCCTTCCGCGTCTTTGCCCTGACCGGTCTCTCGGCGATGGACGATTACTCGGCCTACGAAGAACTCCGCAAGCTCCTCGACGTCCCCAGCGCGGAAACCCGGTACGGCGCCTTCCGCTCGCTCTGGGCCATGAACCCCAACGATCCGCTGGTCCGCGGCGAGATGATGAACGACCAGTTCAGCTATCACGTGCTGCACACCGGCGGTCCGCCGATGATCCACGCCACGCGCAGCTTCCGCCCCGAACTGGTCGTCTTCGGCAGCGAGCAGCGGATCACCACGCCGTTCGCGCTCGACGCGGCGAACAACAAAATCATGGTCACCGGCGACGCCTCGGGCGTGGTCAGCGTGGCCCGTTTCAACCTCAACGGCGTCGACCAGAAACGCCAGGTTGATAACACCGTCGACGCCATCGTCCGCGCCATCGCCGAGTTGGAAGGGGACTACCCGGACGTCGTCCAGATCCTCCAGCAGGCGAAGCAACAGAATCTGCTCAGCGGCCGGTTCGAGGTCGACGCCCTGCCGGAAGCTAACCGCCGCTACGAAAACCGCGGCAACGCCGAGGACGCGGCGGAAGAAGGCGAAGGCTCGGCCTCCCGCGATGTCCAGATCACCAGCGCCACCCCCGGCCTGTTCGACACCTCCAAAGTCAAAGACAAGCCCGCCAAGCGCCGCGATTCCAGCGTCCTGACCGGCAACAAGGGGGGAGAAAAACCAGTTAGCCGCTGGGACGCGTTCCGTGATAAAATGACTCCTTGGAAGTCCGACGAGTGAGCCCGCGCGACTCGGTCGGAAAGCGGCGGAGTGAAGCTGCTGGGGCGCTAGAACCGCCTCATTCCCCGGCAGCCTCCCGCGACACAGGTCCGGCCCGTTTTCTCCATGCTCAAAGCGCTCGAACTCGCCGGCTTTAAGAGCTTCGCCGAAAAAACGCGGTTCGAGTTCCACTCCGGAATCACCGTCGTCGTCGGTCCCAACGGTTCCGGCAAATCAAACGTCGTCGACGCCATCAAATGGGTCCTCGGCGAGCAATCGGTGAAGAGTCTCCGCGGCAAGGAGATGTCCGACGTCATCTTCAACGGCTCGGCCACCCGCCCCGCGCTCAACGCCTGCGAAGCCACGCTCACCTTCGATAACTCCCGTCGCCTCCTTGCCGTCGACGCCGACGACGTCCACGTCACGCGGCGCGTCTATCGTGGCGGCGAAGGCGAGTATCTCATCAACCGCCAGCCGAGCCGGCTGCGCGACATCCGCGAGCTCTTCTCCGGCACCGGCGTCGCCACCGAGGCCTACAGCGTCATCGAGCAGGGCAAAGTCGACATCATGCTCCAGGCCTCGCCGAAGGATCGCCGCGCGATCTTCGAAGAGGCCGCCGGCATCAGCCGCTTCAAGGCCAAGAAGGTCGAGTCCCTCCGTCGCCTGGAACGCGTCGAGCAAAACCTGCTCCGCCTTTCCGACATCGTTCAGGAAGTCGAATCCCGGCTCCGCAGCGTCCGGCTCCAAGCGGCCAAGGCGCGCCGCCACAAAGAGCACACCGATCGGCTCCAATCGCTCCGCACGCAAGTCGGCCTGGCCGATTGGCGGCATCTCTCCGAGCGCATCCAGGCGCTCGACGAAGAAACCCGCGCGCTCGACGAAGAGCTCGTCTCGATCGGCGCTTCGGTCGCCACGCAAGAAACCGAGGCCTTCGCCCTCGAAGCCACGCTCGCCGACGCGCACGAAGGCATCCGCGCCGCCGAATCGCGCCTCGCGCAAAATCGCGAGCGCATCGCCGTCCACGAATCATCGATCGACCAAGGCCGCGCACGCCTCCGCGAAGTCGAAGACGACCTCGCCCGCCGCAGCCAGCAGCTCGCGCAAAACAACCAGCGAACGGCCGACCTGCAAAGCCAACTCGCCGAAACCCAAGCGGAACTCTCCGCCGCCGAAGCGGAGCACGGCGAGCTCGTCGCCAGGCTGGCGACCGACCAGCGCCAGGCCGACGAAGCGGCCCGCGAGGCGCAGTCATCACGCGAAGCCACCGAACGCCTCCGCCTGCAATACCTCGATCGCATGCGCCAAGGCGCGGCCATCGGCAACCAGGTCTCCGGCATCACGTCGCAACTCGACGCCCTCCGCGCCGCGAGCGAACGTCGCGAAACCCAGCAGTCCGAACTGCGTGCGCAGCGTGAATCGCTCATCGCGGAGCTCGCGCAAATCCGCGAGACGCTGGAAGCGCGATTATCGGCCGTCGAATCGGCCCGAGCCGCATCCGAAACCGCCGACCAGCACGTCGCCGCCGAACGCACCCGCCGCGCCGAACAGCAGTCGCAACTTCACGCGCTCGAAACCCAACACGCGGCGATGTCCGAGCGCGCCGGCGTCCTCGCCGAATTGGAAAGCCGCCTGGAAGGACTCACCGCGGCCGCCAAGGAAGTGCTCATTCGCGCCCGCGCCGCCACCGGCGGACCGCTCAGTCGCATCCGCGGCCTGCTCGCCGATCAATTCTCGGTGAGCCTCGACTTTGCCCCCGCCATTGAAGCCGCGCTCGGCGACCTTTCCGGCTATCTGCTGTTCGACCCCAACGACGAGTTCTTCGAATACCTCGCCCGCGCCGACGCCCACTTCGCCGGCCGCGTCGGCTTCCTGCGCGTTGGTTCGGAACCATCGTCCGTTGCTTCCGACCCTCCCTTCGAGGACGATCCCGCCGTGCTGGGGCGCGCCGACAAATTCGTCGAGGTCTCGCCCGAATTCGCGCCCCTCGTCCGCCGGCTCCTGCGCAACACCTGGATCGTCCGCGAGCTCTCCGACGCGCTCCGCCTGGCCGAAGTCCATCCCGGCGACTGGAGTTTCGCCACGCTCACCCGCGACCTCGTCGCCGCCGACGGCACGCTGACGCTCGGCGCACGCAAAGGCGCCTCCGGCATCGTCTCGCGTCGCAGTGAACTCAAGGCCTTGGCGACGCAGCTCGCCGCGCTGAATCAATCGATCGTCGCCGGCCGCCACGACGTGGCTGCCATGGACGAGGCGATCCGCCACGCCGAACAGACGGCCCGTGAGTCCCAGCTCGCCCTTGGCGGCGCGCAAAGCGCCCTGGGCGAACATCGCACGCACGTCCAAGCGGCGCAGGAACGCGTCTCACAACTGGACCGCCAACTCAGTTCCCTCGAACGCGAGCTCACCGCCGCGACCGCGCAAATCGCCGCCAGCGAAGCCGAGCTCGCCGCAGCCCGCGCGCGGATGATCGACATCGAAACCGACCTCGCCGCGCAAGAAGCCGAAATCGCCGAGCGCAACGCCCGCCGCGAAGCGCTCGACGAAGCCCGCCGCGAATTCGAGCAGCGCCTGACCGGCGTGAAGGTCGAGCTCGCCAAGAGCGACGAACGCCGTCGCTCCCTCCGCGGACGTCTCGAACAATACGAACTGGACCGGAACGAGCGCCACAAATCACTCGACGACCAGCACCGCCAGATCGCCGCCGGCCGCCACCGCGTCGAACAGATTGTCGCCGCCATCTTGGCCGCCGAAAGCGAAATCGCCAGCCTCTACCTCCGCAAAGAAGAATTCACCAGCGACATCGTGCGGCTGCTCAATCAGGCGGAAACCCACCGCCGTCGCCGCGCGGAGTTGCTCTCCAGCGTTCAGGACGCGCGCAACGCGCAGCGCCAGGTCGAGGAACGCATCCACAAGCGCCGCCTCAATTCCGGCGAACTGCAACTCGAACGCGCCGCAATCGAATCCCGGCTCCGCGACGACTACGGCCTCGAACTCGCGACGTTGAGCGAGACCATCGCCCACCAACCGCTCGAAGAGCGCGAGGCGATCGACCGCGAAATCGCCGACCTCCGCCGCAAGATCAACTCGATCGGCGCCGTGAACCTTGCCGCGCTCGACGAGCTCGAAGAACTCGAGCGCCGTCACGAACATCTCGCCGGGCAATTCAAAGATTTGAGCGAGGCGAAAGACTCGCTCGAGCAGATCATCCAGCGCATCAACGCCGACAGCCGCCGCCTCTTCGCGGAAACGCTGGAGACGGTCCGCACCAACTTCCAAGGACTCTTCCGCAAACTCTTCGGCGGCGGCCACGCCGATATCGTTCTCGAGGAAGGCGTCGATATCCTCGAAAGCGGCGTCGAGATCGTCGCCCGCCCCCCCGGCACCAAGCCCGCCTACATCGGACAACTCAGCGGCGGACAGCGCGCGCTCACCTGCGTGGCGCTGCTCATGGCGATCTTCCAGTTCCGCCCCAGCCCGTTCTGCGTGCTCGACGAAGTCGACGCCCCGCTCGACGAAGCCAACATCGAACGCTTCGTCACAGTCCTCAAAGAATTCCTCGCCTGGACGCAATTCATCGTCGTCACGCACTCGAAGAAAACGATGACCTGCGCGAGCACGCTGTACGGCGTCACGATGCAAGAATCCGGCGTCTCGAAACGCGTCAGCGTCAGATTCCAGGACGTCAGCGAAGACGGCCAGATCCTCCGCACAAGCGGGGATGACGAAACGGCGGCGGCGTAGCGCCCATTTGCAGGGCTCCACTCCTTACCCGCTGATTGACTCCCCACCCGGCCGCCCTCTATATTAAACAAACCCATCAATCCGCACCGATCTTTCCCCGGCGGGAGGTTTCGTTCCATGTTGGTTATCCCCGGTCGCACCAGCAAGGATACCTGCGATGGCGTCACCCGCCGCGAGCTCCTCCGCGTCGGCGGCTCCGCCATGCTCGGCGTCAGCCTGGCCAACCTGCT
>CAZUBB010000083.1:16365-17870 GCA_964618485.1 uncultured Pirellulales bacterium
GAGTTGAAGGGCGCTCAAGCGAACGAACCCGCCGCCTCGTCCGGTCCTGGCTGGAACAAGGCCAAGAGCGTCATCCTACTCTACCTGCAGGGGGGCCCCAGCCATCTCGACCTCTGGGATCCCAAGGAAAACGTCCCCGACAACGTCCGCAGCATCTTCAAACGCATCCCCACCAAGACGCCCGGCATGGACGTCACGGAGTTGATGCCGAAGTTCGCCCAAATCACCGACAAGCTCACGCTCATCCGCACCGTCAGCTATACCCCGGTCGGCTTGTTCAATCACACCGCGGCGATGTACCAGATGCTCACCGGGTACACCACCGACAAGGTCAGCGCCTCCGGGCAGCTCGAACCGCCGAGCCCCAAAGACTTCCCCAACGTCGGCTCGAACATCATCAAGTTCAAGCCGCCCGAACAGCCGATGCTGCCGTTCGTGATGATGCCGCGCCCGTTGCAGGAGAGCGGCGTCGTCGGCAAGGCGGGCACCGCCGGCTTCCTGGGACGTGCCTACGATCCGTATTACCTCTATCCATCCGGCGACGACATGGACATGACCAAGATGGATAACATCAAGGTCGATGACCTGCAGTTGCGCCCCGAAATCTCCAGCTCCCGCCTCGAACACCGCGCGCGGCTCCGCGAGATGATCGCCGCCGGCATGCCGGAATTGGAAAAGGCCACCGCCAAATACGACCTGAACGAATACTACGAAAAGGCCCTCGGCCTCGTCATCTCCGGCCGCGCCCGCGACGCTTTCGATCTCCGCGCCGAATCCGACGCCACGCGCGAACGCTACGGCCGCAATACCTTCGGTCAAAGCTGCCTGCTCGCCCGCCGCCTCGTCGAAGCCGGCACGCGTTTCGTCGAAGTCAACTGGCCCAAAGTCGCCAACAGCGACAACCACTCCTGGGACACCCACACCGACCTCTCGAAGCGTCTCCGAGATCAGGCCGCCCCGATGTTCGACGGCGCACTCTCAGCGCTCATCGCCGATCTCGACGAGCGCGGCATGCTGGATGAAACGTTGGTCCTCGCCGTCGGCGAGTTCGGCCGCAGCCCCAAACGCGGCGTCAGCACCTCCGGCAATCAGAACAGCGACGACGGCCGCGATCACTGGCCCTATTGCTACACTTGCGCTATCGCCGGCGCCGGCATCAAGCGCGGGTATGTCCACGGCGAGTCCGACGCCACCGGAAGCGCCCCGCTCACCGCCCCCGTTCATCCCATGGAGCTACTCGCCACGATCTACCACGCCGTCGGCATCAACCCGACGACGATCGTCTACAACCACCTCAACCAGCCCCGCGAACTGGTCAAAGCCGAAGCCCTCACCTCCCTCTTCGCGTAAACGCATTCACAAGTTGTTGCGTAGAGCCGGAAGCATCAGCGCCCAGAGTAACAATTGTGGCAAGGTCTCCTTCGGTTGTGGCAAGGCCTCCCGACCTTGCCACCACCCCGACCGAAGACATCTGAGGTCTCCTGTCAACAGCGTAGGGAATTTTT
>CAZUBB010000084.1:0-17612 GCA_964618485.1 uncultured Pirellulales bacterium
GTTGGGGATCGCCGTCGACGAAGCGCCCCTGGGCGCCGATGCCGGCGTTATTGATAAGCAAGTCCAACCCGCCGAACGCCTCGACCGCCGCGCGCACCGCCTCGGCACGCACGTCCGCCGACGTGATGTCGCCTGGCAGGATCATTGCGTTGGATTGAACCTCGGAGGGGAGCGCTGCGACCAACTCACGGAGCCGCTCTTCGCGCCGCGCGACCAGCACCAGCTTCGCCCCGGCGATCAGCAGGCGTCCCGCCAGCGCACGGCCGATGCCGCTGGAAGCGCCGGTAAGCACGCCGCGCATTCCCGCGATTTGCCGTCGTGGCATGACCGTTGTCGTCCAGGTAGCGAGTCCAGGCGAACTCGGCGTGTCGGCAGTTTCGCTACGGCGCCGAATAGCACGCATTCGCACGCGACACTATAGCGTGGCGCGGTCGCTATTCGACACCGCCCATCCTGGCGAGCGTTTCTGGGCTTATCGCAATCAGCTCGCCTTTCCCGCGGCGATCTGCACGGTGACGTTAAGGCTTTGCAGCAGCGACTCCCAGCGGGAATGTCCCAACCGATCCTGAAAGCGCAACTGGGCCGATTCCCAGTACGGCAGGGCCTCGGCAAGCGCTGCCCGGCCCGTCGGCGTGAGCTCGACCAGCCGCGTCCGCACGTCCGCACCGGACACCAGGCGGACCAGCCCGCGGCGCTCGAGCGGGCGGAGATTCCGGGTTAGCGTCGAGCGGTCCATCACCAGTTCCTTGGCCAGCCTCGAGACCGCCAGCGATTCAAAGACGGCGGCCGCGATCAGAATCACTAACTGCGTCGATCGCAGGCCGGTCGGTTGCAGGGCGGTATCGAAGAGCTGCGTCACTGCGCGCGAGGCTTTGCGAAAATTGAAGCACGCGCAGCTCGTCGCCGCTTGGACGCACTTATCGAGATCTAATTGCGACTCAGGGAGGGACATGCAACGTGTCGCGGCGAGGCAGGAAGGTACGCGTCATCCTAACTCGCCGAGGAGCGCAGCGAAACCGCCCTAGCAATTATCTAGTGCGGTAAGGAACGTTGAATATGCAACGTTGATGCAACCAGCGTGCTCGCGCGTGTCGGCGACGAAGTCGCCACCTAGAGCGCTGCGCGATCGTGGCCCGGCAGGCTGCCGGAAAGCGCTTCCAGCACGCGAACCGTGGCAGGGGATTTGTTCAGCACGTAGAAGTGCACGCCAGGGATATCGCCCTTCAATAACGCTTCAAGTTGCCGCGTGGCGAACTCCACGCCGAGCTCGAATTGCGCATCGGCGTCATCGCCGTAGCGTTCCAGCCCGTCGATAAAGGCCGAAGGCAGCTTCGCGCCGCAGAGCGACGTGATGCGTTGAATCTGCTTTAAGTTTGTGACCGGCAGAATCCCCGGCACGATCGGCGCCGTGATCCCCAAAGCGCGGCAGCGATCGACGAACGCGAAGTAATCGTCCACGTGATAAAACAGCTGCGTCACCACGGCGTCCGCGCCCGCGCTGACTTTGCGCTGCAGGTTGGCCAGGTCGACCTCCATGCTCGGCGCTTCGAGGTGCTTCTCCGGGTAACCGGCGACCGCAATGCCGAAACCGGGAAACTCCGCGCGAATCAGCGCCACCAATTCGTTGGCGTAACGCAGTCCTCCGTCGACGGGACGGAAAGTCGCTTCTCCGCGCGGGGGATCGCCCCGCAACGCGACGATTCCCGTCACGCCGCGCGCCTGGGCCTCGCGCAAATAGTCGCGCAGGTCATCGCGCGTCGAACCCACGCAGGTGAGGTGCGATACGACCGGGCAATGAAACTGCTGCGCGACGCGCTCGACCACGTCGAGTGTCTTAGCCCGGGTCGATCCCCCCGCCCCGTAGGTGCACGTAATAAAGCTCGGGCGGAAGGCGACCAACTGAGCCACGTGCGCCATCATTTCAGCATCCCCGGCCTCGGTCTTAGGCGGGAAAAGCTCGAAGGACAGCCCAAAGGCGGGAGCGGCGTAGGCGGCGGCGAAAGGCATGGGGAGAAGTATGAAGTATGAAGTACGAATGATGAACGGGGGGGCGGCCGGACTCGCTCATCGTTCGTCCTTCTGCGTTCATCGCTCCTTATTTCACAGCGACAACGGTTCCCCCGCAAGCTGGCGTTCGTGGCGAGTGAGCTCGTACATCGAGTGGAGCAGTTGCACGTCGCACGGGCGCTGGACGACGTTGCGGCGCTCGAACATGCGGGCCTGCGTGGCGACCATCACGTCGACCGGGGTTTCCGTCACCTGGCCGAACAGCCGGGCATAGTTCACGTAGCTCGGGACGTTCGTGGTGACGAATCCATAGACCATGCTGCAAACGCCGATGGTCTTGCCAGTAAAGATGCCGGTGTTGATGGCGGTTTTCGAGTAATCCCCTACGATCGCCCCGACGAACTGCATTCCGGTCGGCACTTTGCGGCCGTTGTATTCCATGTTGACCTGGCCGTAGGTGTTTTTCAGGTCGCTGTTGCAGGTGCCGGCCCCCATGTTGATCCAGCTCCCCAGGTAGCTATGCCCCAAGAAGCCGTAATGCTGCTTGTTGGTGTACGGCTCGATGATCGAGGCCTCGATTTCGCCGCCGATCTTCGTGGTGTGGCCGAGCGCCACGCCGTCCTTGAGTGCCGAATGTTCGATCACCCGGGCCTTGCGTCCCAGGTGGGCCGGGCCGCTCAGATAGCAATGCGGCAGCACGCGGGCGTCTTCTTCCAAGAGAATTGGACCGGCTTTCGTGTCGGTGACGGTGTATTGTCCCAGCGTCGCGCCGGGCGCCAAGAAGACGCCGTCGGCCACCTCGGTGTAGGTGCCGTGTTGGAGGCGTTCCTCCAGATTTGTAGCAAGCGTCCGCGTGTGGTAGCGAATGATGTCGTGTGGATATTCCAGGAGCGGCAACTCATAGCCTTGGCCAGGGTTGTCCAACTCGGTGAGCCGCAAATCGCCCAGGTGTCGCACCAGCATGGCCGCGTCGGCCTCTTCCGCCGGCGGGCGCATGTCCTGAGGAAGTAGCGTCGCGGCGATTGCGTCGCCGGTGCGCACGACGCCGATCCGCCGCGAATCGTAGATCGCCCGCAGTTGCTGGAGAACGCTCGTCGAAGGGACGAGCCGAGCATTCACGGCCAGCACCAGCCCATCGCCGTGACCGTCGCAATCCCTTCATTCCACGTCAACAGACGGTCGATCAGCCGGTAACTGCCGACGGAAATCGCATACGCCGGCCGGCTGAGGCTGACCGGGTGCAACCGCGCAACGTGCTCGTCTTCAAAGATCAGCAGCGGCATGGGAATATATCGCGTATCAGGATTCAATCGCCGGGCTGCCGAATTGTAGCTTCCATACGGCAATTGTCCCTCGACATGGAACGACCGTTTTTTCCGATATTTGCGTCGCGCCGTTTCAACTACGTCCATGCTGCTCTTTAAGAAGCGTTTCCTCGCCGCCATACGCTCCGGCGAAAAGACGCAGACGATTCGCCTCTGGCCCTATCGACGCATGCGTGCCGGACAGCGCAGTTACATCCCGGGCGTTGGCTATATTGAAGTTTTGAGCGTAGACGAGGTCGAGCTTGCAGAGCTGCTCGATGCCGATGCGATTCCCGATGGTTTTGCCACGGCCGACGAACTGCGGGCGGAGATTGCTCGTATCTATGAGAACCCGAAGAACGCGAACCACCGGGCGTACCGCCTCCAGTTTCGCGTGCTGACGCCGGAGGAGCAGAAGGCGGCTCGCGCTGAGCGGCGGAGTCGCTAATTGAAAAAAAGTGTCGCGGCGACCAACCTCCCTAAATGAGTGGTCAAGTGCGCGATTTAAATCGCCTTCCGGAGTTTTGACCTTGACACTTTCTTGGAGCGATCTACCATAAAAACCGACGGTTGGCCGGTCCCCCGCCTCTCCACACGTTCCCACATCAGGGCCGTCTGGCCGTCGGCGACAAGCTAGTCACCCTGGCGAGCGGCGCGATTCAAAGAGTTTTTGCCAGTTTCGCAAACTCTGTGTGTTTCGCGTCGTAGAATTACCAGGTAATGCAGCGGATATCGCGCCTGGAACGACGGAAGAAGAGCCATCCCACCTTGAGTTTGCACCGGGTTTCGGTCTGATCGCTTCGCGCACCACGCTGGTTTGACGGCGGGCCGAGGGAGCTACTGGGCAAACGGAACTGCCGGGCTTACGAGGCCTCGCCGAGGTTGAAGCTGTATTCCGGAGGCTGTTGCGCGCAGTGAGTGCGCGAGGCTGGTCCAGGGAAGGCGGCGGCGTAAGAAAATCGACTCGGGGCGAGGGTCTGGAGGACCCGTCGCGGTGTGTGATCCAGAAAGGGAACACGGCCATGAAGTTGACGCGAAGCACGTCGGTGCTGGAATACAAGTTGGTCTCCAGCTTCGAGAATGTCCGTAAAAAACTGTTGCAACCCAAATACGCCGACCGGCTTGAAAAACCGCTCGCCTACTGGGCCCTGGCGGGCGATCGTCGGCTTCCCTTGGCGTTCATGGGGCGCACGCTCCGCGATCTGCTCGACACCCCCTTTGAAGAGCTCTACGCCACGCCGGGGATTGGCCAGAAGAAAATTCACTCGCTCATCGACCTGCTCAACCGGGCCACGAAAGAGCAGCCGCTGGGGGCGATCGAAACCGACGCCGCTGACCGCGCCGTTCCCGTTCCCGTCAATGGCTCGCTGGCCGGGTCGACCGATCCGGGCATCGTATCGGAAGCGCTTTGGGAACAATGGCGCGGGAGCGTTCGCGATTTCGACCTGGGACGCGAGACTCTGGGGCGATTCGCCCTGTCATTGCAGAATCTCCCACGGGTGATCTGGCAGACGCCGCTCGATACGTATCTTGGCCTGACGCTCGACGAAATCCGCTCGCTGAAAACGCACGGGGAAAAGCGAGTTCGGGCCGTCCTTGAGGTCTTCGGCTCGCTGCACACGATCCTGGCCCGTGCCGGCAGGCGCGAGCACTTGGCCATCAAAATCATGCCGCAGTTCGCCCGCAAGCTCGAGCTGTGGGTCGACAGCGTGCTGAGCCGCGAAAGCCCGCCGACGCCCGAAGAATTGATGACGTCGTTCGTCGAGCCGCTCGTGGCCCAGGCGCACATCGACGCCGGCGAACAAATCGCCAAGCTCGTCGAAAATCGACTCGGCCTACGGGGCTCGAACTCCAGCGTCCGCCAGGCCGCCCGCCGCATGGGACTCACCCGGGCGCGCGTTTATCAACTGCTCAACGAGGTCGGCGCCGTCATGGATGTCCGCTGGCCGGAAGGGCGGCAGCTCATTTACCGGGTCCGCGATAAGGTCATTACGGCGACCGGCGGACGGTCCGAATACGCCACATTCCTCTCGACGGTCGAGCTGTTCTTCCCGCGACCGGGACGCGCCGAAGAGCTCGCCCAAATGGAGGATGGCGACTTCCCGGCGGACGAGTCGTAATTCCGCAATCCGAAATAAGCTCGTGTCAATTGCTTGCGTGAACCGCGGAAGCAATTATGCTTAGCCATGCTGCAACGACGGCCGGGGGTGGCTCTGGACAAGCCCTCCCGGCCGTTCTCTATTTCCGCCCGGCATTTATTTCCCGGCGACCGCTCGCAGCGTCACGCGGCGCAGATCCATCACCGCCACATTAGGCTTCTTCTTCGCTCGGACCGTGAGCGTGTGCGGACCTGGGGAGGCAAACGTGAGCGAACCCACCTGCCGTGGCACGAAGCGCTGGAAATGCCCGGTCTCTTCCACGGTGAAACTCAAAGCCTGATCGCCAACGCGGAGTTCCACCTTGGCGCCGCCGGAACCGGGGCCACAGCCTTGCAGGATTTCCACGACGTACTCGCCCGCCGTCGGCGCGGTGAAGGTCCACTCGGCCCAGTCGTCGGGATTGACCCAATAGCCGAGCGTGTCTTTGTGCGGCTCCGGCTCGTAGCGCAACTTTTCGCCATGCACATGGGCGTCCCGGGCATGCAGGATCACCGCGCCTCCGCCCGGTTTGGCTTTCAGAGCGTCGTTCATGCCGCGACGCCAATCTTGCCTGGACTGCCGGGATTCGCGGAACGTCGCCGCCGGCGCGATCGAGGAACTATCGACATCGCCGTAGATTTTCTGCCAGCGATCGAACGCAAACTCAGGATTCACCTTGTTTTCCTGCGCGCCGACTTCGCGCCGCCACGCTTCGAGCTTTCCGCGCAACTCCGCCACGCGCTCGGGATGCTCCGCGCCGCATTCGTTCGCTTCGCCGGAATCGGTCGTGAGATCATAAAGCTCGAGCCGCTCGTCCTCGTAGTGCTCGAGCAATTTCCAGTCCCCGTCACGAATTGCGCCGCCGGGACGGCCGCCTTGATTCGTGTAGTGCGGGAAATGCCAATAGAATGGCACGTTGCTGGGCTCTTGTTTGCCGTCAGGAAGCAGTTCTGCGATCGCGTACGGCGCAGCATCACTCGTTTGCGCACCCCCAAGGGCCGCCAGCGTTTCATACCAGCCGACATTACTGACTGGACGGTCCACGGTCCTGCCCGCGGGAATTTTCCCGCGCCACCGCGCGATAAGCGGAATCCGCAAACCGCCTTCGTAGAGATAGCCCTTGCCCGCGCGGAACGGCGTGTTGTGCGTGGCGGGGGTTAGCTCGCCTTCGGGCACGTGGAGTCCGCCATTGTCGGAGGTGAACACGACCAGCGTGTTTTCGGCGAGTCCCAGTTCATCGAGGCGATCGAGCAGGAGTCCGACCGAAGCGTCGAGCGACTCCACTACGGCCGCATAGGTTGGGTTGAACGCGTCTTCGTGCCGTTGTAAATGATCTTCCAGCGCAGCAAACGGAATATGCGGGCTATTGTGCGACAAATACAAGAAGAACGGTTTCTCGCGCTGCGTCTCGATGAACTCAATAGCTTGCCGCGTCAGATCGAATTCCCCTTTGCTCCCTTCGTCGGCAGTCGGTTCCGTATTGGCGTTTCCTTCGTAATAGACGTCGAACCCCTGCTCGAGCGGCGAGAACCCTTTTCCGCCGAGATGCCATTTACCGATGCACGCCGTGGAATAGCCGGCTTCGCGTAGCGCCTCGGCAATCGTCACCTCCGCCAGCGGCAATTGCCGTTCGATGTCGGGATGCAGCAACAGCTGCGATGGCGCATCGGCGCGCCCGGGCAGGAACGTCGTCAGATGTAACTGCGCCGGCGGCTTGCCGGTCATGATCGCCGCCCGGGAAGCGGAGCAAATCGGCTGCGCGCAATACGCCGAGGTGAACCGCAACCCTTGCTGCGCCAAGGCATCGAGCCTCGGCGTGGCGTGGTCCTGGCGGCCGTAGCAGCCGAGGTCGTTGACGCCCAGGTCATCGGCCAGGATGAATACGATGTTGGGGCGCTCGCCGGCCGCGAGTCGCCCCGTAGCGAATCCGAACAGGACGAGGGTCCAGGCCAACGCTGCAACGAGTCGTCGGGGCATGGGGTGCTCCTTGGGCGAGTCACGGGCAGTAGCGGCGCGCTTTCCGCCGTCTCAGCGCTTCTACCCTCCCCAGGCTTGCCACTGCAAGGGAGTAGCAAGCCTCAGATGCCTCCTGCCTCACACGCACCCCCTGAATGAAGCGATGAAAACACCCAATGGAGTGGTCTCGGCCGGATTTTCACCGAGGCGTCATAAGCCGCTGCGTCCCAAAGCCTTACCCAGGCAGCAAAGTCCCCGAAAATGAAAAAGCTTCCCCAGCTTCCTTGAATTGTGACCTACGATTGGTATGTTTTGCGGCAGGACCGCAACAGGTGACCAGTCCTATGTCCAAGGGGAGCAAGAGAGTTATGTCGAATTTGCTGAGCAAGAAGTGGTTGCTCGGCGCGGTGGTGGCCGTCCTCGGATGGGCCAATGCCGCGGCCGATGTGGAAGCTGGCTGGTGGCATCGCAATGCCTCATCCGGTAGCTGGGGATCGTCGGGTAGCTCGGGTTCTTCGGGGGGCTCGTCGGGGAGCTGGGGATCGAGCGGCTCGAGCGGATCGTGGGGCGGCCGTCGTTGGGCTCGCCGTCACGCCTCGAGCGGTAGCTGGGGTTCCTCGGGCAGCTCGGGATCGTCGGGCGGTTCGTCCGGCAGCTCGGGATCGTCGGGTAGCTCGGGTTCGTCCGGCAGCTCCGGCTCGTGGGGCAGCTCGGGTAGCTCGGGCGGCGTGACCACGCAAGACGTGATCATCGAAGGGGGCGCGACCGAAGGCACGACGACCGAGGGCGCCGTGACCGATCCGCAAGCGTTCAACGGCAGCGCTGACAGCGCCGTCCTGACCGTTCAGGTCCCGTCCGATGCCAAGATCTTCGTCAACGGTCTGGCCACCACGAGCGAAGGCGCCGAGCGGAACTACGTTTCGCGCGACCTCCGCCCTGGTTTCAACTACACCTATGAGCTCCGCGCGGAGTTCGTTCGCGACGGCAAGCCGGTCACCGAAACCAAGTCGGTGACGTTGACCGCCGGACAGTCGACCAAGGTCGATTTCAACGCCGAAACGAAGACCGCCGCCGCCGGCGAGCCGTTGACCACGGTCCTCAAGGTCAGCGTGCCGGAAAACGCCAAGGTCTTCCTGGCCGGTCGTGAGACCGACTCGTTCGGCACGGTGCGCGAGTTCTCCACCAGCCGCCTGAACGCGGGCGATCGCTGGGAGAACTACACCGTCCGCGTGATCGCGGACGTTGAAGGCCGCACCGAAACGCAGGAGAAGACGATCACGTTGGCCGCTGGTGAGAACCAGGAGCTGACCTTCGACTTCGCCGCCGCCAAGGTCGCCTCGAAGTAAGCGGATTCACCGCGTCGCCTTGAGCGACCGGATCAAAAAATACCGATTCCCTCATCGGCCCCTCGATTCGGACTTCCGGATCGAGGGGTTTTTCGTTTTTTGCCGGCGCGCGGAAAATTGCACACCCCCGCGCAGTGGCTATCGGTCGCGGAAAACCGTTCTGTTTTCGCGTCCCGCCGTCGATAAACTGGGTAAGCGATTCGCGTTAGGCAAGGCTTGCGGACGCGATTCAGGCTATAGCCGGGGTCTGTGACCTCGGTGGATAACGAGTCGATTTCGGCCGGCCTCACAGAGGCCAGCTACAGACGGACATCTGCAAAACACTTGGTTTCCCTCCCATGACCCATCCACTCCCGCCGCTTTGGGCGCGCATCATCGGCAGCGCGTTGATCGCGTTCCACTTGGCGGCGATTATCATCGCGCCGTGGTCGGCGCAACCATCGTCGTCGCTGTCGCAGCAAGCGGCCCGGCCGTTTCAGCCGTACTTGCAGGCGAGTTTCCTCAATCACGGCTATCACTTTTTCGCGCCGGAACCCGGCCCCAGTCACCTGGTGCGCTACGAACTGCAGATGCCAGACGGCAGCGTGAAGAAGGGAACGTTCCCGGACAAGAACGAACATCAGCCGCGGCTGCTGTACCACCGCCATTTCATGTTGACCGAGTTCCTCGTGCAGTTCCCGCCCGATGAAAAAGCGATTGAGCAGTGGGAGAAGCAACCTGACTGGCGGCTGCAACAAACCACGGTCGGTCAGCGCACGCTCGCCAAAGGCTACGCGGACCACTTGCTCCACAAGCACGGCGCGAAGTCGGTGAAGCTGTACCTGGTGCGGCACGATTTCCCCTCGCCGATGGCAGTCGCCGATGGAATGAAGCTCGATGACAAGAGTCTGTATCGCGAAAAGCTCCTCGGCACCTTCACGGTGACGCAACCATGAATACGCTCATTGCTCGCTACCCGATGGACTTAGGCCGGTGGCTCGTGGAAGGCTGGAACCGCTTCTGGTTCACGCCGCGCGATCCCGCCACGCTGGGCGTGATTCGCATCCTGGCCGGAGCGATGTTGCTCTACACGCACGCCGTGTGGTCGCTCGGTCTCGAGGACTTCATGGGCGCCCACCCCTGGGTGCCGCGGGCCTCGGCGGAGTTCATCCACGGCCCCGAGACGATGCGCTGGACCTGGAGCCTGCTCTGGTGGTGCGACACGCCCGCCAAGCTCTGGACGGTTCACGCCATCGCGCTCACGTCGTTCTTCTGCCTGACGATCGGTTTTCAGACACGGATCGCGAGCGTGCTGTCGTTCATCTTCTGCGCGTCGTACGCGAATCGCGTCATCGCCTCGCAGTTCGGGCTCGACCAGATCAACATGATGCTCGCTCTGTACCTGATGATCGGCCCAAGCGGCGCGGCGTACTCGGTCGATCGGCTGATCGCCCGCTGGCGCGCCGGTAAACCGCTAGGACTGCCCGCGCCGAGCATCATGGCGAATGTGGCGATCAGGCTGATTCAGATTCATATGTGCGTGATCTACTTCAACGCCGGCATCTCTAAGCTGCAAGGCGCCATGTGGTGGGAAGGCTCCGCGATCTGGGGCGCGGTGGCGAACCTGGAATACCAATCGATCGATTGCACCTGGCTGTGCAACCATCCGTACCTGGGCAACTTCGTCACGCACGTGACGATCATCTGGGAGATTTCGTTCGCAGCGCTGGTCTGGAATCGGATGCTGCGGCCGATCGTGCTGTTCGTCGCGCTGCCGTTGCACCTGGGCATCGCCTTCGGCATGGGCATGATCACGTTCGGCTTCGTGATGCTCTACGGCTGCATGGCGTTTATCGAACCCTGGGTCACCCGCGCGGTGGTCGATCCTTGGTTCACGCGCCGTTCGAGTGCGCCGCAATCGCAAGATAGCGAAGGCGAGTTGAACGAGAGCGGTAAAGAGAACTCACGCTCTACGGCGACATTCGCTGCGTCCGCCTTGCGTGGACGACGCCCGGCCCGCCCAGAAAGCCTGACGACCGGCTCCCGGGCTTCGCGCGACCGCTAATCGGCAGGCGGCTGCGGCGGTTTTTTCTTATCAAAGAGGTGCTTGATTTTATCCCACGGAAGGTTGGCGACACGTACCGCCTTTTTTACGCTGGGATCGACCGGTTGGGCGTCTTTGCGCTTGATGTTGATGACGGAGCGATTTGGTTTCTTCATGATTATTCCTCGATAGTAGCTGACACAATACTTTCAATCTACCAGACGGCTGAAATGAGCGTTCTGAAGCGCGCCGCCGGCGATTCCAAGGCAATTCACCGCTTCGCCGCTGCATCGGCCGTCGCCGTCCTTCTTCCCCGCCGGCTCAGTCGCCCGGACATCTTCACCACCGGCTCTCGCGTTTCCAGTCGCGGTTGACGTCGGCGGCTCATCCAGGCCAGGAGCGCGGGAAGCATCACGAGCGATGTGAGCATCGAGCAGAACATGCCGAGCGTGAGGACGCGGCCGAGGCTTTGCAGGCCCTGATGTTCGGAGACCATCAGGCTGCCGAAGCCGACGATTTCTTGCAGCGACGACAACAGCACGCTGACCGCGACCGAGTTCGACATCCGGTACGCGCCGCTCTGGCCGCGGTAGTCGTGGATGATGTGTACGCCTTCGTCGATGCCGATCCCGAAGATCAGCGGCAGCACGATCATGTTCGCCGGATTGAGCGGCACGCCGAGCCAGCCCATGAGACCGAACATCTGCAACATGCCGACGCCGAGCGGCAAGAGCGCCAGCAGCACGCTGCTAATGCGGCGGAAGTCGAGCGCCAGCACGATGCAGGAGCCGATGAACGCGTACAGCATCGCGGTTTGATAGCTCTCCTTCATCTCGCGCGAGGCCTCGAACGCCTGCAGCGGTTCGCCGGTCACTTCGGGGTCGACGGTGCGCAGATCGGCGACGAACGCTTCGAGCGTCGGGCGATCCCAGATATCGCCGCGGCCGTAGACCTTGAGCACATGCTTGCCGCTGGAGCTGTGAAACCGCGCTACGAGGCTTTCCGGCAGATCGCGGAAATCAGGCGGCGCGGTTTCTGCCGCGTCGCGCAAGGACTTCAATTCCGCGAACGTGTCCCCCGCCAGCGATTGCTGGTAACGGCTCAAACGCGAGAAATAATCTTCCGGCCGTGTGGCGAACAGCAAATCGCGCACGCTGAGAAGTCGAGCGGCCAGCGGCGCGAGCGCCGGGGAGGCCATCGCCGCCTGGTGCAGTCCTTGCACGGCCCGCGCGAGATGCGCCGGCTGCTCGACGGGAATCAACTGCACGCTGGCGGGGAGTTTATCAAGTCGCCGGCGCAGATCCGCGAGCCGCTGCGATTGATCCGGGTTGTCGAGCCCGACGAGTGACGCGATCTCCTCGACGCGATCGACCGAGGGCAGCTTCAAGAACTGCGCTTTGCGCTTCAAGAGATTGGGAACATCATCGGCGACGGAGATCGCGAACCAGGTGTTTTGGTCGGAGTCGGCCAGGAGCTTGCGTTCCAGGTCGACGCTTTCCAGCCCCTGCGATTGCAGATTCAGCAAGTTGTGGTCGTACCAGACGAACGGCGTGCCCAGCCCCATGAGGACGGTCGCCACAACGCAGCCGATGAGCAACCAGCCGGGGCGTTGCAGCATGCGTTCGCACCACGCGCCAACGTTCAGCGGCGCGGCGACGAACACCTGCGGCCGATGGCGATCGCTGAGCGCCAGCATCGCCGGCAGCACCGTCACCGAGGCCAGGAAGCAAAGCATGATGCCGCCGCCGGCGATGATTCCCAACTCCGCCACGCCGGGAAAATCGGTCACGCCTGCCGTGAGGAACGCGAGCGCCGTCGTGACCGCGCCGGTCGTGATGCCGGGCCCGATGCCGATCGCCGTTTGCAGTACCGCGTCGTCGAAACGGAGATGTTCGCTTCGCAACTGCAAGTAACGGGCGACGTAATGGATGCCGAAATCCATCCCCAGGCCGATCAAGAAGACCGAGAACGCAACACTGAGGATGTTGAGGTGTCCGATGACGAGCGTCAGGTAGCCGAACGACCAGGCCATGCCGATGAGCAGCGTCAGCGACGTCCAGAGCGGATGCCGCCACCCGCCGAGAATCGCCACGAACACCGCCGCCACGCCGATGAACGAAATGATGTTGGCGAGCGACATATCGCGCTCGCTGACGCGCATCTCGTCGTTTTCCATGATCGGCAGTCCGGTCAGTCCGATTCGCACCTCGGGATGCTTCGTTTGCACGTCGGCGATCACGGCGCGAAGCGTATCAATGCCCTCGCTGCCGCGGACCATCCCCTCGCCTTGCTCGACGAGCCGCAATAGTAATAACCCCAGGCGGCCATCTTCGGCGGAAAGGTACTCGCTGGGGCGCTTCGCGCCGACTGTTCCTGTCGGCAGTGGGCCTAACGACATCTTGAGGGGCGGTTGATCCGTGAGCGCTCGCTCAAGATGTTCCAAGAGTTGCTCCAGCGACGCCAGCCGCGCCGCCGATTGCGAATTGGCATCCGGCGTCCCACTCGCGAGCGCCGCGCTGGCCGCGACGAGTTGCCCGCTCAAGTTGAAGCGCGACCAGTCTCCCACGAGCGCCGGCGAGGCGGCGTCGAGCGATGCGGAGATGGCGTCGAGCTGCTCGATCGAAACGAGGTGCAGCCCCTTCCGTTCCAGCTTGGAGAGATCGATCTTGTAGAGCAGCGATTCGAACAGCCGCCGCTCGTCGCTCAGGCGGACCGCGAGCTCATCCACCACGGGGCGGACTTGCTCCGCGGCTGGACCTTCGATCACCACGACGACGTCATCCGCGTCACCGAACTCGGCCAGATAGTCGAGCCAGCGGCGGTTATACGCGCTCGACGGACTCAGCAGATCGACGCGGCTCGCCTTGTATTCCAGCCGCCAGGCGGTCAACGCCACGGAGGCCACGGCCAGCCCTACGCCGACCGCTAACGTCGCCCGCGGAAAGCGCAGCACCCACCGCGTGATCCAGCCCAACGCCAGGGCCAGCCAGGCATGCTCCTCGATTTCCTGCGGCTTCCGTTCCGCGCCCATGGCAGCGATCGCTCAATGCTCAGTTCCCCCGGCGCGCAGTCCCACGCGCCGCAAACTCCAACGGGGCACGATTTTATCCCACGGGGGATAGGGGACAAACCCCAGATTGGTTTGCCCGTGAAACACGCCAATTTCGTCACTCTAGCGTAGATTCTTACCTTTAAGCATGCTCGCACCATCACGCACGCTGAAAGGAAAGAATCTACGCGTTCCCTTCCGCGCCCCCGCCTTGAAAACGAATCTACGCCAGACCGTGCCAGCGGCGGAGGCCCCATTCGCCGGCCAGGCAGCCGAGGGCGACGAGGAAGTAGAGCGGGTGTTGCCAGAGGGGATAGATCCACGGTTCGGTGATCGGCGTCTTGCGGCGGGAGAGTCCGTTGACGAAGGATGCGAGTTCGCCGGCTTCCACCACTTCGCCGCCGGATTTCGCGGCGATTGACGCGAGCAACTCGCGATTCGGCGCCAATTGCGCGAACTCTTCGGCTGCCGGTTGCGCGGTCCAACCCGCTTCGCGCGAGGCGATCTCGCTGCCGTCCGGGGCCGTGGCGGTGACGACGGCTCGATACGCGCCCGTTTGTCGCGACACATACGTCGTGGTGTACAACCCGGCTTCGCGATCGGCCGGTTCGCCCGAGAGATCTAATTGTTTACCGGTCGGATCAGTAATCTGAATCTTCACCTGGGCGTTATCGAGCGGCAGAAACTCGGGATCGCGCACGCGGATCGCCAGTTCGACCGCCGGCGCGGCGCTGTCGTTCTTGCGTTTGACGTCCACGTCCACGCGCCCCGGGACGTCGCTCACGAGCCAACGCACGGTTTGCCGCCAGGCGCGGTCGAAGTCGTCTTCTTCCGGTTTCTCGCGATGCAGGTTCCAACGCCAGTAGTCGCCGATCAGGAGCGCCGCGGAACGTCCCTTGCCGAATCGTTGTGCGACCAGGCCGGGATACGTGCCGTCCTCGCCTTGCAACTCCGCCAGGATCGTCGCGCCGGGCTTGATCGTGCCGACGCGGCTGATCGATTTGAACGCCGGGACGGCGGCCAGACGGCGGCGTTCCTGTTCTTCCGTCTCGCGCGTACGCACCCAGGGTTGGAGCCAGCCTTCGCGCGTCAGCGCAAGCTGATAGGCGACATCGGTCGCGGGCAGATCGACGTTCGCGCGGTCGAGATACACCGGCAGCAGCTCGCCGACGGGTGTGCGATCGTACTTTCCCGCGGCGAAGGAGTCCGGTCCGCCGAGCATCAGCAAACCGCCGCCGCGCTGATTGACGAAGCTGCGCAGCAACGTGAGTTGATCCTGCGTGAAGAACTCCGATTCGATGTCGTCGAGAATCACTGCGTGGTAGCGATAGAGTTCGTCGGCGACCTTGGGAAAACCGTCGCGCAACTCTTCGCCGTCGACTGTATCGACCCGCACCAGCACCGGTTCGTCGTGCCGTTCGGCGGCCTCATCGTCGGGATGCTCGAAACCATCGAAAAGCTGGTTGCGGCGGCGCTCTTCAGCGCTTTGAAACACGAACTTTGGTTGCCGCCGCGCGATGCGCAACAGCGCGACCATGTCGACGTCTTTGTCTTCCTGCACGGCGCGGTGCAGAAATTTGAACTCCCAGTTGGGGCGGCCGGAGACGTACAGCACGCGATACGGCCCGCCGCCGCGATCGACGACGAACATCCGCTCGTTGTTGGCCAGCGTTTGCTCCTTCGTGGGGCGCTCCATGTTCTGCTTCGTCGTGTCGTTCGCTTCGCTGGCGATCGCCGCGCGCACGCGGTAGAAGCTGACGCCCGATTTCTCCGGACGCAACTGAAAACGAAAACTCGCCGGTTGATCATCCCCGGGCAAACCGGCGCGCTGCCGTTCGATTTCGCGATCGTTCTCATCGACCAGAATCGCCACGACGTCCTGCCCCGGGAACCCGGCGCTGGCGACATCGGCGCGGACAACGACCGGCGCCGATTCGAAATTGGTCTGACTGACCGAGACGTTCTGTACGTTGACGTCGCGGGACGTCGTTTGCGACGGCGGCAGCACGGGAAAAATCGGCGGCAGGCCTTCGCCGGGCAGTTCGCTCAGATCGGTGCCGTTGCCATCGGTAAAAAGCAGCACTCCGGCCAGCGGCAGGCCTTGAAACCGCTTCGCCACCGTGGCGAGCGAGGACGTGAGCGAACTGCCATTGCCGGCGAAATCGAGCGACTGAAAATCGGCAACCGCGCGGAGGTGCGTATCGAACACATAGTTGCGGACGTCGAAATCCTGACCGAGTCGCGCTTTCCAACCGGTTTCCGCCACGAGTTGCGAGCGCAGCCATTCGCCGCGCGGTTGCGCCGGTTCGCCGTCGCCGATCTGCATGCTTTGGCTGTTATCGGCGAGCACGACGAAGGCGTTGGCCCCTTGCCGCGGTTTCGTTCCCGTCAGCAGGGGCTCCAGCAGACAGAGTGCGAGCGCGCCCAGCGCCACGGCTTTGAGAGAGCCGGCGGCCCAACGCAACGCGTTGGTCGTCGGCGCGCGCCAATAGTTGACCAGCAGCACCGTGGCGGCGAATCCCGCGAGCGCGAGCGCGCCGCCGAGCCATTCAGGCGATCCCCAGACGAGCGACGCTACGATCATTCGCCGCTCCCCAACCGTTCATAGTAGCGGCGAACGCCCTCGCTAAATTGCGGCGGCACCGGATCGCGGTCGATCGGCACCAGCGCGTCGGGCGATTCTTTACGCAACAGTTCTTCGCGGATGCGTTGGCGGAGGATGTTCATCGGCTCCGCGATGAGTTCCTGCAACTTCGTAGGATCGGGTTCCTTCGAATGTCGTTTGAACTCCTCGCGCTCGCCGCGGACGCGGTCGCGAATGCGCGCCGCATCGGCCCGTAGCTCAGGATCGTCAATCAGTTCCTCGACTTCGCGCATCCGATCGGTCCACTCGCGGAAACCTTCGCCGGTGATCGGCCCGCCAGGTCCGCCCACGCCGCCGTCGTTCGAGGCCTCCAAGAACTGCTCGAAACTCGCCTGGCGATTGCCGCCCTGCTGAGCGCCGCCGCGCTGCTCACCGGGCTGCCCTTGTCCCTCGCCGCCTTGTCCTTGTTGCGATTGCCCCGGTTGCGACTGACCCTGTTGTCCTTGACCTTGTTGCCCTTCGCCCGGCTGCTGACCTGGTTGTTCCGATGGTTGCCCTTGCTCGCCAGCTTGGCCTTGCTGATTCTGCCCTTCGGCCTGTTCAGCCGCCGGAGCTTGCGCCGGTTGGCCTTGGCCTTGCTGAGCTTGACCCGGTTGTTGTTGTTGTTGACCCGGCTGATTCTCTCCTTGCTGTCCCCGGGCATTGTTCGACGGCGATGCTTGCTCACCCTCTTGGTCAGGCTGTTCGCCCTGATTTCCTTGCTGACCCGCGGTTCCTTGCTCCGCTTGTTGCCCCGGCAGCGTCGCTTCCCCTCCGGGCTCCTGACTCCTGGCTCCTGGCTCCTCTCCGCCGGCTCCTGGCTCCTGCCCCTCTCCGCCCATCTCCTGATTCAACTGCTGCGCCAACTCTTCTAACTCGCGATCGGCGCGGCGCAACGATTCGGCTTCGTCCGGAAGCACGTTCTCCGCGGCGCGCTCGACGCCTTCGCGGAGTTGCTGAATCCCTTCGCCCGCCTGGCGCGCGACTTGTCCGGCCTCGCGCGGAATGCCCGCTTCGAGCAAACGGTCGGTGATTTCCAGCGATTCGTCAATGCGGCGCTCCGCGGCGTTTTGCACGGTGTCGAACAACTCTTGCGCCAAGAGCGGTTCGGTCTGCTCGGCCTCCTGCACGGTGTCGCGCATGCGGTTGAGCAGTTGATTCAGTTG
>CAZUBB010000085.1:0-5701 GCA_964618485.1 uncultured Pirellulales bacterium
AAGCCCCGCCTGGATCGCCGGATTTCGCCGCGGCGACTTCATCGGCCGCGTCGAAGAGGCCGCGATCTCGTCGCCGGATGATTTCTTCGCCGCCGCCACAGCGCACTCGGGACCGGTGACCTTGCATGTGCCGGCAACGGACGCCGATGCGGTCTCCCGGACCGTTCTTCCGTAGCCGATTTCATTCGGCGTAACCGGCTGAAATGCTTGATCTTAGCTTCGCCGAGCGTTAGCATCGGGGGAGTGGCGGAGCGGTCTGATTCTGCGCCCGCTGCACGCTCCGAGCCAACGAAAGGATGGGGGCCATGCTGCAACTCACAGGGCGCGGAAGCGCGCACACATGCGACGGCGTCACGCGCCGCGACTTCCTCCAGGCCGGTTCGCTGAGCGCAATCGGACTCTCGCTGCCAATGTGGATGCAGCTCCAGGCGCAAGGGGCAGTCCCGCCGGAACAAGACAACCGTTCCGTCATCATGATTTTCAACCTCGGCGCGCCGAGCCAGCTCGACACGTGGGACATGAAGCCGGAGGCCTCGGCGGAAATTCGCGGCCCCTTCAAGCCGATCAAGACTGCGTCGGCGGAGTTCGACATCTCCGAGATCTTCCCGCTCCACGCAAAGGTTGCCGACAAGTTTTCGCTCGTCCGATCGTGCTATCACACCGCGGCCGCGGTCCACGATACCGGCCACCAGATGATGCAGACCGGCCGCCTGTTCAATGGCGGCATCAACACGCCACACGCCGGTTGTGCGTTAACTTACCTGCGGGGGCGAAAATCGGACCTCCCCGCGCACGTCATTCTGCCCGAGCCGATGGGTCGCACCGGCGGCAACATGCCGCACGGCCAGGACGCCGGTTTCTTGGGGAAGGCGAACGATCCCTTCGCCCTGATGGCCGATCCCTCGCAACCGAACTTCCAAGTGCCGGACATGCTGCCGCCGCCGGAGATCGGCACGGCGCGGCTCGACCGCCGGCGCAAGTTGCGGGCGATCGTCGATCAAACCGTCAAAGAGTTTGAGGCGACCGATAGCGCACAGCTCCTCGACAGCAACTTCGAAGCGGCCTTTCGGCTCATGACGAGCACGCAGGCGCGCGAGGCGTTCGACCTTTCCAAGGAGCCGGAAAAAGTCCGCGAGCGTTACGGCATGACGCGGTTTGGCCAGAGCTGTCTGCTCGCGCGGCGATTGATCGAAGCCGGCGTGCGGTTCGTCACCGTCAATACGTTCTTAACCGTGTTCGACGAAATCACCTGGGACATCCACGGCTCGCAACCGTTCACGTCGATTGAAGGCATGCGAGACATCGTCGCGCCGATGTACGACCAGGGGTACAGTGCGTTGATTGAAGACCTCGTCGACCGCGGCATGCTCGACAGCACGCTCGTTTGCAACCTGGCCGAATTCGGTCGCACGCCGCGCATCAACCCCGCCGGCGGGCGCGATCATTGGCCGCAATGTTGGACCGTCTACTTCGCCGGCGGCGGCGTGCAAGGCGGACGCGTTGTAGGACGCAGCGACGCCATCGGCGGCGTCCCCGCCGAGCGCCCTGTCGATCCTTCGGAAGTCGTCGCGACGATCTATCGCTCGCTCGGCCTCGACCTTGAGACCAAACTCCCCGGCCCGAACGGCCGCCCCTTCCCGCTCGTCGACTTCGGCAAGCACGAGATTCGAGAGTTGTTTTGAAGGGGAGGTGAAAAGACGAGAAGGAGAAAAGAAGGGAGGGGGGGAGCGATCGAGGTGAGTGCTTGGGTGCGGGCGGTAGTTGTGATGTTCAACTTGGCGGAGTCTTGGATGTTGCGATTCGCGTTTTGGATGGTTGCGTGGGCGTCGACTTCCGCGGTTGTAGGCGCCGCAGAGTTGAGGCTGTTGCCGGAGCGCGTCACGCTGACGGGGCCCGAGGCGCGGCATCGGTTGTTGGTCGAAGAGTTTGCGGATGGCAAGTTTCGCGGCCAACTTGTCGAAGGCGTAATCTACGCGTCGACTAACTCGGAAGTTGTCGCGATCGTGGATGGCTATGCCGTGCCGCGCGGCAATGGGACGGCGATGGTGACGGCCACGGCGGGCGATCGTTCCGCGCAAGCAGAAATCACCGTCGCCGACTTCGACAAGCCGTTTCAATGGAGTTTTCGCAATCACGTCGAGTCGGTGCTCGCCAAGACCGGCTGCAGCACCGGCGCGTGTCACGGCGCGTTGGCGGGAAAGAACGGCTTCAAGTTATCCCTGCGCGGCTACGATCCCGACGGCGATTGCCGCACGCTTTCTCGGCAAGCGCGGGGGCGGCGGATCGTGCCGTCAGACCCGGGTCGCAGTCTGTTGTTAACGAAGCCGACCGGCGCAGCGCCGCATAAAGGAGGCGTGCGTTTCGATGTTGGCTCGCCGGAATATCGCGTCCTGGCCGAGTGGATCGCCGCCGGCACGCCGCCGCCGCGCGAGGACGACCCGCGGATCAGTCACCTGGAAGTGCTCCCGAAGAACGCGGTGCTCAAGCCCGGTTCGGCGCAGCAATTGATCGTGCAGGCGCATTTCAGCGACGGGCATATCGAGGACGTCACGCGATGGTGCCTCTATACGTCGACAAATCAATCCGTGGCGATCGCAGACGATTACGGTCACGTCCAAGTGATGGGGCACGGCGAAGGCGCCGTCACCGCGTGGTATTTGAGCCAGGTGGTGATCGCCACCATCAGCTCGCCTTACGAGTTCACGTTGCCGCCGAACACCTTCGCCGCTGCGCCGCGTCGCAATTTCATCGACGAATTGGTGCTCGACAAACTCGCGGCCCTTAACATTCCGCCCTCGCCGGAATGCAGCGATGAAGAGTTCATCCGCCGCGCGTACCTGGATACGATCGGCGTGCTGCCGACCGTCGAAGAAGTGAATGCGTTCTTGGCGAACTCCGCGCCCAGTAAGCGCGATCAATTGATCGAGACACTCTTGTCGCGGCCCGAGTTTGTCGATTACTGGACCTACAAATGGGCCGACTTGCTTCTCGTCAATAGCGCCAGCCTGCAACCGAACGCGATGTGGTCGTACTACAACTGGGTGCGCGATAACGTCGCGGCCAACACGCCGTGGGACGAGTTCGCGCGACGTCTCGTCACCGCGAGCGGCAGCACGCTGGAGAACGGCGCGACGAATTTCTATGTGCTACATAAAGACCCGCCCGATCTCTCCGAAACGGTTTCGCTGGCGTTCCTTGGCATGTCGATCAACTGCGCTCGGTGCCACAACCATCCGATGGAGAAGTGGACCAACAGCCAGTACTACGCGATGGCCAACCTGCTGGCCCGCGTGCGCGTCAAGGACGGCCAGGCCGGCGGCGGCAGCACGGTTTTCGCCGCGAGCTCCGGCGAACTCGCTCAGCCGCTGACGGGAAAGCCGCAGCGCCCGCAACCGCTCGACGGCGAGGCGATCGATTTCGAATCGGCCATCGACCGGCGCGAACACCTGAGCGACTGGCTCACGTCGCCGGAGAATCCGTACTTCGCCCGTTCGATCACCAATCGCGTCTGGGCGAATTTCTTTGGCGTCGGCCTCGTGGAAAGCGTGGACGACATGCGACTCACGAACCCGTCGAGCAATCCCGAACTGCTCGACGCTGCGGCCGCCTATCTCATCGAGCAGAAGTTCGACCTCAAGGCTCTGATGCGCACGATTCTGCAATCGCACGCCTATCAGCGGAGCAGCAAACCGTTGCCGGAAAACGCGGCGGAGACGCGATTCTACTCGCGCTACTACCCGCGCCGGCTCATGGCGGAAGTGATGCTCGACGCCCTCTCGCAAGTCAGCGGTGCGCCAACACCGTTTCCTGGTTATCCCAACGGCTGGCGCGCCTTGCAACTACCCGATTCCAACGTCGATTCGTACTTCCTGAAGACCTTCGGGCGTCCGGAACGCGTGATCACGTGCGAATGCGAGCGGACCGAAGAGCCGAGCATGGTGCAGGTGCTGCACATCTCGAACGGCAAAGGCATCAATGAGAAGCTCGCGCAGGCGGGGAATCGCATCGATCAACTGATCGCCGCGAACACGCCGGACGAAGAGATCGTGAAAGCGGCGTACCTCGCGGCGCTCTGCCGCCTGCCGACCGACGCCGAACGCGACGCGATCGTCGCCGTACTGCGCGAAACGCCGGCGGCGGAACGCCGGCAAGCGATCGAAGACGTCTATTGGGGCGTGCTGAGCAGCAAGGAGTTTTTGTTTAACCATTAGTTGCTCCGATCAGACTTGTTTAAGTTAGTTCACTCGATACCGAGGAGGCGACCATGGCGCCGGAGTTGAACGCGATCCTTCCGATCATCCAAGCCCTGCCGGAAGATGCCAAGGAAGAACTTTATGCGATCTTAGGCTCAGAGCTTAGAAAGCCTGCGTCGCCGGAAGTGCAACCGACATCAAACGATGAGCCGTTCGTGTACGATCCGTCGAATCCCGCACTGGGTTTATTTCACGATGCGCCAGAAGTCGTGGACGAAATCGTCCGCGTGGCGATGGAATTGCGAGGACGACAGCCAATGGGTACGCCAAATGAATAAGTCATTACTCGATACCGATACACTTTCCGAAGTTTACAAGGCTAGAAGTAAGGCCATCACGATGCGCGAACGCCAGTATCGCGCTCAATGGAGCGTACTCTCGTTCTCTTCCGTAACCGTGATGGAAATCGTCCGCGGGTTCTGGCCGATGGGCATGACGCGGCGAATGACGCAGTTCCTTGATTCACTGAGCAACGACGAAGTAATTGCGTTTGGCGCCGACACAGCTCAACTCGCCGGAAAGATCGAGGCGGAGCTATTGGCGCGCGGCATCGCCATCGGTACGGCCGATACCATGATCGCCGCCACGGCGGTCGAGCATGGATTGGTGTTAGTCTCCGGAAACACCGCGCATTTCGAGCGCATACGACAGCTCGGTTTTCCGTTGCGGTTGGCGAATTGGCGTGAGGTGGATAGTTGAACTACTCTTTGGGCGGCGATCGACGAATGAAACGAACTGTGATGCTCTCGCTTGTTGCGGCACTGCTGGGCGCGGCGCCGGTGCGCGGCGACGCTCCCGACTATAACGCCGCGGCGGCTGTCTTCAACAAATACTGCGTCGCTTGCCACAACGATGCCGATCGCGAAGGAAAGCTGACGCTCGAGTCGTACGAGGGGCTTCTCGCGGGCGGCGAACATGGCGCCGTGGTCACGGCGGAGCAGCCCGATTTGAGCCTGCTGGTACGCGTACTCAGCGGCAAGGCGGAGCCGGCCATGCCGCCGGAAGGGAACGAAGCGCCGAACGACGAGGAGATCGCGACGCTCGTCGCCTGGGTCGCCGCCGGCGCGCGCGGACCGAGCGGCGCGCCGCCGGATCCGGCGAATCTTGTCACGCCGGAAATCAAGCTGCTGGCGCCGGCGCGGCAGACTTTGCAGTCAGCGGCGTTTTCGCCCGACGGGACGATGTTGGCGCTCGGTGGTTATCGCGCCGTGCGGATTCTCGATGCGGCCACGCAGACGGTATCGCGCGAGCTATCCGGGCTGCCGGGCAACGCAAACAGTTTGCAATTCATCGCCGGCGGCCAACAGTTGTTGGCGGCCGGAGGCGAGCCAGGATTGTTCGGCGAAGTCATCGTGTGGAATGTCGCCGACGGTGCAACGGTGCGCACTTTGCGCGGGCACAAGGATTGTCTTTACGACGCCGTACTCAGCCCGGACGGCACGACGCTC
>CAZUBB010000085.1:5711-7174 GCA_964618485.1 uncultured Pirellulales bacterium
CACGGCGGGATATGATCACCAAATCCTTCTGTGGGATTTCGCCACTGGCCAACCGCTGCGCACGCTGACCGGCCACAACGGCGCGGTGTATGACCTGGAGTTCAGCCCCGATGGACAGATTCTCGCCAGTGCCAGTGGCGATCGCACGGTGAAGCTTTGGAACGTCGCCAGCGGTGAACGGCTCGACACGCTGGGGCAATCGTTGCTGGAACTTTACGCCGTGGCATTCAGCCCCGACGGAAAACGCGTGGCCGCCGGCGGCGTCGACAATCGCATTCGCATCTGGGAAATCGGCCCCGGCGCGAAAGAAGGGACGAATCCATTGCTGCATGCGCGGTATGCGCATGAGGGGGCGGTGTTGCGGTTGGCTTATACGCCGGATGGGAAATACCTCGTCAGTACCGCGGAAAATCGCTCCGTGAAGGTGTGGAAGGCCGATACTTGTGTAGAACAACAGTTGTTGGAACAACAATCGGATTGGCCGGTGGCGCTGGCGATGGCCCCGGACAGCCAGTCGCTGGTCGTGGCGCGGCTGGACGGGACCGTGGCGCGCTATCGCGCAGAGACCGGCGAAGTCCTGCCGCCGCAACCGCTTCCTGTCCCATCGTTGGCGAGCGTAACGCCGCGCGGGATCGAGCGCGGGCGAACGGCGCGGATCACGTTGCGTGGGGAGCACCTGGCGCGCACCGACGCGGTGAAATGCGCTGAACCACGCGTGCACGTGGCGATCTCCGCCGATGCCGCGCGTGGCGAGGGCGAACTGACGGTTGACGTAACGGCGCCGGGCGATCTGCCGCGCGGTGCGATTCAGCTTTCGGTCGCCGGGCCGGGGGGCGAAAGCAATCAACTCACGTTGCACGTCGACGACTTGCCGCAGCAGACCGAAGAGGAGACCGCGGCGCTGCGATCCCTGGAGCATCTGACGGCGTTGCCGCTCGGCGTATGGGGCGCGATCGCGGCGCCAGGTGACGAAGATGACTACACCTTCGACGCCTCGGCCGGGGATATGATCGTCTTCGATCTCGCGGCGAAGCAACTTGGTTCGGAATTGAACGCCGTGCTGACGGTCGCGGACGATGCCGGAAGACTCGTCGCGAGTCGCAATGACTTTGATGGCGAACCCGATCCGCTCTTTGCCTATCAGGCCGAGCGCGCCGGGCGTTATCGCGTGAGCGTGAAAGATCTCGCGGCCGCGGGATCGGAAAAGCACTTCTACCGTCTCACCGTCGGAAAGCTGCCCTACGTGACCGGTTGCTATCCGCTCAGCGTGCCGGCGAATGCGACGACGCGCGTCGCGCTGCTGGGACACAACCTGCCCGAAGGTGCGTCAGTCGAGGTGGCGGCCGGTGCGATGGGCGAGGCGCCAATCGCGTTCGATACGAGCATGTTCCGCGCGCGCCGCGAATTGAAAGTCGCGATTGGGGAACTTCCGGAGTCGCTGTAACAAGAGCCGAATGACTCGG
>CAZUBB010000085.1:7184-17580 GCA_964618485.1 uncultured Pirellulales bacterium
CGAACGCCACGCTCGTTACTGCGCCGGTGACCGTGGGCGGCCAGATCTTTCGCGCCGAGAGCGCAACGGACGTTGATCTGTTTCGCTTTCACTCGGCGGCCGGCAAGGAGTGGATCATCGAAACCAACGCCGAGCGTCGAGGTTCGCCGATCGACACCAAGATCGAGGTACTCTTATCGGATGGACGCCCCGCGCCGCGTTTGTTGTTGCAGGCGGTGCGTGATTCCAACATTGAGTTCCGCCCGACCGATTCCAACGCCGAAGGTTTTCGCGTCAAGAACTGGGAAGAGATGCATCTCAATCAGTACCTGTATGTCGGCGGCGAGGTCTGCCGGTTGTTCCACATGCCGCGCGGGCCTGACTCGGACATGGCGTTTTACACTGCCCAGGGAAGGCGGCGCGGATACTTCGATACCACGCCGACGGCCCATGCCATCTACGACGCCTGTTACATCGTCGAACCGCGGCCGCTCGGCGCAAGCTTAGTGCCGAACGGTTTGCCGGTGTTCGCGCTGAACTACGAAAACGACGACGACGCGGAGCGGAAGCTGGGGACCGACTCGAAGATTTATTTCACCGCGCCGGTCGAGGGAGATTATCTCGTCCGCGTGACCGACGTCCGCGGAATGTCCGGCGACCGCTTTGCTTATCGGCTGACGGTTCGCGAGCCAAAGCCGGACTTCACTGTTTCGGTCGGCACATCGAACCCAACGATCGCCGCGGGGAGCGGGCAGGCGTTCGACGTTTCGCTCGATCGCATCGACGGATTTGACGACGAAGTGGCGATCGAAATCGCGGGATTGCCGCCGGGCTTCAGCGTGACGCAACCGCTGGTGATTCAGGCCGGGCTAAATTCGGCGCAAGCGGTGATCAACGCCGCGGCGGACGCGCCGGCGCCGACAGAAGAGAACGCAGCGCAGGTGAAGATCGTGGCGCGCGGCATCGTGGCCGGCAGTCCCGTCGTGAAGGAATTGCCGGGATGGGGAAAGATCGGTTTGAGCGAGAAGCCGAAAGTGATCGTACAGTTGTTGCCGGACGATCTCGCTGCGGAGAGCGTCACGATCGCCCCGGGCACTACGGTCGCGGCGCGGCTCAAGGTGGAGCGGAACGGCTTCGACGGCAAGATTCAGTTCGACGTCGGCAATCTGCCGCATGGCGTGATTGTCGACAATATCGGCCTCAACGGTGTGCTGATTCCGGAGGGACAATCCGAACGGCAGATTTTTCTGACGGCGGAGAAATGGGTGCCCGACACGAGCCGGCCGTTCCACGCGATCGCGCAAGTGGAGGGAAACCAGACCTCGCGACCGATCGTGCTGCACGTCCAGCGGCCGGATGGCATTGCGGCGAACTCGGCGGAGTGAGCGAGCAACGGCGACGCTTGTCGTGATCCGCATTGCGAGCTAGCATTGAATTAGCACGCAATTCGATGTTTGTGGACTCCGCTATGTTCAATCTTGCTTCCGGTATCGATTCGCTCACCAAGTTCAAGCGACAGACCGCCGATTTTTTGCGGGAGTTGCATCGCACCGGAGAGCCGCTCGTGCTGACGGTGAACGGCAAGGCCGAGGTCGTCGTGCAGGACGCCGCCGCGTACCAGAAACTCGTAGAATCGGCGGCGCGCAACGAGCGCGAAGAGACGCTCGCTGCGATCCGCGAGGGGCTGGCCGACATCAAGGCTGGTCGAACGAAACCGGCCCGTCCCGCGCTATCGCGTTTGGCAAAGAAATACGGAGTCGCTACTGGCGACTGACGTGAAATACGACGTCCGATTGACCGCCAAGGCGGAACGCGACATCGAGGGTGTCTTGCGCTGGTTCGAGGAGCAACAAGCTGACGCTGCTGCGCGCCGCTGGGTCAAACAGCTTGAGAATAAAATTGCCACACTCGAACGCATGCCGATGCGTTGCGCTTTGGCCGCTGAATCGCCTGAGTTGGAAATAGAGCTGCGGGAACTTCTATTCGGTCGGCGCGCGGGTAGGTTCCGCATACTGTTCGTCGTAGAAGGCTCATTCGTGTTGATCGCACATATTCGACACGCGGCGCGCGACTCCGTAGGGCAGGAAGACCTGGGATCGCACTAAGTCGCCGCGCTACAAATCATCGAGATGCTTCGGCCACGCGTCTCTCAAGAGCCGGGAGAGGGAGCGGTCGGCGAGGACTCGGCCGGCGGTTTGACAGCCGGGGCAGTAGTTGGTTTCGTTGTCGGCGTAGCGGATGCGCTGGACCGGCGCGCCACAGACGGGACACGACTGGCCGAAGCGGCCATGGACCGCCATCTCCGGTCGGAAGGCGGTGACGCCCTCCGGGAACTCATTGCCAGCTTCCGCGCGGAGGCGTTCGATCCATTCCGTCATCACGGCGCGGATCGCTTCGTACAGCGACCTGGTTTGCGCGTCGGAGAGCTTTTGCGAATTCAGAAAAGGGCTCAATCGTGCGCGGTGCAGAATTTCATCCGAGTACGAATTGCCGATGCCGGAGAGGAGCGTGGGATCGGTGAGCGAACGCTTGAGCGTGTGGCTGTGCGAACGGAGACTTTCCGCGAACTCGGCCAACGATGACGTCATGACATCGAGCCCGCCGGGATCGTGCTGCGCGAGCGCGGAATCTCCCTGCAACACGTGCAGCGATGCGCGGTGCTTCGTGCCGGCCTCGGTGAAGAGGAGCGATCCCTCCGAGAAGTCAAAAGCCGCGAGGTGATATTTGCCGACAAGTTTGACGCCCGGCGGCTTCCAATGAAGGCGGCCGGCGATCATCAGGTGCAGGACCATCCAGTGGTCGCCTTCGGAGGGCGATCACGTGCCGGCCGAAGCATGTTTCGAGCGGCGGCTCAAAGGTGCGGACGAGAAACGGGCTGTTGACTCGGACCCGCTCTAACGACTGACCGACGATGCGCGGCGCGAGCGCTTCGAGGTAGACCGTGATGTCAGGCAGCTCGGGCATGTCGGCGGCGCAGACGTCACTTGGGCTTCGCCTCGGTGGGCTCCACACTCACCTTGGGCTCAGCCGTCTTCGCCGCCTGCGCATCTTTCAGCAGCTTGGCGTGAATGCGGGCGACGTGCCACATGTAGTTGTAGTTTGTCAGCTCGTGGATCGGATTCGCCGCCAGCTTCAGGTGCTCGAGCGCCTTGTCGGGTTGATCTTCCGAGACGTAGTAGAGGCCGAGATAGAGGTTCATATAAAAATCGCGTCGAATGGCTTCTTCGCGCTTGGCGCCAGACGCCTGGGCAGTCTTGACGACGTCCTCGACGGTCCCCTTGCCGACGTACAGGTCGTAAACCTTCATCAGCGGAACCCGCGGGTCGGCGCCGGTGACAGGGAATTCCTTCCGCGCTTGTTCGTTGCCGACGACCTTGGCGTTGCAGAGATATTGCCAGACGGAATTCTCTACGTCGGCGTCGTTGACCTTCTGGTAGGCGATGAATTGATCGCGTCCCTTCTCGTATTCGCCGGCGTAATAGAGCGAGATGCCGCGCTGCCAATGGGCGTCGGCCGCTTGCGGGCGGAGTTCGAGGTATTTGTCGAAATCGGCCACGGAGCCGGCGAAGTCGCCCGCCTGAAATCGCATTTTGCCACGGGCGTCATAAGCGGCAACCCACTTGGGGGCCATCTCGATGACTTCATCAAGATCGGCGAGCGCCGCGGGATAATCGTGCTTTGCCGCGTGGACTTGCGAGCGAAACGTGAGGACTTCGAGATTCTTGGGTGCGACGGCAAGGGCGTCGTTGGTGAGGCGGAGCGCGGTATCGACTTCGCGCGATTCGAGAGATTTTTCGGCTGACGCCAGGAGTTGCCGGATACGGTTATCCTGAGCCGAGACGAATTCCGCCCCGGCCACGAGGAACAGCAGGAAGGACAATGCGGCGGCGCGTGATGGCATAGAATGGCTGCTTTGCGATGAAGCGGGGCGGGCAATCCTCGAATTGTATCCGGCCGAAAGGGCTAATGCGAATCTCGCGATGCGAGTTTTGCCGCGCGGCCGGCGGCAAGAGTGCTCTACCGCGCGGCGGACATTCATGCCCCGGCACGGCCGCCATGACGTGCGCCGACGGAGAGGCGCATCCCGTGCGAGGGCATTAGCTTACGACGATGCGCCGGCCGTGCGCCGTGCTTGACACCCCCCCGGCCGTTGTTAGAATCCCTTCGGTGAAATCAAGGCGTGCGCGCCGTGAGCGCGTTTACCGCGAGGCATGTCGGTGAAGTGTCAACGTTGTGAAAAGCCGGCCACGTTCCATATCACGGAGTTAGCCGGCGGCCAGCATCAAGAGTTGCATCTGTGCGAAGGGTGCGCGCGGGAATACCTGACCGAGTCGGAACCGAAGCCGGGCCAAGGGGCGGGGCTGACCAGTGAGCTCAGCCAGCAACTGGAAGTCGGCAAAACCGCGGAGGAATTGGCGAAGCTCGATCAGCGGGCCTGCCCGGTGTGCGGGATCACGTTTTTCGAGTTTCGCAGCAAGGGGCGGCTCGGCTGCCCTCACGATTACGTTTTCTTCGCCAAGGAGTTGGAGCCTCTGTTGCTGAACGTACATGGCGAGACGGCCGGCCGCAGAAGCTGCAGGGGGGAACCGACCGGCAGACCGACCTGATTCGGTTGCGCCGCGAAATGAAAGAAGCGGTGCAGCGCGAGGAATACGAACGGGCCTCCAAGCTACGGGACGAGATTCGCCGCGTCGAGGGGAAAGGCGCCTCGCCAGAGTAGGCGAGATTGAATGCAGGCGTGGGTCGGGGCACGCTGGAGCTGGCGAGAGCCGTTGCGGCATTTTGAATGGGACCGGTCTGTGGAATTGGAAGATCTGGCGAAATCGAACGGCGAATGGCTGCGGGGCGTCGGCCCGGAGTCGGACATCGTCATCAGCAGCCGCGTCCGCTTGGCGCGGAATCTGGCCGAGTTTCCGTTTGTCACGAAGGCCACGACCGCGGACCGCGCGGAAATTGAGAAGACGCTGCGCGGGCATATGCTCGGCATGCAACGCGCGGGCGAACTGCTGTACGTCAACGTCGATCAATTGCCGGGATTGGATCGGCAGTTTCTCGTCGAGCGGCATCTCATTAGCCGCGAGCACGCCGAGGCGGACGGGGCGCGTGGCGTGGCGATTGACGTCCGCGAGCAAGTCAGCCTGATGATCAACGAGGAAGATCATCTGCGGATTCAGGTGCTGCATAGCGGGCTCGACCTGCAGGCGGCCTGGGAGCAAATCCGGCAGGTGGATGAGTTGATCGAGGCGGGCGTGACGTACGCCTTTAGCGAGCAATTCGGCTATCTCACCGCTTGCCCGACGAACGTCGGAACCGGCATGCGGGTGAGCGTGATGCTGCATCTGCCGGCGCTGGTAATTACGCGACAGTTAGAAAAGCTGTTCCGGTCGCTGCAGAAGATCAACCTCGCGGTGCGCGGGCTGTATGGAGAAGGCTCGCAGGCGATGGGGGATTTTTATCAGATCAGCAACCAGATCACGCTGGGGCGCTCCGAAGAAGATCTGGTGAAGCAGGTCGGCGACGTGGTGCCGACGATTATCGATTACGAACGCAAAGCGCGGGAGTTTCTCGTCAAGGAGAGCCACGAGAACTTGCACGATCGCGTGAGCCGGGCGTATGGAATCCTGCGAACGGCACAGACGATCAGCTCGGAGGAGACGATGATGCTTCTCTCGAGCGTGCGGATGGGCATCAACCTAGGGTTGATCCGCGATCTGGAGATTCCGACGGTCAATAAGCTCTTCATCTACACGCAGCCGGCGCACCTGCAGAAGATCACCGGCGGCGAGTTGAACACCGCAGACCGCAACATCGAGCGAGCGCGATTCTTGCGCAAGAGCTTGAATCCGCCGGATGGGGCTGGGGGGGCGGAGAAGAATTAAGCTACGGGGCGAGCCAGTCCTCGAGCCGTAGTGCAGGGATCGCCTGGAAATCGGCGGTGTTGTGCGTGACGAGGGTGAGGTCGTGGGCGAGGGCGACCGCGGCGATCGCCAAGTCAAGCGGCGGGATGTTAATTCCTTTTGGACGAAGCACTCCCTTTACGATGCCAAACTCGGCCGCGCAGCGAGCGTCAAAGTCCAGCAGAGCAAACTCGTCTACGAGTTCGCGTATTTGGTTGAGCAGCCTTGCGGAATTGGGCCGTTGGTAGGCTCCTGCATAAAGTTCCGCAAGCACAATTGTAGGAACGGCGATATTCGCTGCTTGCTGTAGGAGGCGATGGGCGAGCGAGCCAGGCCTGCGCATATGAGCTGAGCAGGTGTTCGTATCCAATAGGTACCTCATTCCTCGTCCCAGCCATCGAGTTGGGGGCGACGTTCCAGCTTTCTTTGCTGGTGAATCTCTTCCATGATCTGATCCCATTCGGCGTCATCAACGAGGATGCCGTCGGATCGGACGATCCCTTCGCCAGTTCGTTGTTGCGGCGGCGTAGAGAGTTTGACGTCGACCTCTTGGCCGTCGGGGAGGCCGGGGTCGGATTGGAGTTCCACCGTGCGGCCGTGGATGATGCCGCGCAATACGTGAGCCATGGGCCGATGCTCCGGGGCCAGGGTTGCCGGTGTGGTGATTATACCATCCCGGCAGGCGGGAAGCGGCGCTGGTCGCGCACTTGGGCTACCGCGGCTGGCGGCGGAAGCGGTTTGCGGCGTACCAGCCGAGGGCCGTTGCGCAGGTGACGATCACGAGGCCGATCGTACTAGGTTCGGGGACGGCGTAGGAGAAGGTGAGTTTCGCTCCGTCGACAGGGCGGTAGTCGGGGCCGCCGGAGAGGGAGATCAGCTTTGCGCGGTCGAATTCGAGCCGCAGCGCATCGCCCATCAGAGCCGGGCCGACGAGGTTCGTTTGATACTCGCCGGGGCCGCGCTCGACGGCGAAGTCGGCGCTCTCAAAGAGCGACTTGGCGCTGTTGACCAGGTAAGTATGAAACTCCGGGTGGGCGATCAGAGCCGCGGCGTTGCCGTGCACTTCCACCTGCGAGACCGTGGCCTGCGCGAGACCGAGTTCGTCGATGGCAAACGCCATCTCCATTTCCAGGCCGAACTCGCACACGTTCGGATTCGCAGAACAACCGAGATCGCCGCCGATGAAGCCTGGTGTTTCGTAGGTGAGCGTCGCCAATTGCGGCGGCAGCTTGACCGTGAATTCATTGATGTGGGCGGACGCATCGCCGGCAAGCGCGGCGATGGCGAAGACCAAGAGCGGGACGAGCTTTTTCATGGGTGAGTCCGTGGCGCGTTAGCGATAGTCGCGATGCACGTCGGCGTCGCGCATGTTCGAAATGAGTTTGGGCGCCTGGGGCAGGGGCACGAAATGCACGCTACTTTGAGTCGAGATTACTGGGGCTTTGGTGATCGTTTCAGCATGCTTTAACGATGCCCCAGATGTTTGACGCCCCAACAAACTTCTTCATTGCCCCAGCCGCAGGCAACTTTCGTCAAACTTACCGCGAAGGAACTTGTCGCGCAGGAGACGATGTCCGCTTTCCCTCGCTGACGCTACGGGCTAGTGTTGCGGTTCCCGCTTTGCAGCCGGTGCGTCGAGGAATTTTGGGCGCGGCGGGGCCGGGCGCGAGGTGGCCTCGTGGTGATAGAACGACGCGATCGCGGTGACCACGGCGTGCTGTTCTTCGGCGGTGAGTTCCGGGAAGATCGGCAGGGCGAGCGTTTCCTTGGCGGCGCGTTCCGTCTCGGGGAGCGAGCCGGGGCCGATGCCGAGCGATGTGAAGCACTCCTGCAAGTGCAGCGGCACTGGGTAGTAGATCTGCGTGCCGATCTTTCGCGCGGACAGATGTTCGCGAAGCGCATCGCGGCGACCGCCCGGGACACGGATCACGTATTGATTCCAGACGTGGCGGCCGTGGGGGGCCTCGGTCGGCAATTGAATCTGCTCGTGCAAGCCGGCGCGTTCGAAGAGCTCGTGGTAACGAGCGGCGTTCGCGGCACGGCGCGTGGTCCAACGATCGAGATGCGGCAACTTGACGTTGAGCGATGCGGCCTGCAGGGAATCGAGTCGGCTGTTGAAGCCGACGAGTTGATGGTGATAGCGCTGGCGTTCGCCATGCACGCGGAGAATGCGCATCTTGTCGGCGAAGTCGTTCGACTTGCAGGTCAGCAATCCGCCGTCGCCGGCGCCGCCGAGATTCTTCGTGGGATAAAAGCTGAAGCAGCCGATGTCGCCGATCGCGCCGGCGCGCTGGCCGTGGTACTCCGCGCCAATCGCCTGGCAGGCGTCTTCGATCACGGTCAGGCCGTGCTTCTTGGCGACCGCCATGATCGGCGCCATCTCCGCGCATTGGCCGTAGAGATGAACGGGGATGATCGCCTTGGAGCGAGGCGTCACCGCGGCTTCGATCAACGCGGGGGCGATGTTGTACGTGAGCGGATCGATATCGACGAACACCGGCCGGGCCCCGAGGCGCCAGGCGGCGCCGGCCGTGGCGAAAAACGTGTAGCTCGGCATGATCACTTCGTCACCGGGGCCGACGTCGCAGGCCATCAGGGCCAGGAGCAACGCGTCGCTGCCCGAGGCGCAGCCGAGGGCGTGCGGGACGCGGCAATAGGCGGCCAGTGATTTTTCCAGGTCGGCGCAATCAGGGCCGAGAATGTAACGGCCGGAGTCGCAGACGCGCGTCAGGGCGGCGAGCAGCTCGTCACGCAACTCCGCGTGCTGGCGCTGGGTGTCGAAGAGCGGGACTTCGAGCAAGGGGCTCACAACGTCGGCGACGGGCTTCATGCACGGCTCCCACGGCGATGGATCAACGGTCGAGGAATCCGGTCCGGAACGGGGACCGGCGCCGTCGGGCGGGCGCAAACTGGCTAGACGGCGGGTGGAAGAGTAGGGCCGTCCCGGGGGTGGGTCAAGGCGAGTCGGCGGCGTGGGAAGTTTTGCTGGCGGCGTGAGTTCGCCGGCAATGCGATCGAGTTCCGGGGGGAACGTGCCTGGAGGCCCCCTAACGGTTGGCGGTCGTCGACGACGCTCGTGGCTTGGTCGTGACCGATTTTGCCTCCGCGACCCCACCCAGAGTGAGGGGCTTTACGTGGATCGGTTCCCATTTCGGCGAGTCTTCCGTGATGCGGATTTGCTCGTCGAGCGGAACGTCCGTGAACGTTTGGGTCTTTCCGGTCGTGGGCCAGAGGATCTCCACATGCTCAATCTTTTCGGCCCGACCCAAGCCGAGCGTTTGCCGGAATGGATTGTCGCCGAACGATCCGCCGCTGTTGACGTGGCGATAAACCGACCGCGTCTTGCCAGCTTCCTGGATATCGACGCGAATGCGGGCCCCGATCGCCGCGCGATTGCTTCTCACGCCGACGAGCTTCACCGTCAGGAAGCGATTGCCAAAGCCGGGGTTTTCGTACAAGGCGTTGAAATACTTGTCGCCCGGATAAGCGCCGCCAAGCTGCGAGAAAACGTCCTGGTCACCATCGTTGTCGGTGTCGACGAAGGCGATGCCGTGCCCTTTCTGCAAACTACCAAAGCCGCCCGCCGTGGTGATGTCCGTGAAATCCACGCCGCCGCGATTGTGGAACATCACGTTGGGCATGAGCTGCCAATAGTCAGGGCGTCCCGTGCCGAGGTAAAAATCGAGAAAGCCGTCGTTGTCCAGGTCGCCAAAGTTGGCCCCCATGGGGGCATTCAAGCGATCGAGCTTGACGCGCTCCGTGACGTCTTCAAAACCGCCCTTGCCGTTGCCGCGATAGAGGCGTTGCGTCTGGAGCGACTGCTCTTGTCCCATCAGGTCTGCGGCGAGATGGCCAGCGCTGAGCGAATAGGCCGAGGCGTAGATATCGAGCACGCCGTCGTTGTCGTAATCCCAGAACCAGGTCGGGAACCCGTCGTACGGCGCGACGACGCCGAGTTTCGACGCGACATCCGTGAACGTGCCGTCGCCGTTGTTGTGGTACAGCCGGTTGTCGGCGTCCAGGTTGGAGACGTAGATATCGGGGCGGCCGTCGTGATCATAGTCTCCGAAGATCACGCCTTTGGCGTAGCGGTCGTTGGTGACGCCGGCCTGGCGCGCGATGTCCGTGAAGGTTCCGTCCCCGTTGTTGCGAAACAACTGGCACGGCGCGGTTACGCGCAAGGAAAGCTCGTTGCCGATATAGAGGTCGAGGTCGCCGTCTCCGTCGAAATCAGCCCAGGACGCGGTCTGCGTGGGGTAACATGCGTCGCCCAGACCGGCCTCGTACGTTACGTCGGTAAAGGTGCCGTCACCATTGTTGCGCAACAGCGAGTTGGGATGTTGCCCGTGCTCCATCATCCATCCCCCGCGCAGGATAAATACATCGGCAAAGCCGTCGTTGTTGTAATCGGTATGATTGCAGTTCAAGCCGCCGAACTGCCCCTTGAGACCGGCTTCTTCCGTCACCTCGCGGAACGTGCCGTCACCCTTGTTGATGTACAGGAAATTCGGCTCGGTGTC
>CAZUBB010000086.1:0-11692 GCA_964618485.1 uncultured Pirellulales bacterium
GCCAGGGCCAATTCAAACTCGGTCACCGCCGATTGCGGCTTGCCCATCATCGCCTGCACGGCGGCCAGGTTGTTCATGCTGTTGGCCAGCTTGCGGCGCATCCGTCCGTCGTGATCGACGCGCTTCACCAGATCGTCGCGCAGTTCGTGGGCCTTCTTGAAACTCACTTCCGCGTCGGGAAGCTGCCCAGATTCGAGCAGCACTTCGCCGATCGCATTATGAGTGTTCGCCAGGTCCTCCATGACGGAGACCGGCGCCGCGGGATCGGCTGCCGCGGTCATCTGCATCTCAAGCGCCTTGTCGAATGACTTCAGCGCCGCCTGGTTGGTGCCAATCTCATCTGCAATCCGCCCGACGCGATAATGCGCGGCCGCCAGATCAAGTTGCAAGTTCGGATCGTCCGAACGTTCCTGGATAAAGCCCGTGTAGTACCGTTCGGCCGATTGAAGCAGTTCCCGCCGCAACGGCTGCAGGCCCGGCACGTCGAGCAGTTTTTCCTCGCTCACTTTCGTGAAGAACTCATTCACGGCGTTCTTGGCGTCCTGAAAGCTCTTCTCTGCCGCGGCGCGGGCGATCGCCTCGTTGCGGCGGGCGTTGTTGACCCAATAACTGGCCACCAGCGAAACCACACTGATCACAATCAGCGCCACCACGCTCGCTTGTGCAATGGCCCGATGGCGCCGCGTCCAGCGCCCCAGCCGTTCGCTCAGGGTTTCGCGATACGCCGGGACCGCCTCGTCCGCGAGCCAGTGTTCGATATCGCCGGCCATCTGCTGCGGCGATTGATACCGTTCGGCCGGCTGAGTGGCCATCGCCTTCAGGCAGATCGCCTCAAGCGGCTTCGGCACGGTCGCGTTCACGTCGCGTGGGCGCGGAAACTCGCCGCGCTGCACGCGTTGAAGCGTCGTGCCGACGTCGGTTCCTTCGAACGGGGCCTTGCCGGTCAACAGCGCGTACAACGTCGCGCCGAGACTGTACACATCGCTCAAGGGGCCAAGTTGATCGACCCGCCCGGCCGCCTGCTCGGGACTCATATACGCCGGCGTCCCGACGGCCCGCCCCACCTGCGTTTCCATCGTGCCGGTGGCCGACATGGGGCGCAAGGCCCCTTCGGCGGGATAGGCTGCTTCCTCTTCCAGATCGACCGGCTTGGCCAACCCCCAGTCGACGACAAGCGTCTCGCCATACTTGCCGACCATGATGTTGCCGGGCTTCAAATCGCGGTGCAGCACGCCACGGCTATGCGCGTATTCCATCGCATTGCAGACATCGACGAATCGCCCCAGCAATTCGCGCAACGCCAAGGCGCGCTCGCACGGATCGCGCAGCGGATTGGCGTCGGCGGCGAAAAACCGGCGAATGCAGTCCTGCAAACTATCGCCGCGAATGAACCGCATGGCGTAATAAGGACGCCCGTCGTCGTACGACCCGAGGCCATAAACCGGCACGATGCCCGGGTGCTCCAGCCCGCCGGTCACCTCGGCTTCAAGCATGAATCGCGCGCGGCTCTCGGGATTGTCGGCATGCCGCGGCCGAATCTGCTTGAGCGCCACCTCGCGATTCAATTCCGTGTCTCGCGCAACGAACACTTCGCCCAACCCGCCCCCGGCGTGCGGGCGCAACACTTCAAAGCGCGACACGCGCTTGGCCTTGGCCGCCACGGAAGCCGGCGGCGGCTCGGCGACGGCGCTATTCGATTTCGATTTTCCATTCGACCGCGCCGCCGTGAGCGGCATCGTGCTGTGCACCGCCATCGTCACTTGATGGGCAAGCCCATTGAGACTGGCCTGCACGTCGCCGTCAGCGATCGACCGCAGCTCCTCGACGACCGTGTCGATCGCGCTCAGCGCATGCAGGCTTTGTTGCAGACCGCCGTGCAGCTTGACGTGTTCCTCGACCAGGGCGTTGAGCAGCGAACAGCGGTCGGAGTCGAGCAAGCTTCGCTCGACGAGCAGTTCCCCCAGCCCGACGTCCTTGTTCAAGACCCACGCGTTCATCGCGGTGACAAGCCCGTCCCGCGAGACGAAGTCCATCTGCAGGGCCAGAATCCCAAACAGCAGATTACGGTCAGCCTGTGGATGTGCCATGGCATCTAGCAATTTAAGAGACTCGATCGAGGCGTCGTCGCGCGCACCACGTGCGCAATGGAGAGCAGCGCGGCGCCGCAATCTCGGAACGCCGCTAAAGCCGCTTCATCCCTGAGAATTATTGCATACTGGCCTGCCCAAGCACCTTGCGCAGGGCAGTCATCGCCACTTCCGAGAACTGGCGACCGGAAATTCGCCAAATGACCGGGTTGAACAGTTCCACCGACACGTCCCCCGCATAATCGATTCGCCGTAACGCCTCGACGAGCGATTCCAGCGGCAAATCCCCGTCGCCGGGCAAAATCCGATCGGCGTCGGCGGCAAATTCCCGGGGGCGGTCCGACAAATCGCACAACTGGACGTGAACCAGGTTGTGCGGGCCCAGGTACGCCAGGTCCTCCGTCTTGCTGCGCCCCGTGGCAAAATGGAAGGCGTCCAGGCAGAGTCCGAGCGCCGGATGGCCGATTTCCTCGACCAGCGCCGCGGCAGATTGCAGGTTGTTCGGAAACGCGGCGTCGGCCTGGAACTCCAGCGCTACGCGAACACCGTGATCCGCGGCCCGGCGCGCGGCGTCCGCCAGCGAGACACTTAGCCGATCCAACTCCTGCTGGCCAAACGGCTGCGGCACGTCCCCCTGCACGACGATCACGCCGATTCCCAACTGCCGGCAAAGCGACAGGCGCTCATCGTACAGCTTCCAAGCGGCCGCCCGAGCTTCTCCTTGACTGGTGAGCAGGCCACCTTGCCCGGCCGCGACGGGCAACGCCACGTCATGCTCCGCCAGCAGTTTCCGTACGTCGTCGAGCGAGTGCTCGTGCAGAAAGTCTTCCAGCTTGGTGAACCAAACTTCGATGCGCCGGCACGCCCCCGCGGCGTAATCCTCCACGTCCTGCGCGAAGGAAGCATTCAGCGTCGAAACCTGAGCAAGACATGGCTTCATACAGCGTCCGAAAAGATTCCGCAGCGAGCCGGAAGCGTCAGCGCCCGGAGTAAAGCATGCTTCGCGCAATCTGCGCGTAACTAACTAACGCGACAAATAAAGCACTTCAAGTAATCCCCCTCCAAGCAATCCGCGCTCGTCGGATGATCCGGCGCCGCGGCGCGGCGTTCCAGGAACTGAAAATCGCGCCCCGCCTTGTGCGCGACGCCGACCAGCATGTAAAGAAAATCGTCCGGCGTCACATGCCCCGAGCAACTGCACGTGACGAGAATCCCGCCTGGTTCCAAGAGATCAAGCGCGAAACGGTTCAGCCGGTGGTACGCGCGTAACGCTTGCTCCAGCGACTTGCGTCCCTTGGCGAACTTCGGCGGATCGAGCACGATGCCGGTGAAACGTTCGCCGGCCGCAATCAGATCTTCCAGCGTTTTGAACGCCTCGCCGACCTGGAACCTGGCCTGCGTGATGCCGTTGAGCGCCGCGTTGGCCTCGGCCGCCTCGATTGCGCGGCGGCTGGAATCGACACCAATGACCTCACTCGCGCCGCCCAGCTTCGCCGCCGCCAGGCTGAAGCCGCCGGTGTAGCAAAACATATCGAGCACGCGTCGTCCGCGCAGGTATTGCGCCGCCACGCGGCGGTTGTCCCGTTGATCGAGATAGTAGCCGGTCTTTTGACCGGCCCGCAGATCGACATGGAATCGTAGTCCGTTTTCTTCAATCTCTACCGGCGCTTCTGGAATCACCCCACGCATCGGCCCGTCGGCCAGCTCGATCCCCTCGGTGGCGCCGAGCGACGGATCGATTCGTCGCGAGATGCCGGCGGGACGCAACAGCTCATCCAGAATCGCGGCCAACATCTCGCCGCGCTGGGCCATTGCGAGCGCCGTGAAATAAAGCACGATTTGATCGCCGTACCGATCGACGATCAGCCCGCTCAGCCCATCCGCCTCGCTGAAAACCAACCGCGCCGCCGCGCGCGAGTCATCCAACCCCAGGTCCTTTCGCAGCGCGATCGCCCGCGTCAGCCTTGCTCGCCAAAACGCCTCGTCGAGTTGCTCTCCAGGTTTCCACGAGTACAGCCGCACTTGAATACGGCTGCGACGATTGAAAACCCCCCGGGCGATCCATTTTCCCTTATCGGAGAAAAGATCAATCGGCGCGCCGTCGGTCGGATCCCCCTGGAACGACTGAATCGCGCTATCGAGCACCCAAGGATGCCGCGCATAAAACGGATTCGCCTTCTTCGGCTTCAGCATCGCCCGCGGAAGCTGGCCTGTAGGAGGCGACTCCGTCGCCGATTCAACGGAAGACATATATAGAAAACCCCGCATGAGGAAACGCGGCCGTCGGCGACGGAGTCGCCTCCTACACGCCCGAGCGCGACCCTTCATTGTCCGCCGGAAGCAGCGACCCGCCAGGGAGCGGTGCGTCAAATACCCAGGGGAAATCCATCGCCGGGTATTGATGCGTAACGCATCAACATATCATAATGCGGCTGTCGGACCCCCGCGCGACGAGGGCGGAGGCCGGCGCGCCCGCCTGGCCGTTTCCCACCTGGTTCATGATGCAGGAAGGATACTCATGCCTCATCCTGGCTCGATCGCTCGGCGCCTTGCCGTGGCCGTGCTGCTGTTCGGAAGCCCCTTGCTGGCCCGTACGACGTTCGGCCTGGAGACAGCCGCATCGGTGACGCCAGATATTGCCTGGGATCGCCTGCAAATCAGCGCCGGGTTGCCAGAGGGAGAAACGCCGCGCCTGAGGGGCCAGGACGCACGGCAACAATTACTGGTCACCGGCGTGGCTCGCGATGGACGCATGGTCGACCTGAGCCGCGCAGCGACTTATTCTGCCGAACCGGCAGGAATTGTGTCGATCGACGCCACGGGACTGGTCACGCCGCTTGCCGATGGCCAGGCGACCATCTCGGCGGCCTTCGTGGGAGCGGAAACGGCGACCCTGCCGATCGCAGTCGAGGGTATTTCCTCCGACGTACCGGTCAATTTCCCGAATCAAATCGTGCCGATCTTCACGAAGCTCGGCTGCAACGGCGGCGGCTGCCACGGCAAGGCCAGCGGCCAGAACGGCTTCAAGCTCTCGCTCCTCGGCTTTGAGCCCCCCGAAGACTACGAGCACCTGGTCAAGGAATCGCGCGGCCGCCGCGTCTTTCCCGCCGCGCCCGATCGCAGCTTGCTGCTCACGAAGCCGATCAACGCCTCGCCGCACGGCGGGGGCCAAAGAATGCAGGCCGATTCGCACGAGTACCGCCTGATGCGGCGCTGGATCGCCCAAGGCATGCCCTACGGTAGCGAGAGCGACCCGAAAGTCGCGTCGATTGAAGTCTTCCCGCCGAAGCGAGTGCTGTCCCGCGAATCGGAACAGCAAATGGTCGTCCTCGCTCGTTACACCGACGGCAGCGTGGAAGACGTGACGCGGATGACGCAGTTCACGCCGAACGACACCGAGATGTCCGAAGTCTCCATGACCGGACTCGTCAAAACGCTCAAGCTCGCCGGCGACGTCGCGGTCATGTGCCGTTACCAGGGCCAGGTCGCCGTCTATCGCGCCACAATTCCGCTCGGCGCCCCGGTCGAGACACTGCCGCCGGCGCGCAACTTCATCGACGAGCTCGTCTTCGACAAGCTCCAATCGCTCGGCATGCCCCCCTCGGCGGTATGCGACGACGCCACGTTCATCCGCCGCGTCTCGCTCGATATCGCCGGAAAAACGCCGACTCCCGCCGAAGTAAAGGCCTTTATCGCCGACGCTCGCCCCGACAAGCGCGAACGGCTCATCGACGCGCTCCTGGACGACCCGAGCTACGCCGATTACTTCGCCAACAAGTGGAATTCCATCCTTCGCAACAAGCGCCGTTCTCCGAACGCCACGCGCGGCAGCTTTGCGTTTCACGAATGGCTCCGCCAGGCGTTCCAGGACAACATGCCATACGACGAACTGGTTCGGTCCGTGATCGCCGCCTCGGGCGAAATCGGCCAGAACCCGCCGGTCGCCTGGTATCGCGAAGTCCGTACCACCGAGCAACAGGTCGAAGACACCGCGCAGTTGTTCCTCGGCCTCCGTATCCAGTGCGCCCATTGCCATCACCATCCCTTCGAAAAATGGAGCCAGCGCGACTACCACGGTTTCGCCGCGTTCTTCTCGCGCGTCGGGCGCAAAGATGGGCAAGTTCCCGAAGAGCCGATGATCTACCACAAGTACGGCAAGGCCTCGATGGCGCACCCGAAGACCGGCGAACAAGTTCCGGCCACGGCGCTCGACACGTTGGCGGAGTCGATCGCGCCGGAAGAAGATCCGCGCCAATTGCTCGTCGACTGGATGGCCGATCGCGATAACCGCTTCTTTGCGCCGGCCCTTGTGAACCGCTACTGGAAGCACTTCTTCAACCGCGGCTTGGTCGATCCCGAAGACGACATGCGCGTCACGAACCCGGCGTCGAACCCGGAGTTGCTCGACGCCCTGGCCAGTCATTTCATCGACAGCGGTTTCGACATGAAGGATCTCGTGCGCACGATCTGCCGTTCGTCGACCTATCAACTCAGCTCGATCCCGAATGAGTACAACGCCAGCGACAAGCAGAATTTCTCTCGCTACTACCCGCGGCGTCTGACCGCGGAATCTTTGCTCGACGCTATCGACGTGGCGACCGGCAGCCAAACCAAGTTCACCGGTCTGCCGCTCGGCACGAAGGCGGTGCAACTTCCGGACACGGCGGCGAACACGTACTTCCTCACCGTCTTCGGCAAGCCGGAGGCCGACACCGCCTGCGAATGCGAACGCTCGCAAGAGGCGAACCTCGCGCAGAGCCTGCACCTGCTGAACTCCGCTGAGGTGCAAAGCAAGCTCTCCGACGCCAACGGACGCGCCGCCAAGCTGGCCGCCGACACGGCCCGCACGCACGAGGAAAAGGTCCGCGACCTCTACCTCTGGGTCTACGCCCGGCCGCCGGTTCCCGAAGAACTGCAGGTCGCCCTGGCGCACCTCGAAAAGAGTGAGAACAAGCAACAAGCCTACGAAGACGTCCTCTGGGCGCTCTTGAACACGAAGGAATTCCTGTTCAACCACTAAGCCCGTGCTACGAAACCAGCGAGCGAGAGCCTCAGTGACCGGAAAAACGGCGTGAGCTGCGCCAGCACGGTGCGGTCTCGCACACTTTTCCGCCCGTTCCGTCTCCCGTAAAGTGACCGTACCAGCCGCCGGTCGGCTGCCGGTCCTTTGACGCAGGGGAGACGCACATGGAGCGGCCGAGAATTCTCATCGTCGGCGGAGTCGCCGGGGGTGCCAGCGCCGCGGCACGGTGTCGCCGCCTGCTGGAAGACGCCGAGATCATCGTCTTCGAGCGCGGTCCTTACGCCAGTTTCGCCAACTGCGGGCTGCCCTATTATCTCGGGGGTGAAATCGCCGACCGCGGCAAACTACTGGTTGCCGGCGGGAATCGACTCCAAGGCTGGCTCAATCTCGATGTCCGGACCGGCGCCGAAGTGCTGTCGATTGACCGCGAGCGACGAAACATCACCATTCGCGAAGCGGCGACCGGCCGCGAGTATCAGGAACGTTTCGACCGCCTGATTCTTGCTCCCGGCGCGGCGCCGATCCGCCCCGCGCCGTTGCTCGCGGAAGTCGGCCCCGCTCACCCTCGCGTGCTCAGCCTGCGGAACATTCCCGATGTCGACCACATCAAGGCCGTGGTCCACGCCGGTGCGCGCGAAGTGGCGGTCATTGGCGGCGGCTTCATTGGTCTCGAAGTCGCCGAGCAACTCGTCCATCGCGGCATGCAGGTGCGGCTCGTCGAGATGCTCCCGCAAGTCATGCCGCCGCTCGATGCCGAAATGGTCGCGCCGATTCATGCGCTGCTGCGCGCGAAAGGAATCGAACTGCACCTCGGCGACGGCGTCGCCGGACTTAAGCCGCTCGCCGATCAACGTGTGCAGGTGGCGCTCAACTCGGGCGTGACGATCGACGCCGATCTCGTGCTGCTGGCGATTGGCGTGCGACCGGAGTCCACTCTCGCACAAGCCGCGGGACTGGAGCTCAACGAACGCGGCGCGGTGCGCGTCAACGAGCATCTGCAAACCAGCGATCCCGCGATCTACGCCGTTGGCGACGCCATCGAAATCACCGAACCGGTCCTCGGCGGCAAGACGCAGATCCCGCTGGCCGGCCCCGCGAATCGCCAAGGCCGCCTGGCGGCAGATCACCTCGCGGCGGAGTTGCATCGCGCGCCGTGGCCAGCCGATGGTCTCCGCTTCCGCGGCGCGCAAGGGACCAGCGTCGTGCGCGTGTTCGATCAGACCGCGGCGATGACCGGCCTCAGCGAGAAAGCCCTTATCCGTGCGGGCAAAAAGCTGCATGAAGACTTCGAGGTCGTCTTTGTGCATCCGTTCCATCACTCGGACTATTATCCCGGCGCCCAGCGGATGACGCTCAAGCTCCTCTTCGAGCGCCCTACCGGCCGCGTCCTCGGCGCTCAAGCCGTCGGCGCCGACGGGGTCGACAAGCGGATCGACGTCATCGCCATGGCCATCCAGATGCGGGCCACGGTATTCGACCTCGAACAGGCGGAACTCTGTTACGCCCCGCAATTCGGCGCGGCCAAAGATCCCGTCAACCAAGCCGGTTTTCAAGCGGCGAACGTCCTGCACGGCCTGACGCGCGTCGTCACTGCGGCCGAGGTTCCCGCGCTGCGCGACGCCGGCGCATTCCTGCTCGACGTGCGAGCGCCGTCCGAGTTCGCCGCGGGACACGTGCCCGGCGCCCAAAACGTGCCGATCGACCAACTCCGCGCGCGGCTCGAAACAATTCCCCCCGAGAAACCAATCATCACGTACTGCGCCGTCGGCCAGCGGGGCTACATCTCGGAACGCATCCTCCGCCAACGCGGCCGAGAAAACGTCAGCAACCTCAGCGGCGGATTCCGCTCCTGGCAGCAGTTTTTTCCGGAGGATGTGGAGAAGTAACGGCGGCCGCAGTGCCCCTTGTTCGTCGCGACAAGCGGCTCGATATTGGAGCGGTTCATCCGCAAACCCTTCCGAGTCCTTGCCGCATGACGAGCTCCGCTGCAACGATCGAAATCCTCCGCCCCGACTTCCCGCGCGGCCAGTTTCGCGCCGTCCTGTTCGATTTCGACGGCACCTTGTCGCTGATCCGCCGTAATTGGCAGGCGACGATGATTCCGATGATGGTCGACGTCCTCGCGGAAACCGGCTCCGGCGAGTCCCGCGACGAACTGCACGAGAAGGTCGAGGAATTCGTCATGCGGCTCAACGGCCGGCAGACGATCTACCAGATGATGCAGTTGGCCAACGAGGTCAAAGCCCGCGGCGGCTCGCCGCGCGATCCGCTCGAATACAAGCACCGCTACCACGAGCTGCTCTGGCAGCAAGTCGGCGCGCGGGTTGAAGCGCTCAAGAGCGGCGAACTCACCGCGGAACTCGCTTCCGTCCCCGGCGCGCATCAATTGCTGGAAGCCCTGCGCCGGCGCGGCCTCCCGCTCTATCTCGCCAGCGGCACCGATGTTCACTACGTGAAGGACGAGCTCGCCACGCTCGGGATGAGCGAATTCTTCGGCGAACACGTCTACGGTGCGCTCGATCGCCATCAGGATTTCTCCAAGGCGCTGATCATCCAGCAGATGATCCGCGACATGAATCTCGCGGGGCACGAAGTCCTCGGCTTCGGCGACGGCTTCGTCGAAATCGAAGAAATCCGCCGCGTCGGCGGCGTGGCCATCGGCGTCGCTAGCGAGGAAGAAACCCGTCAAGGCGTCAACGAATGGAAACGCCAACGCCTGATCCGCGCCGGCGCGGATGTAATCGTCCCGGATTATCGACAACTCGATGAGCTGCTCGCGACGCTGGGGCTAGGCTGAGCGCCGCGCAATGCTTCTAGCGAGCCGGAAGCGTCAGCGCCAGGAGCCAACCGCAGGGTCCGTATCAACGCACTTTCGGCAGGGGCGGCCGCGTCGTTCGCTGATTGCTTCAATCGCTCAGCGACTCAATCGGCGTCAACTCCAGCTTCCGGAACTCCACCTCCGAGCCCTCCGCCTGCAGTGCAAGTTGGCCCTTCTTCGCGGTGCAGCCCGTGCCGTGGTTCACCAGGTCGCCGTTGACCCAGACTTTCACTTCGTCGCCGAAGCATTCGATCCGCATCGTGTTCCATTCGCCGACCGGTTTTTCGGAGCCGTCGGTGAGGTTCAAGATGCGCCGTTCTTTGCCTTCGGTCGCACCCCAGTTCTCCTTCGGGCCGCGGCGCTTTTCCATGTCCGGCACCGTAATGTCCTCGCCGATGCACCAGAAATCGCCCGCGTTCGTGTGGTGCATCTGCACTTCGATCGATTGCGGGAACATGTCGTACAGCATCCGCGGCTTCGAGGCATGCACCAGCACGCCGCAATTGCCCGGCTCGCCGGCGAAGCGGTATTCCACGTCGAGACGATAATTCTCGAACTCATCGTCGGTAATCAGATGCCCGCCCGGGGAACCGAGGCTAACGAGGTTCCCGTCCCGCACGATGAACACCGGCGCGGGGTCCGTCTTGCCGTCATGCTCCGGCACATCGGCGTGCCAGCCGGTCAGGTCCTTGCCATTGAACAGACTCCGCGGCTCGACTTTCTTCGCCGCATCGTCGCCGGCCAAAACCAGGGTAAGCGCCGCCGCCAGAACATATTTCAACAACATGGTGATTTCTCCCAGGTGGTTCGCGCAATCTTCCGCTGGTAAACCGCAAGTCTATGCGATCCCGCGCTCGCCGGAAACGACTGCTCGCGCTCAGCGAACCGGCCAACCGGCGAAAATTGCCGATTCCCCTTGCTCCCCCTGGGCGGTTCTGGTACTTACCCCGCTCGAAACCCAGCGTTGGGTCTCGTTGCGCCTGTTCCCAGGATGGGATCGTTATGCCGCGCCATGGGTGGTTGGCCGTCGCCGTCTCGCTTTCGCTCCTCGCGGCGCGTAGCGTGAGCGCGCAATCGACCGGCGGCGTCATCACCCGCAGCGAGCCCTACCGCGCGAGTGGGCTTTCCGAATCGGCCGTCGGCCCGCGATTCACGTCGCCACCCGGAGGCGTGCCCGATGACATGGTCGTGGTCCTCGACGAATACGGCCCGCAAGTCGTCGACGCCAATCGGATGCCGTTCAATGATTACACCGGCCAGCCGGGAAGCCCTCGTTTCGGCCAATCGCCAGCGGCCCCCGGAAAGCCTGGCGGCGCCGGCAGTGCGTATTGCGACATCAATCAATCGCAGTCATATCGCTTTGGTCTCTTCGGCGAGTTGTTGTACCTGCAGGCCGGAGCGGGAGCGAACATCGTTTACGCAGTCCCCGTCGACGGTGTCGCGGCCTCGGCCCAGCCGGTCGGCGCCCTCGGCACGCTGAACTCCGACTACGCCATCGGCTTTCGCGTCGGCGGCATCCTGGTGCTGGACAATCTCTCGGCCGTGATCGGCACCTACACCAAGTGGGACGGCGACGCCTCGAGCACGGTTTCCACCACGGCGCCGAACGTAATCCGTTCGCTCGTCACTGCCCCGGGCCTCGCGAACACGGCGCTCAACAGCCAGAGCGCCTCGGCGCAGTACGACATCAACATGCAAATGGTCGACCTCGACTATCGCCGCGAGATCTGGCGCCGTCCGAACGTTAGCCTCGACGGCATCGTC
>CAZUBB010000086.1:11704-11968 GCA_964618485.1 uncultured Pirellulales bacterium
AGTATCGACTTCACCGGCGTCGGCCTGCGCGTCGGCGGCGAAGGTGAAACGCGCCCCTTCGGCGGCGGTTTCCTGCTCTACGGGCGGTCGATGCTCGACATCCTGTTTGGCAAGTTCGACGCCAGCTACACGCAATCGAACACGCTCCCCGCCACGCAGGCGTTCATCACGCTGGAAGAGGATCGCACGGTGCCGATCGGCGAGATCGAACTCGGCGTCGGTTTCAGTCAGCCGATCAGCAGGGTGCTGGTCCGATTCACCGCG
>CAZUBB010000086.1:11982-12878 GCA_964618485.1 uncultured Pirellulales bacterium
CACTTCTCCGCCTGGTTCAACACGGTCACGACCGGCGAATACATTAACGCCGTCCAGACCGGCAACTATCTCAACGCCACGGACACGCTCACGTTCGACGGCATCGTCGGCCGCCTCGAAGTCGTCTTCTAACGACCTGGCCCTGCCAGACCAGCGAGCCGGAAGCGTCAGCGCCCGATGCGCCGGCGTCTCCCTGTTCTGTTGTGGCTTGGTCTCCTGACCAAGCCACCACCCCGACCGCAGGTCTCCCTGTTCATCGTTCATCATTCATCGTTCCGCATTCCCGCCTTCCCCCGCCCACTTCCGCGTTGCCGGTTCCGAGTTCATACTTTTCCCCATGAGCTCGAAGCCTTCCCGACGCAAACGGCGGCGCATGCGCATTCAGCGGCGCACGCAAGTAGGGGCCGCGCCCGGGACGTTAGTCGCCGACCCGTGCGCGCATCCCCCGAACGTCTACGTCATGGCGTACGGACCGCACGAGTTCATCGAGCGCGAGATTACGTCGAATCACGCCCAGACCATTGCGCCGCTGCTGACGCAATTCCCTGTCGTTTGGGTCAATGTCGACGGCCTCGGCGACACGGAAGTGATTCAGTCGATCGGGCGGCTTTTTCAACTGCATCCCTTGGCGCTCGAAGACGTCGTGCATGTCCATCAGCGCGCCAAGCTGGAAGAGTACGGCGAGCATCTGTTTGTCGTCGCCCGCATGCCGGGGAGCGACGGCCGGCTCGACAGCGAACAGCTCAGCTTGTTTCTTGGCAAACAATTCGTGCTGACGTTCCAGGACCGGCCGGGCGACTGCCTTGATTCGGTCCGCGAGCGCATTCGGCGGAGCCGCGGCGTGCTGCGTTCCTATGGACCCGACTACCTTACCTACGTGTTGCTGGACGCGACGA
>CAZUBB010000086.1:12896-17578 GCA_964618485.1 uncultured Pirellulales bacterium
GTACTTCCCCGTGTTGGAACTGGTCAGCGAGCGCATCGACGCGCTCGAAGATCACATCTTGAACCTCAGCGACGACCACACGGTGTCGATGATCCACGATGTGAAGGGGGATCTCCTCCTGCTGCGACGTGCGGTGTGGCCGCACCGCGAGATGTTCAATGCACTGATGCGCGAAACGACGGAGCTTGTCACGGCCGAAACGCGCGTCCACTTGCGCGATTGCTACGATCACACGGCGCAGCTCATCGACCTGATCGAGGTTTATCGCGAAGTCACCGCCGATTTGCGTGATATGTACCTCTCGATGGTCAACCAGCGCACCAACGAGGTGATGAAGGTCCTCACCATCATCGCCACGCTGTTCATGCCGCTGACGTTTATCGTCGGTATCTACGGAATGAACTTCGACCCCGACTCCTCCCCCTGGAACATGCCGGAATTACGTGCGTACTACGGCTACCCGGCCTGCCTCGCCGCCTGCGTTGCGGTCACCATCGGCATGCTGGTCTACTTCCGCAAGAAGCGCTGGATCGGCAAATGGCTCGATCGCAGAAGGGCGGCGCAGCAAGAGGATTCAGGAGCCAGGAGCCAGGAGTGAGGGGCAGGAGTTAGGAGTACGAAGCACGAAGAACGGAGTACGACGAACTCGTCGGCCACCAGGAGTTCAAATCCGGAAGCTTCCTCATTCTTTTCTCCTTTACTCCTTTTCTTCTTTTCTCCTCCCACTGAAAACTGAACACTGAAAACGGAATACCCAAAAAAACCATGCCCCGCACCCTGATCTCCTCCGGCCGCTTGATCGATCCTTCGCAACAGCTCGATCGCGTCGGCAATCTGCTGATCGACGAGGACCGCATCGTCGCCTATGACGTGGCGCCCTCCGGCGACGATGTGGTGATCGACGCCTCGGGCCTGATCGTGGCGCCGGGTTTGATCGACATGCACGTACATCTGCGCGAGCCCGGGCGCGAAGAGGACGAAACGATCGCTTCGGGCACAGCGGCGGCCATCGCCGGCGGCTATACCGCGGTCGCTTGTTTGCCCAGCACCGAACCCCCGATCGACACCGAGGCCACGGTCGAATTCATCCAGCACCAGGCGGAGTTGGCTGGCAATTGCCGCGTACATGTCGTTGGCTGCGTGAGCCGCAATCGCGAAGGAAAAGAACTGGCCGAGCTCGGGCAACTCGTGGCAGCCGGCGTCGTCGCGTTCAGTGACGGCGAACATCCCGTGTTCAACCCCGAACTGATGCGCCGCGCGTTCGAATACGCGCTGATGTTCGATCGCCCAATCCTCAATCACTCCGCCGTACTGGAAAAAAGCAGCCCTGGCGTGATGCACGACGGCCTGGTCTCGCTCGTGCTGGGGCTTTCACCGATGCCGGCCGCCGCCGAGGACGTGATGACCAGCCGCGACATCGCACTGGCCGAGTCCACGGGCGGTCGGTTGCACATCGCGCAGGTTTCGACGGCCGGCGGCGTGGAGATTATCCGCCGCGGCAAGCGTCGTAACGTCCGTGTGACGGCCGCGGTCGCCCCGCACCATTTCACGCTCACCGACGAATCGCTCCGCGCGTTCGATCCGAACTTCAAGACCAACCCGCCGCTGCGCGGCGCGCGCGACGTGGAGGCCTGCATCGCGGGACTGGTCGACGGCACGATCGACGTCATCGCATCGAATCACGCGCCGCTTGCGCAAGAAAAGAAAATGCAGGATCTCGACCTGGCTCCGTTCGGCACAGTCGGCCTCGAAACCACGTTGGCGCTCGTCGTCACCAAACTAATTGAACCGGGTCATCTCAGTTGGTTGCAAGCGATCGAAAAGCTCTCGTCGAATCCCGCGCGCATCCTCGGTCTGAGCGCCGGCACGCTCGGCATCGGCGCAGTCGCCGACATCACGCTCATCGACCCGCAAGCCAAGTGGCAGGTCTCCCCCAGCCGCTTCAAGAGCAAGAACGCCAACACGCCGTTCGGTGGCTGGGAACTGAAGGGCAAAGCAGCGGCGACGATCGTCGGCGGCGAATTCCGCTGGCGTGCCTAATCGCGGCGCAACAACCGCTCCCGAGAGCCGGGAGCGTCAGCGCCCGGAGTCCGACGTCATCCGCGCGCTAACCGACGAATGCAGTCGGTCGCCACGTCCGCCGCGGTGTCATTCTTCGCCAAACCCTTCCAGCGCTTCGTCTTCCGCCGGCGCATCCTCGGCCTCGTCGTCACCCGCAGCCGCGTCTTCTTCCGCCGCGGCATCCTCGTCGGCGGCATCATCGGCCGGGGCGGCCGCGGCAGGCGCCTTGGGCGCCGCCGGCGTCGTACCTTCGAGCGGCTTCTGTTGAGTTTCCGGCGAGCGCGGGGGCGGCGGCGAATGATGCACGAGTGGGTCGGTCAGCGCGGCCTCGCGCAGGCAGTGCAAGACGCCGCTGCTGGAGGCCAGGTAAATGCGATCGTTCTCCGTATTGGTGAACTTCACCTGATGCCCGCCAGTGGCCAATGCATCGAGCTGGCGGCCCGTCGCGGCGTCGAGGACGCGAATTCGCCCCAGGCGATCCGCGGCGTAGATCCGATTGGCCCCCGCCGAGAGAAACTGCGAAACGCCAGGCACGAACCAGTTTTCTTCGCCATCCTTCGCGTTCAACTGATGCAGCCCACTCAGTTCCGTCACCGCGTAGACGACGTCGCCGATCACCACGGGACTCTGGTTGATCGGTTCGTCGAGCGATTGCCGCCAGACGATGTCTCCTTCCATCTCGCGCACGCAGTACACGTACTGATCGCGCGACGCGACCAGAATATGGCCTTTGTAGTATGCCGGCGCGGAGCGGATTTCACCGAACGTTTCGACGCTGTAAAGTGCGCCTACCGCGCCCGGGGCAAAGGTGAATAGCGAGCCGGAATCGGTGCCAACTGAAATCGCAAACGGCGTCAGCAAGCACGGCGTCTGGGGGACTCCGCTGACGCCCATGAAGAGCTGATTCTGCCGCGGCTCCGCCACGACGATCTTGCCATCCTTACGCTCGGTCACGGTATACGATTCCACCCGCCCGTCGGTCGACGGGACGTACACGCGGTCGTTGCCCACCGTCAGCCCGGCGGTCGGCGCGTTCTCCAACTGCGATTCCCAGCGGATGCGGCCGTCGCGGCGATTGAGCACGTACAGATTCGCGCCGTTCGCGACGCAAACGACGTCATCGCTGACGCCCGGAGCAACGCTCGGCTGATTGCGATCGCCGACCTGCGTGCGCCACATCGTTCGCCCCGTCTCGGCATCGATCGCCTGGAGTAGCCCCAGGTCTGACTGCACAAAAAACAGATTCTTGTGCAACGTCATGCTGGCGATCTGGCTCCGCCCCGGCACGATGTCGACCTGCGTGACCCAGGCCCGTTCCAGGCCGTGCTGCCGCAACGTCAATCGAGGGATCACGCCGCCAGGCAATCCTTGCGCCAGCGCCGTGTGAACGAATCCCATCGTGCAAAGACCGACCGCCACCGCCATCAACGCCGCGCGCATGCCAAGCTCCTCAGATGCCGTCACCCAGCCACCCCATTTATCATAATTGGCCCACTGCGGCCGGTCACGGCAAAAAAACGGGGCCCAGTTCGACTGTAGCCGAGGTCTGTGACCTCGGTGGGATAGACGCGGCAATGGATTCCACCCGACCGAGGTCACAGACCTCGGCCACAGAAGAGACCCAAATCGCAGCCTACGCGACACTCTGCCTACTTGAGCCGGCTCATATACCGCAGAAAGTCTTCGTCGAATTCCTGCAGGTCGAGCCCGAAGGCGAGCTTGAACTCCTTCAGACGTTCCTCCGGCGTGTCCGGCAGCAGCGGCAGTTTCTTGGACATCTTCGCCAGGTAGGCGTGGTAGGCCTTGGCGTGCTTTTGGAGCAGGTAGTAGTTCAGCGCCCAGGCCTCGGCATAGGCGTCGCCCGCCTGGCGCGGGTCACGGAACCGGCCGTCCTCCAGGATCAGACTCTCAAGCGAACGCACTCCGCGCCGCGGCAAGTAGTCGCGAAATGCCGCCAGGCGATAGTGATTCACCTCGCCAATCGTCCGCCAGCCCTTGGCGCGGCTCAGGTCGGGCGTTTCAAAGTAGTTGGCCATCCCCTCGTTGACCCACATCGGCACGGCGCTCAGCCGCGTGTGGAAGCCGCAGTTGTAAGCGATCTGATGCGTCGCTTCGTGGATGATCGTCGCCACGGTTCGCTCGGCGTTCGGGCGATTCAACAACTGGTTGATCTGCGCCGCGTTCGAGCGTCGATCCCCCGGTTGCCGCAGGCTGCCGCTCCCGGTGAGGTCGTACATCGTCATGCGGTTGGTCTGCAGGTTGTAATAACCGATGATCGACTTGGCCGCCGGACCGATTTCCTTTTCGGCATGGGCGAAGTACTGCTGCTCGTCGCCGAAAACGATCGCCACGAGCGGAAACTCCGGCTCGTGCAGGTTGAAGTGCTGGCGCTTCCAATAGGTGTTGAACGCCAGATAGAGCCGCTCGAAAAGCGCCCCGCACCACTGCGCGTAGGCCTTCGAGGTGTTGTGGCAGATCAGGTAGTGCGCTGTCTGATGCACCTCGAAACCGGGCGGCAATTCCGCCAGCAGTTCTTTAGCGATCTGGTCGCGATCGAGCGGTTGGAACGCTTGAGCGTCGGTGGTGTGGGAGACCTGCTCTTCCGGCAGGATGTTCCAAAG
>CAZUBB010000087.1:0-7221 GCA_964618485.1 uncultured Pirellulales bacterium
GGCGCAGAGACGCGGAGGGGAGAGGGAGAGATGAGCGGCGAGTAATGCGTGCACAGCAGCAAGTTCAAATTGATCGCAACTGAAATAACTCCTAACTCCTAACTCCTGACTCATCACTCCGCGTCTCAGCGCCTCCGCGGTTCAAAACGATTCCTCCCGCTCCTCCCTCCGTGCTCTCCGTGCCTCCGTGGTGAACCCCTGAAATGAACTTTTTCCTCACGCTACGGATTGCCGCCAAAGCGTTGCGCAAAAACAAACTGCGCGCGGGGCTCACGGTGCTCGGCGTGGTGATCGGCATCGCCGCCGTGACCACGATGGTCTCCATCGGCCAGAGCGCCGGGAAGTTGGTGCAGGATCAGATTCAGGGGCTCGGAACCAACGTGTTCGTGGTCTTTCCCAACGCCGGCCGCTCCGGCGGCGCACGCCAAGGGCTTGTCGTCACGCTGACGGCCGACGATGTCCGCGCGATGGAACGCGAATGCCCTTCGGTGATGGCCGCCTCGCCGCTCGTGGGAACCGCCGGGCAAGTCATTTACGGCAACGCCAACTGGTCACCCAACGAAATGTTGGGCGTCGGCACCAGCTACTTGACGGTCCGCAATTGGCCGATCGCCCGCGGCGGATTCTTCACAGAGAGCGACATCACGTCCGGCGCCAAGGTCTGCGTGATCGGCCATACGCTCGTCGCCAAGCTCTTTCAGACAACCAACCCACTGGGCGAGACGATCCGCATTAAGAACATCCCGTTCACGGTGATCGGCATCCTGGAAGCGAAGGGGGCGAACATGGTGGGCGAGGACCAGGACAATATCGTCCTCTGCCCTTACACGACGGTCCGCCTGCGTTTGCAAGGCTCCAGCTTCGATAATATCGACGCCGTCATGGCCTCGGCACGTTCTCCTGCGTTGATCGACGCCGCCGCGCAGGAAACCTACAGCCTGCTGATGGAACGCCACCGCATCCCCGCCGGCGAAGCGGCCGATTTTGAAGTCGGCACCGCGGCGGAGATCGCCAGCATCATGGGCATCATCACGGGCGTGATGACGATGCTCCTGGCCGCCATCGCCGGCATTTCACTGCTGGTCGGCGGCGTCGGCATCATGAACATCATGCTCGTTTCGGTGACGGAGCGGACGCGGGAAATCGGCATCCGCCTGGCGGTCGGCGCGCGCTCGCGCGACATCCTGCGTCAATTCCTGATCGAGGCGATGCTCCTCTCCAGCGTTGGCGGCGTGGTCGGCATCCTGCTCGGCATTTCCGCGTCGGTCGGCATCATGACGCTGATCAACTCGCTCACGTCCGGATCGAAGTGGCCGATCGTCGTCTCGCTCCCCGCGGCGGCCGTCGCCTTAGCCTTCAGCGCCGCAGTAGGCATGTTCTTCGGCTACTACCCGGCCCGCCGCGCCAGCAAGCTCGACCCCATCGACGCCCTGCGCTATGAATAGGTAGGCTACTGAAAACTGAACACTGAATCACTCCAGCACGATTTTATCCAAGTCCGGGTGCTCTTCTGGGAACTTCGGGTTCATCTTTTCGAGCGTTTCGAGCAGCACGCGGCTGACGATCAGATTCCGCCGCCATTTCCGGTCCGCGGGCACGATGTACCACGGCGCGTGTTCGGTGTTGCAGTTCACCAGCGCATTTTCATACGCCTTCTGATGCGCGTCCCAGCTCTTCCGCATCTCGACGTCCGAGGGGCTTAACTTCCAGCGCTTCGTCGGGTCGTTAAACCGCGCCTTGAGCCGTTCGAGCTGCTCTTCCTTGCTGATATGCAGGAAGAATTTGAGAATGGTGATTTTCGCATCGCCGAGCATTCGCTCGAATTCGTTGATGTACTTGTAGCGGCGATCGCACTCCGCCTGGTCGATCAAGTTCAACACCCGCACCACGACGACGTCCTCATAGTGCGAACGGTTGAAGACGCCGATGTTCCCCTTCCGCGGCACGGCCATGTGGATTCGCCACAAGAAGCCGTGATCCAGCTCTTCAATGCTCGGTTGCTTGAAGCTGGTGATTTGAAAGCTCTGCGGGTCGATCCCCGTCAGCACGTGGCGAATCGTGCCGTCCTTGCCCGAGGTGTCCATCCCCTGCAGCACGATCAGAATCGCGCGGCGGTTCTCGGCATAGAGTTTGTACGCCAAGGCATCGGTCTTGACGACATTCTCGGCCAATTCCGCCGCGGCCGCGTCCTTGTCGTCGTCCCCTTTGTAGCCAGGATCGAAATCCGAGAGCTTGAACTTACTTCCAGGCTTCGGCGTGAGAGGCTGAGGCATGATGGGCGGCGCTCCGAGAAGGGAAAGACGAGGAGCGTATTGTAGCCTGGCGCCGCATCAATTCTCATGCGAGGTCATGGCTCTCGCGAGACAACGTATTCAATACAGGACAAATCTACTACGGCGCCGTCTTCACGCTTCCACAAGTCAGATCAGCGAGTTCCGTCGTGAACTTGAGATCGGCGTCGACCTCGTCCGGCGCTCGGAAGCCGACCAGGACTTCCCATTCGTTCGACGAGTGAACATAGAACGTCAGCGTGCTCGGAGCGGTCGACGGCATTTCCGTCTGCGGCACTCCGAACGCCATATCGGCCTTCACGGTGGTTTTCTTCCAGGGAACCTGCGTGACACCGTCTTCGGCAATGAGCGAAACATCCTCCCAGGGAGTCGGCTTGCCGGGGAAGGCCTTGTTGAGCTGCCCCATCACGGCGTCCGCCAACGGGGCGCCAGCGCCGACTTTCTGCTGGGACAAATAGACGTAAATCGGCCAGTTCGAGTTCGTCGGCGTCGCCTTGTACCCTCGCCACATGACCTTGAAACCCGGCAACTGCATGCCCGGCGGCTGCAGTTCCGTGGCGGCGATTGGCTTGCCGCCGAAGGAATCGTCGTTGGCTCCGGTGACGTAGGGGTACGACAAGGCCTGCGGCAGGCGGATCGTTGGCGCCTCGTTGGCAGCAATGGGACCGGCCCCGTAGAGCAACGTGTTGAACGAGGCCGTAGTCGCCCCCTGCTTGGCGGCCGCCAGGCCCACGGTATTCAACCGGCGTTCGTATTCCGAGGTCCCGCAACTGGCCATCCCCAGGCACGCCACGCCAAACAGGAAACGGGCCGACGAGCGAACCGAGGCATATTTCATTGATGTCTTGCCAGTATGTTGAGCACTTTTCGCGGCGAAATCTGCACCAGCCTGATTCTGTTTGGTCTACGGCAGGGTGTCAAGAAACGCCGATGACGAGCGAGAGCCGAACCGGACCCGCCCCAGCGATGGGCTGCCTGCCTGGGGCTTCCGCGTTAAAATCAACGGGGCGGGCAAAATATGCGCCCCGCCGGGCCGCACTTACTTAGATTGGGGAAAGGAATCCGCGCCATGGCTGAGTACAGCAAGTATCAGCAGAAAATCATCAAGAACTACTACGACAACGCCGATCAGATCGCCCTCCAGCGGCTGAGCGAACTGGTCACCGAGCTGTACCTCGCCGAGGGAAAGGCCCGGGAACGCCACTGGAAAAGCCTCAACGGCGTCCTCGAGAAGCTCAAGATTCCTGCCACCCGCATCGAACACCTGAAAAAGAAGGACGATCCCGCCCTCCTCGCCAAACTCGTCGAGGAACTCATGGGAAAGAAGTAACAGGCGGCAGGCGCTAGGCCGGAGGCTGGAGGGGGCGGGAACGTCCTCCACTGAAAACTGAACACTGAAAACCGAAAACTCCCCGGCCTCATGCCCCTGCTCGACATCCACCGCGTCAGCCGCAGTTATGGGAGCGTGCGGGCGCTGACCGACGTGACGCTCGTGCTGGAGCCGGGAACGATCGGCCTGGTGGGGAACAACGGCGCCGGCAAGTCGACGCTCCTCAAGGTGCTGCTCGGCCTCCTGACGCCCGACGCCGGCAACGGCACAATCCTCGACTGCGATATCCGCCTGCACTCGCGCGAACTCCGCGGACGCGTCGGTTACATGCCGGAGGCCGCGGCGGTCGTGCCGATGCTCAAGGGCGTCGAGTTCGTCACGCTCTCGGGCGATCTCTACGGCATGCCCCACCGCGACGCCCGTCGGCGCGCGCATGAGGTGCTGAACTACGTCGGCCTCGGCGAGCTGCGCTATCGCCGGCTGGAAGAATACTCCACCGGCAACTTGCAGCGGCTCAAGCTGGCGGCGGCGCTGATCCACGATCCGCAACTCCTGTTGCTTGACGAGCCGACCAACGGACTCGACCCGGCCGGGCGCGCGGCGATGCTGCGGCTCATCGAAGATCTGATCACGGAGACCGGCAAGAGCGTCATCCTCTGCACGCACCTGCTAAGCGACGTGGAGCAACTCTGCGATCAGATCGTCGTACTCCACCGCGGCACGGTGATCCGCAGCGGACCGATGGCCTCGCTCCGCGAGCGATCCACGAATCGCTATCAACTCGGCTGGAATGGCAATACTCAAGCGATGGTATCAGCGCTGATCGCGGCCGGGCTCAGCGTCGAAGCGAAAGACAGCGCCCCCGAGGCCATTGTTACGGCGCCGGCGGAATGGACGACGCGAGATTTCTTCGCCATCGCCCAATCAGTCGGCGCCCAACTGGTCCACATGCGCCCGGACGAAGAAGACCTGCAAAAACTTTTCTTCCGCGTCACGGACGCCGCGCGCGCCGTCGAGGCCGCCGGATAACTGCCCGCCAAACACGCGAAACAAACGAAAAAACGTAGGGCGGACCGCGCGCCCTCAACGACTTAATCCAAACACAAACGCCTGCACCACCATCGTCGCCATCACAGCAAGAACGCAAGAACTGCCACTCCTAGCTCCGTACTCCAAACTCCCAGACTCGCCCTCCCGCCTGCCCATGTCCAACCTCATCGGCATCGACACCGCGCATTACCACGGCTGGAAGGGAGCGCTGGAATCTCCCTGGTGGGGATGCTTCGCGCTCGTACGCGTGGCGTTTTTGCAGGTCTTTCGGCGGCGGATTTATTGGTTCGCGCTGTCGCTGGGGCTGCTGAATTTCCTGGTGCTCTGGTCGATCATCTACGGCACGACGCAATTCCCGATTCCCCAGGAAGCCCGCGGCGAGATCCTCAAGCGCATCGGCGGCTTCGACATGCAACCGGCCGTGGCCCGCGATTCCGGCTACGTGAAGTTCATGGAAAACCAGAGCCTGATCGTGATGATCCTGCTCGCGTTTTCCGGCAGCTTGCTCGTCGGTTCGGACTTTCGCACGCGCGCCCTGCCGTTTTACTTGTCGCGCCGCATCGATCGCACGCACTACATCGTCGGCAAGCTGTTGGCGGTGAGCGCTCTGATTGCCATGCTCACTAGCCTGCCGGCGCTGGTGCTATTCGTCGAATACGGCATGTTCACCACGTCGTTCGACTATTGGATCGACAACTGGGAGATCGCCGTCTCCATTCTCACCTACGGCGCGGTGCTCTGCGTCGTCTTGAGCATTTGGATCGTCACACTGTCGGCTTACTTGCAGACGATCGCGCCGATCGCCATCACGTGGTCGTGCCTGTTCGTGCTGCTCGGGGGAATCTCCTCCGCGCTGCGCCGCGCCACCGACGACCGGTACTGGGAACTGCTGAATCCCTGGCGCGACATCCGTTACGTCGGCCGCCTGATCTTCGGCGGCTTCGAAGAACCGATCGACCACGACCTGGCGGTCATTTCGGCCTGGATCGTCGGTCTTTCCTGCGCGATCTGCTTGGCGCTGCTAGCGAGCCGAGTGCGCGCCGTCGACGTCGTCGAATGACGGAAACGTGCCGTCCGTGGGTTTGTCGGTCAATCGTGGAGTGCGGCTGACCCACGGACGGCGCGGCCTTGTTCCTGGTGCGCCTGCGAGGGAAAGGAGGGGGGAACTCGGCCGAACGTGCGGACTTGATGAGGCCCGCGCGAGACTTCCCCGTAAGTTGTGCACGACTCCCGTGTGACGCGCGTTCACATCCCGCGCGACTTCACCCACCACTCAGGTGGTGAATCGGTCGAGGCACGCCCGCAGGTAATCGATGCTTTCGCGCGCGAGCGCTTCGGGCCCCGGCGAATAGTCGAACACCTCGACGGAGACCCAGCCGCGGTAGTCGATTTCGCCCAGGGCTTCCAGAATCGGCATGAAATCGAGCTCGCCCATGCCAGGTCCGCGTCGATTCGGATCGTTCGCATGGAAATGCGTCAGCAGCGGCGCGTACTCGCGCAACAAATCGGGAATCGGCCGCGACTCGCTCGACATCGCTTTGCAATCGAGATGCAACCGGCAATTCGGCGAGCCGATCCGCTCGATCATCGACGCCGCTTCGGCGGCCGTCAGGAGAAAATTCCCCTCGGCCGGCCCAAGCGGTTCAATGGCCAGCGTTACGTCGAGGTCTTCGAGTACAGGCATTGCGCCGCTGAAGACCTCGATCGCGAACTCGGTCGCCTCGTCATGCGACACGCCCGGCAGAAGGTTGCGCTGCAGCGGCGAACCGAACACCAGGACCGATCCCCCCAGGTCCCGGCAACAGCGCCCCAGATCCTTTAAGTAGTCGCAAGTCGCCTTGCGCACCACGGCATCCGGGCTCGTCAGGTGATACCCCTCGGTCTTCGCCAGCAGCCAGTGGAGGCCACTGATTTGCATCTCAAACCGCTCCGCCAACCGCAACACCTCGGCCTTCTGCACCTCGGTCACGTCGCGCACATCCCGCGCCAAGGTGAAGGGAGCAATCTCCATCCCGGTATACCCACACTCCCGAGCAAACTCAAACGCCCGCTCGTGGGGCCAATCGAGGAAGGTCTCATTGCAGATGGCGAAATTCATGGCGGGGCCTACGCATCCTTGGCGTCAAAGAGCAAAGAGCCATTCACGGCCGCGCGTTTGCGAGGCGTGCGCTTCACACCTATCGAACCCACGTCCCCCAATCGACGTCCATCGGCAGTCTTGGGGGCGCTGACGAGAGGCTCGGGCGCGCCGTCGAGCTCATCGCCGATCTTAACCCTACTGAGTCGGTCGTTGATCCGCTCGGAATATTGCGGCGACAGTTCGTAACCCATGAACCGGCGATCGAGCTTTTTGGCGACGACGAGCGTGGTGCCGCTGCCGCCAAATGGGTCGAAGACGTGATCGCCCGCGTTGCTGCAGGAACGAATAATCCGCCCCAGCAATTGCTCTGGCATCTGGCAGCCATGCCAACCGGCGCGTTCCTTGAACGTGCCGCAGACGCGCGGGAAATACCAGGTGGGCGAGGTGGTGGACGTCAGGCTGTCGCCGAT
>CAZUBB010000087.1:7231-8042 GCA_964618485.1 uncultured Pirellulales bacterium
GGGAAATACCAGGTGTTTTCATCAGGCTGGAAGCCCTCGGGCAAGTCCTGCGGTCGCAAAACCCACGTGTCGTCGGGCAACCGGCCCGCCGGATTCGCTCTCGAATCCCCATAAACCAGTTGCCTCGCCGAGGGGATCCGAATCGCCTCCGGGTTGAACGTGAAGTGATTGGGATCTTTCACAAAGTGAAACAGATGCGCGTGCGAGCGGCTGAACTTGTACTTGCAGTTCACTCCGAACGTGTAATACCACACCACCCAGCTCCGGCACGTCAGGCCGTGCTCGCGTTGCAGCATGACTTTGAGTTCAGCGGCGTACTCATCGCCGATCGCCAGCCAGAAGGTACCGTCAGGGCGAAGCAATCGCACGACTTCCGCGGTCCAATCGCGGCACCAGTCGAAGTAGCGTTCGCTGGCGAGCTTGTCCTGATAAACGTCGTAGTCGTAGCCAATGTTGAACGGCGGATCGGCAAAAGCGAGATGGACGCACTCGGCCTCCATGCTCTTCATTCCGGCCACGCAGTCCTCGTTGTAGATCGCATCCCACGATCGTGTCACGCGCAAAGCCCTCGCCTGGAAGTGGCGGAAAGTCAAAGTGTTTCCTGGTACGTAATGATACCAGGCGCGTCTGGCGCCACAACCGGCCTAGCTACGGCGCGTTGTGACGCATGGCCGTTCCAGCTACGATAAATCGGCCGCCCTGACACACCTCGCGATCGTTCCCCCCGAGTGTCTTGGATGTCCCTATTTCGTTGTCCGCCACTTCCTGCGCGTCGATATGTTGTGTGCGCGATGCTGCTTGGAGTATTTGG
>CAZUBB010000087.1:8091-17513 GCA_964618485.1 uncultured Pirellulales bacterium
TCTCCCGAGGCGGCACTCGGTTCCTTTGCCGTGCAGCCGCCGTTTCGCATCGATCTTGTCGCGGCCGAGCCGCTCGTGAATGATCCCGTGGCGGTCGACTTTGACGAGCGATTGCGGATGTTCGTGGTCGGGATGCGGGACTATTCCGAGGACAAAGAAGGGCATCTCGGCCAGGTGCGGATGCTGGAAGACGTCGACGGCGACGGAAAGTACGACCGGGCGACGGTGTTCGCCGATCAGCTCTCCTGGCCGACGGCGGTCGTTTGCTGGGATGGCGGCGTGTTCGTTGGTGCTGCGCCCGATATCTGGTATCTCCGCGACACCGACGGCGACGGCCGCGCCGACGAGAGCCGCGTGATCTTCACCGGCTTCGGCAAACACAACGTGCAGGGCTTGTTGAACAGTTTCCGTTGGGGCCTCGACAACCGCATTCATGGCTCGCCGAGCACCTGCGGCGGTACGATCACGCGGCCCGATCGCCCCGACTTGCCGGGCATCAATGTGAACGGCCGCGATTTCGCCTTCGACCCGCGCACGCTGGAGTTCGAGGCCACGAGCGGCGGAGCGCAGCACGGAATGTCGTTCGACGATTGGGGACACAAGTTCGTCAGCTCGAATAGCGATCATTTGCAACAAGTCATGTTCGAGGAGCGTCGCGTCGCGCGAAATCCGCTGCTCGCCGCTCCGGGAGCGCGCATTAGCATTGCCACCGATGGCCCGCAGGCCGAGGTCTTTCGCCGCAGCCCGGTAGAGCGTTGGCGCGAAATTCGTACGGATTTGCGCGTCGCCGGCAAAGCGCCGGGACCGATCGAGGGGGGCGGTCGTGCCGCCGGTTACTTCACCGGCGCGACCGGCGCGACGATCTATCGCGGCGACGCCTGGCCCGAACTGCTCCGTGGAACGGCCGTGATCGGAGACGTGGGCAGTAACATTGTGCATCGCAAACAGCTCAACCGGAGTGGATTGGAATTCATCGGCGCGCGGATGGACGACCAGGCGGAATTCGTTGCCTCGACCGATATCTGGTTTCGCCCGGCGCAATTCGCCAACGCGCCGGACGGTTCGCTCTACATCCTGGACGTTTATCGCGAGGTGATCGAACACCCCGATAGCCTGCCGCCGGAGATCAAGCGGCATCTCGATCTGACGAGCGGCAACGATCGCGGGCGGATTTATCGCCTCGTGCCGGTCGACGTACGGCAGACGAGATTAGTTCCCCCCGCGGATCGATCGACCACGGAATTGGTCGCGCAGTTGGCGCATCCCAACGGTTGGCATCGCGATACCGCGGCGCGATTGCTGTTTGCCCGGCGAGATCCCGCGGCGATTCCCGCGTTGGAAGCACTCGCGATGGATTCGTCGTCTCCATTGGCGCGGATGCACGCTCTTTACGCGCTGGACGGCATGAGCGCATTGAGCGATACGACTTTGGCGCACGGAATCATTGACGCCGATCCACGCGTCGCGGCGCACGCGGTTCGCTTGTGCGAAGGCCGTGCGTCGAGCGACGCCATCGTCGCCGCGATCGAAAGAGCAATCGCGCGCGGCGATGCGGAATTGGATTATCAGATCGCCTTTGCGCTTGCCGATTTACCGCTGGAGCGCCGCGTTCCCTGGGCCGCAGGTTTGGCGATGCGTTATCCCGACGATCGCTGGCAACGGCTGGCGATTCAAAGCTCCTTCGCGGAAGGGGCCGGGCGCCTTGCCGCGGCGCTGATTCGCGATGGCGGCGCCGATGCCGAGAATATTCCACTCAAACTCCTGGAATCACTCGTCGATCAAATCGGCCGCGCCGATCAGGATTCAGAGCGCGACGCGCTGCTCACGGCGATCAACTCAGCATCGCCAGAAGTGCAAGGCAAACTCGCCCCCGTGGTCGACTGCTATTGCACCGCCATGGTCACCCGGCAAGGCGGTGCGATCCGCCTCGCATCGGTGCAAGACGCGTCGCTGAAAGCCCTGCTGGAATCGCAGCTCTTGCGAGCGAAGGAACGGGCGGCCGACGAAAAGGCGGAAGTTCGCGATCGCGCCACAGCGCTCGCCAGCTTGCATTGGCTCACCTGGCCCGAGGTCTCGGACCTGGTTGCAGCTTCTTTGTCGTCACGATCCCCGGCGGAACTGCAGATCGCGTCGCTCGACTTGATCGCGAGACTCGACGATGTCGCCGGGGCGGAAGAGATCCTCGCCCGCTGGCCGGAACTTGGCCCGCAATCGCGCGCGGCGGCGCTCGAAACGCTCTGCTCCCGGCGCGATTACGCCCTCGCCCTGCTGGCTGCCGTCGAATCAGAAGAATTCGACGCGCGACAACTCGAACCCGCGCGCGTGAAGATGCTGCTGGACCACGCGGACAGCGCCGTCCGCGATCGCGCCCACGCATTGTTGGCCACAATGCGACCCTCCCAACGCAAGGAGGTCCTCGACCAGTATCAGAGCGCTCTAACGCTACCAGGAGACGTCGACCGCGGCCGCGCGGAGTTTCGAAAAACCTGCGCGGCGTGCCATCGCCTCGAAGGCGTAGGCTATGAACTTGGCCCTAATCTCGCCGCCATGAAGGCCCGCGGCGCCGAGGCGATTATGGTCAACGTCATCGATCCGAATCGCGAGGCGAATCCGCAATTTATCAATTACGTGGTGACGACCGTCGACGGCCGTTCGCTCACCGGCATCATGGCTTCGGAGACCGCGACGAGCATTACGCTCCGCCGCGGCGAAGGGGCCGAAGAAACGATCCTCCGTTCAGTAATCGATGAAATCGCCGCCACCGGCCTCTCGCTCATGCCGGAAGGCCTCGAACAACAGCTCGATCCGCAAGCACTGGCCGATGTGATCGCGTATGTGATGCACGCGAAGTGATGGCACATTGAACCGCGGAGGCGCGGAGACGCAGAGGGGGAGGAAAAGGGCTGAGTGATGAGTGGAGCACGGAGCACGGAGCACGGAGCACGGAGCACGGAGCACGGAGCACGGAGCACGGAGAGTACGCGGACCGCACACTTTGGTTCGTACGTTGTCTTCAATTTTGCACTCATCACTCATCACTTCCCTTTCCTCTCTGCGTCTCCGCGCCTCGGCGGTTCAAACAATGGAACCCGCCCCGCCGTGACATCTCACGGGCATGTGATGCACGCAGGCCCATCGGCAATGGGCCCGCTGCGGTCTACAATAGTGGGATCGAACGTCCAGTGCCCCAATTGAGTGCGAACGCCATGATTCAGCGACTCCTCTTCGCCATGCTTGCCGTCACTGCCGTTTCCGCTCGGGCGGAGGATTCGATTGAGCCTCGTTTCCTCTCGAACATCCAGCAGGTCACGCGCGGCATGGTCAAGGCAGGCGAAGGCTATTTCTCGCCGGACGGAGAGCGGATCATCTATCAGGCGGTCCCGCAGGGCTACCCGTTCTATCAGATCTACACACAACCGTTGGCCGGCGGCGAGCCCAAGCTGCTGAGCACGGGCCGCGGCCGGACGACGTGCAGTTACTTCGCGCCGGACGGGAGCGGAATCCTCTTCGCGTCGAGCCATCTCGATCCGATGATCGACGCCACGGAAGCGGCCGCCTTGAAGCAGCAGGCCGAGGATAAGGCCAGCGGTCGCCGCCGGCGCTATAGTTGGGATTTCGATCCGCAGACCGACATCTTCACCGCCGACCTGGATGGCAAGAACCTGCACCGCCTGACCGATGCTCATGGTTATGACGCGGAAGGAGCCTATTCGGCCGACGGCAAGCTGATCGCCTTCTGCAGCGATCGCGATGGCGATCCCGATCTCTACGTGATGAACGCCGACGGTTCCGGCCTGCGGCAACTCACTAACGAGCCAGGCTACGATGGCGGGCCGTTCATTTCACCGGACGGCAAATGGGTGATTTACCGGACCGATCGCAAGGAGAAAGAGTTCCTGCAGATCCACGCCATCGGCATCGACGGCAAGCACGACCGCGCGCTGACCGACAACGTCGGCGTGAACTGGGCGCCGTACTGGCATCCGACCGAACCGTATATCATCTGGACTGGCGCGGATCACAGCGATCCGAACGCGCGGCCCAATTACGATCTCTGGCTGATGAAGTACGAAGCCCGCGACGACGGCATTCATCCGGGACCGATTACGCGCATCACCGACGCCCCCGGGGCCGACGTCCTGCCGGTCTTCTCGCCGGACGGCAAAAAGCTGATGTGGACCAGCAACCGCACGGAAGACCACGAAAGCCAACTCTTCATCGCGGACTTCACGCTGCCGACGCCGTAGAAGTAACCACCGAGCTGTTGTGGCAAGGTCTCCCGACCATGCCACCGTGCGGCGGGGAGACCTTCGGTCGGGCCGGTGGAACGGTCAGGAGACCGTCCCACAACGAGCACAGCGCCATGCAATCACGACTGCGGCGCGCACTCCACCGCTTCCGCGTGCTCGACGCGGTCGTCCTCGACGGGATAATTCTCAAACGACATTGTGTAGAACTGTTCGAACAGCGGGCGCAGGTAGTCAGTGATCGTGGGGTCGAATGACGGCGCCGACACGAACTGGCGGCCTTCGATCGAGGTTTTCAGGTCCCCCTCTTCGACGATCACCTCGCCCGCCTTGAGCACGTAGCGCGGGTAGCGGAACATCATTTCGCCGTCGGGATTCTGATGATAAATCGTCACGTCCGCGTCGGCGCCGACGCCCAGGTGACCTTTTTGCTTAAGCCCGAGCGCCCGCGCAGGGCCCGCCGAGGTAATGATCGCGATTTCGCTGAGCGTGTATTCGCGATTCAACTCCGCGAGCACGGTCCGCTGCAGCGCCTTCGGTGGCAGCTTGGCGACCTGCTCGCGGCGGAAATCGGCGTTCATCAGCATGTGGATGATCTCCGGGTAGCGCCAGAAGCAGGCGCCGTTCGGATGGTCCGTGGTGAGATAAATCCGCCAGGGGTCGTCGATCAGTAGCAGCAATTCCAGGCCGACCGCCCATTGGATGGCGTTGACCAGGTTGCTTCCCTTGTAAGTGTAAGGAACGATCCCGCAGCCGGTTTCGTTTTCGACGTCGAGGTTGCCCCACTTCCGCCCCGTGAGTTGATACAGCAGATGTTGCCACGGGCCGTCGGCAGTGATGGTGACCGCATTCCCAAATAGCACTGCGCCGGCGTCGGCGGTGAAATTCTTGTGTTCGTTGAAATAGTCGGCCAGCGTGACCGACTCCGAGCGCATCGTGTCCCATTCGTCGCCGCCGTAGGCGTGGAACTGAAGATGCGCCAAGTGGCACCGCGCGCCTTCAATCGCCTTCATCGTGTCGAGCGTCGTGGCGATGTTGCCCGGCGCGCCCAGATTATTGCAGTGCAAATGCACCGGGTGCGGCAGGCCGAGCTCGTCCACAATCCTCGCCAGCCCGCCTACGATCTGCGCCGGCGTGAGGCTCTTGTAGCCGGTGACGACTTCGTTCATCCGCGAGGCGTTCTTGCCCCACTTCCAGGCCGCGACGCCGCCGGGATTCACCGCCTTGATGCCGTACGACTTGGCGGCATTGATCAACCAGGCGACGACGTGCTTGGCTCGCTCGTGCTCGCCGGCCTCGAGCAAGTCGAGCACCAGTTCGTTGTTGGCCATCAGCAGGCACATGCTCTTGTCGACGATCGGCGTGTCGCGCAGCTCCTCGTGCGTGTGCTTCGCCGAAAGCACCGGCACCGCCGCTTCGTTGACCGTCGTGTAGCCCATCCCGGCGTAAAGGTAACCGGTCGCAAAGGTGGTCGGCGTCGGCCCGCCGATGCCGGCGCGCAGGTGCTGCCGGTGCAGGAACGGCGCGGCGTTGCGCTGATTCTCCGGCGTCATCGCGCGGGCGAAATTGAGCGCGCCGCCGGCCACGTGCGTGTGAACGTCTACGCCCCCCGGAAAAACGATCATGCCACGGGCGTCGATCGTGCGCCCGCCGGTGACGTCGGCGACGATGCGGCCATCGGCGATGCAGATATCGCGCACGACGCCATCCAGGCCATTCGCCGGATCGTAAACCTTGCCGCCGGTGATTCGAAGCATGGGGGCCGCCTGAGGACAACGTGCGTCAAAGCCCCGAGTGTATCGGGGGGGATCGCCGTTGAGCAAGCACGTAGACGCGGCCTAGCGCATCCAGTCGGGAATCCGCTGCACCACGCCAGTGCGATCGACGCACGCCAGCACGCTCGCCCCTTGGGCCAGCAGTTCCTCGCCGCGATAGAGCTCGTAGTTGTGTTCCACCTTAGCGGCCGTGACCCGGGTTACGATCGTCCTCAGCCGCAAGAGGTCGTCGTAGCGCGCCGGCCGCATGTACTTGCACTCCACCTTGACCACGACCATCAGCAGGCCCGATTCCTCCATCTCCCGGTAGCTCAGCCCGCACGCCCTCAGGAGCTCGATCCGCCCCATCTCGAAATAGGTCAGGTAGTTGGCGTGATGCAGCACGCCCATGGCGTCGGTTTCCTGGTAACGGACGCGGATTTCAATCTGGTGTTCGGGAAGCATGGAAGCCAGCTATGCGCGTCGGGAATGGTGGCCGTTTTCATAACATCCCGGTCGCGTTAACGCCATTGCCGCAACGCTTCAAAGGTCGCGACGGCTACCGCATTCGAAAGGTTCAGGCTCCGCACGGCGTCGCGAATCGGAATCCGCAACTTCCGCTCGGCGTGCGCTTCCAGCATGGAAGCCGGCAGTCCGCGCGATTCGCTGCCGAAGACGAGCACGTCCCCCTCGCGATAGTGCACGTCGAGATAATCGTGCGTCGCGGTCTTGGTGAAAAAGTAAGCCCTTTCCGCGGCGGGCAATGCCGCGACGAGCGCCGCCCAATCGTCGACGACCTCCCACTCGAGTCGTTCCCAGTAATCGAGGCCCGACCGCCGCAGGTAGTAGTCGTCCACGCGAAACCCCAGCGGCCGCACCAGCCACAATTTCGCCCCCACGGCCACGCACGTCCGCCCCACGCTCCCGGTGTTATGCGGGATCTCTGGCTGATGGAGCACAATATGCAGTCGAGCGTCGTAATGCGACATGGCGCCCTCGAAGGCGAATCTCATTCGTAAGAACGTGCCTCACCAGCACGAAGCGCCAGCGAGGGGGTGAACACGTGTAGCATGAATCAACCGTAATTCCCTTCCCCACGTCAACTCCCCCTCGCTGGTGCGTCGGGCTGGTGCGCGCGGCGGGGTGCTCAGGGTTCCTTGACATCCACCGGCGGCGCGGTGGATATTGCGCCTCAGCACGCGAACCCACGCGCGCCTTATCCTCGTTCCCTGGAGCTGCGCCCCGCCGTGAACGACTTCGAATACGCTGCCGCCACGACCGTGGACGAGGCGGTCAGTTTGCTCGCCGCCCGGGGAGATCGCGCCAAGGTGCTCGCCGGCGGGACCGATATTATCGTGCAGCTCCGTGAGAATCTGCGGCACGCCGACCTCGTGGTCGACGTCAAGAAGATCGCGGAGCTGACGGAGTATCGCTTCGAGCCCGGCAAAGGCCTGCGTCTCGGGGCCGCGGTGCCGTGCTATCGCCTCTACGGCGACGCGGCCATCTGCCAGGCGTATCCGGCGCTCGTCGACGCGGCCCGCATCATCGGCGGCTGGCAGATTCAAGGCCGGGCGTCGATCGGTGGGAACCTCTGCAATTCGAGTCCCGCGGCCGATTCCATTCCCGCCTTGATCGCCCTCGACGCGCAGTGCGACATCGCGGGCCCCAGCGGACGGCGGCGCGTGCCCGTGCTGGAGTTCTGCACGGGTCCAGGCCGCAACGTCCTGGAGCGGGGCGAGATCCTCGTGGCGATCGAGATTCCCGCGCCGGCGGAACGCGCCAGCTCCGCGTACGAACGATTTATTCCGCGGAACGAAATGGACATCGCGGTCGTCGGCGTCGCCTCCTGGGTGCGGCTGAACGCCACGAAGGACAAGATCGAAGCGGCCCGCATCGCGCTGGGCGCGGTCGGCCCGACGCCCCTCTACGCGCAAGCGGCCAGCGACTGGCTCGCTGGCCAACCGAACACCGCAGCAACGTACCAACAAGCAGGCGAGCTAGCTACAAATCGCCCGCCCCATCAGCGACAAACGCGGCCCAGCGGAATATCGGGAGCACTTGGTGGGGGTGCTGGTGGGGAGGACGCTGGCGAAAGCGGCGGGAGGACGGAGCTAGGAGTACGAAGCATGGAGGGGAGGACATTCTCAAAGTCAACTAGCTGTGAGGATCGTTTCGATGGACGCTGCGAAGACATTTGAAGACCTCGTGGTCTGGCAAAAAGCTCATGCCATGGTCCTGGAGATTTATCGGCTTACAGCGAATTTCCCCGCTTCAGAGCGATACGGCCTGACCTCGCAGCTACGTCGAGCGGCCGTTTCCGTACCGGCGAATGTTGCGGAGGGTTTCTCACGCAGGAGCGTGAACGAAAAACTTCGATTCTTTAACATCTCTCAGGCCTCACTAGAGGAAGTTCGCTATTACTTGATCCTTGGACGCGACCTCGACTACGGTGATCCCGCTCACATTCAAGCCAACCTCGATCACGTAGCTCGCCTACTTGGTTCTTACATTCGTACGATTCAATACCGCAACGACGATGATCGAAAGCGACGTGACTAGACGCGATTTCTAACCATCCAAGAACGCTGCTCCCAATACTCCAAACTCCGTTCTCCTTACTCCAAACTCCCCGCCCCCGCCATGCCCCGCACGCGCGTAACCACCACCGTCAATTCCGAACCTCACGAATTCCTCTGCGAACCGCGGCAGAGTTTGCTGGAAGTGCTGCGGGACGTGCTGCAGCTCACCGGCGCGAAGGAAGGCTGCAATAACGGCAATTGCGGCGCCTGCACCGTGCTCATGAACGGCGTGCCGGTCGATAGCTGCCTGGTGCTCGGCGTCGAAGCCGAAGGGGCAGAGATCGTCACCGTCGAAGGGCTGGCCGACGACACGCGCTTGCACCCGTTGCAGCAGTGCTTCCTGGAAGGGGCCGCGCTGCAATGCGGCATCTGCACGCCCGGCTTCCTGATGACGGCCAAGGCGCTCCTGGATCACAATCCGAACCCCAGCGAACACGACATCCGCTTCCAACTCGCCGGTAACCTCTGCCGCTGCACCGGCTACGACAAAATCGTCCGCTCCGTGCAAGAAGCGGCGAAGCAGATGGTGGAAAAGAAATGAAGTACGGAGCACCGAGAACGAAGCAAGAAGGTCATTCGTTCTCCATGCTCCCTACTTCGTACTCCCGGCCTTCCCCCCGAGCTTCCCATGGCAAAGCAATATAAAGTCATCGGTACGCGGCCGATTCGGCATGATGGCGTCGACAAAGTCACGGGCCGCGCGCAGTACGGCAACGACGTGCAGCAGGTCGGCATGCTCTTTGGCCGCGTGTTGCGGAGCCCGATTGCCCATGGCCGGATCGTGTCGATCGACGCTTCGGCCGCGGAAAAACTTCCCGGCGTGAAGGCCGTGGTCACGGGCA
>CAZUBB010000088.1:0-3677 GCA_964618485.1 uncultured Pirellulales bacterium
CCGGTGATGCCAAGAATCAGCCCCACCTCCTCGTACTGGTAGCTGTTCGCGCGGCCGCGCGGGCCGACATTGGAACCCGTGGGGACCGCCTTCTTCTCTCCGAACTGAACGTAGGCCGATTGATTGTCGCAAGCGGCGAGGCGCATCGATTTCGTCCACTTGATGCGACCCTGTTCCTGCCAGCTCTTGAGCGCGGCCGGCAAATCGACCTTGGCAAAGTCCTCCCCTTTGTCGCCTTCCGCGAGGGAAAGGTGGACGATCGTCAGTTCGTATTCGACCAGCGCCAAGGGCGCACTTGGGGCGGACGCTGGCTTTTCCTGGCCATCTTGCGCCATGGCAGCCGTGGCGGCACCACTGCAAATCAACGCCATGGCGAGCACGAGTGAATTGCGGAGCATACCTGTTCTCCCGAAGAAAAGCGGAATTGCCAGTGGTTTCGGAGCATTAAACCCGCCGCGCCGCGAAAAGTTCCCTCGTCACGAACCAATCGCCACATTTCCCGACCGCAACGACTGATTCGCCAGGTGCGCCGCGGCCGCCGCGTGGACGCCGTCTTCCGCCGGGCAGTGCGGTTTTTCTCGGCTGCGGATGCATTCCAGCCAGTTGGTGAGGTGGAACAGTTCTCCATCGACCCCGGCGAAGAAATCGGCGCCGCGCTCGCCTTCGCTGTCGATGCGTTCCCGGGCGTTGACGCCGCGCCCTTGCTCGGGAATGACTTCATAGCGTCCGCGATCGCAGTAGAGCGTGGCCTTTGTCCCCATCAGTTCGAGCATCGCGCGGTTGCGGTGGCTGACGAACGTTCCTTCAAAATATGCCTGCAGCTTCTGATCGGGATACCGCAGGAGCGTTTGCACCGTGTCGGGCGTTTCCCAGAGCCCCTCGGTGGCGAAGTGATCGCCGATGCTGGCCGCGGAGGCCGGCGACGTGAGGTCAAGCATCCAATGCGCGGTGTCGATCCAATGCACCATCAGATCGGTGAAGATGCCGCCGCCGAAATCCCAGAACCAGCGCCAATTGCGGAAACGGTAGGCGTCGAACGGCTGCTCCGGCGCGTTGCCAAGAAACGCCTTCCAGTCGACGCCGGCCGGGTCGAGCGTCAACTTATTGCGATCCCAGCGAGCCTGGTTGCGATTCCAACTGAGGTGAATTTTGTGAACGTCGCCCAACTCGCCGGAACGCACGATTTCGCGGGCCTCGATCAAGTGCGGCATGCTCCGCTGTTGCGTCCCGACTTGCACGATCCGCTGGTGCTGATTCTGCGCCTCGATGACGCGCGGTCCTTCGGAAAGATCGTGCGTCAACGGTTTCTCGACGTAGACGTCTTTCCCGGCGGCGCAGGCATCGACGGTGATCGGCACATGCCAATGGTCGGGCGTGCCGATCAGCACGGCATCGACGTCGCTGCGCGCGAGCAACTTACGGTAATCGGTTTCCACGGCGGCCTGTGGATCGGCCAGCTTGCGGCCGGCTTCGCGATGAACGTCCCACACGTCGCACACGGCGGTGATTTTCACGCCGGGAATCTTCGGCAGCCGCGTCATCAGGTCGCGGCAACGCCCGCCGGTCCCGATGCAGCCGACGTGAATCGTATCGTTGGCGGCATAACCGCGGGCGGTTTCAACGCCAGCGGCGAGCGAGGCCGTCGCGCCGACGGCGGCGCGCGTAAAATCGCGGCGAGAAATGGATGTGGGCATGAAGGCGCTCCGAAAGGGCGGCGGGCGATGCGCGAATCAGTTTCGCCGCCATTATGCGCTCGCGCCGCTCCCGCTGGCAAACGCGCCTTACTCCGCGCCGTCGAGATCACGGGGAATCTCGATGCGTTCCGGCAGCGCCACCTTGCGGCTCCCGCGGCCGACCCACCAGGCGCCGGCGAAGACCAGGGCCACCGCCGAGACAACGCCGGCGATTAACCACGAACCCGACGATTCGGGCTCGGCCGGTGCGCGGAGCAGTTGCACGTCGCGACCGATGAGGAGCGGCGCGAGTTGCTTGCGGACCTCGCCTTTGGCCGCCTCGTGCGATTGCGCCGTGCGAAAGCCCCACGTCTTGAGAAAAAAACCAGTGACGCGTACCGGCTCGTAGATGTTTTCGCCGAGCGGCATTTTCGGCGGCATTTCGCGAACGCAGACGGCGATTGGGTTGCTGCGCGAGTCGGGCGTGACGAGCTCGATTTCATAATAGCGATCGATGCCGAAGCGCGCGCGGACATCGGGATCGTCGACGCGAATTTCGATGGCGCGGCGGGCCGTGCCGACGAGCGTGACTAAACGCCCGCGCGATTGATCTGGTTCGTTGAAGAGCGGCGTCACATCCTCGGCTTCGTCCTTAGCGCGCGCCAACCGGCGTACTAGCTCTGCGCCCCGTGGCGCCGCGGCCGGATCGTCGCGATCGATCGACTTGAGATCGGTCTCCCAAAGTTGTTTCGCCGTGCGAAGTTCGGTCATCGCCACGGCGTGCAGTTCGCCGGGAGCGGTGCGACCCATGGCATCGAGCAGTTGATAAAACGCCTCGCGCTCTAGATCGGTCGATTGCGCGAGCGAAACCTTGTCGCGCACACCATCGACCAATCCGGCGTCGAAACCGAGATTCCCTAGTGTGGCGAAGTTGCCTTCCTCGGGATACCAGGCCATGCGCTGTGTGAGAAACACCGGCGCGGGATGCTCCACGTCACTCGACTGACGCTTCAGAAACACGCCCAGGCAGCCGCAGCGCTCGTTAAGCTCGCGTTCGTCCTCGTCGTCGCTCAGCCACGCCCGCGGGATGGCCAGCGCAAAGATCGTGGCGGTCGTCGCCGGCGCGGTTAACTCCACTTCGCAGCGATAGTAATGTGGCAAGTCGAATCGCCGCGCCACTTGCTCGTCCGGGCGTACGCGCGTGATGCGCATGAGCCGACCGCGCAGGGCGATCACCTCGCCGGCATGTTTCGGCGCATCCGCCAGCCAGCGCGGAAGCTCGTTGCCAGGCTGCCTCCACTGGCTCAGCTCCGTACGCGTGAACTTTCGCAAGGCGAACAGCCCGCGCAGGATCGGCTCCGTCTGGTTGTCGTCGAGCGGCGTACCATCGTTAAGCTTCGCGAAGTAACTGTCATCGAAGCCGTACAGGGCGAGCAATTCCCGCGGGCCGCCAATCGGCGCCGGCGATTCTTGAGCAAGCGCCGGCGATGCAAGAAGAGGCATCATCGCCGTCATGGCGGCCAGGTACATTGTGCGAACGCGCCACGCCATCATGAGTCCGATTCCTGCGCCGCGGCATCCTGATCGCTACGTTTCAACTCGGCCAGCATCCGATGGACGTCGTTTCCGCGATCGCGCGCGGCGAGCTCGCGGAAGTCGGTGGCGGCCTTCAGTTCCGTGCGCCGCTGACTGCCGCCCCAGGTGAACCACATGGCGAGTCCGACAGTGGCCGCCACGACCAGCGCAGCGATTGCGATCTCCGGCAGACTGATCGAACGCGCCGTCGCTAAGGGCGCGGCTTCGGGCGTCCAAACGACCGTTCGCGCTAGGATCAGCGGCGAAGTGCGGATGCCGTCGCCGGCGTGATACGCCCAGCGCTTGAAGAAGACGCCGTCGATCGTCACGGGTGCTTTGACCGCGGTTCCCGTGGGAAACCCAGGCGGAAGTTTCAGCACGTCGACCGCGAGGAGATCGTCCGGGCGTCCTTCGGGTTGCAGCCAGAGT
>CAZUBB010000088.1:3687-5241 GCA_964618485.1 uncultured Pirellulales bacterium
AGTTGATGCAGTTCCTGGATGTCATGCGCATTCTTGGGCACGGTGATCGGTAACGCACGGCGAACGATGCCGCGCACGCGAATCCACTCGCCGCGATACGCCTGCGGCTGTCGGAAAAGCTGCACGAAGCCGACGTCGATCGGCCGCGGCAACGTCGGTGATTGCTCGTCGATTCGTTGCAGGATGTCCAGCGTCCGGAAGAACGCTTCGTGTTCGTCGCCGCCGCGCAGCACGGTGTCGTCCGCCACGCCGGCGAACGCGTCGCGCCGCAAGCCGGGCAGCGACTCTTTGTCGCCATCCTCTGACGACGCCGCGGCCGGGGCGATGTGCATCACGTCCGGGACCTCGGCCGAAATGCTTTCATCAGGCTGGAGCGTATCGATTGGACCATCTTGCGCCACGGTCGCAGTCGCCTTAGGCTCCGGCGCGAGAACATGGAACCAATTCCACGATTCCGGCCGCCCGGCCAGTTTCATCAAGACGACCACGAGCGCAAGCATTCCGAACAGCGTAAACAGCCGAAACTGCTCGCGGCGACCGAGGTAATTGCGCGAGGGACGCTTTCCGCCGAATCGGAGCATGAAGTAACCGCCGAAATCCCAGTGAGCGCGACCGGCCCGAAATGGGAGCCGATCCCCTCACCTCGATTCTAGGCTTCGCCCGGCGACTCGGAAACTCGGAATTGAGCGATCTTGGCGACTTCGCCCGCTATCCCGCGGCGGCGGTAGGGCGAACGCCTAATTGGGAGATCAGCGCCAATCGCGCCTGGTCAAACTGCCCGCGGAGCGCGAATTCGACCGTTTTCGGATGGTCGATTTCGATCTTCCAGAGTTGCAATTCGCGGAAAAGCTCCGCGGTTTGGCTTCCGCTCAAACCCAACGGCGCGGCGTTCCGCCACGACCAATAGAAGCCCTCGAACTCATCGAGCGCAATCATGACGCGGACCGGTTCGTCGTCCGGCTTGTAATTGCTGAAGACCACGCCTTGCCGATGGTAGAAAGCGAACTGGTCGCTATGGATCGACTCGTGAAAGACGACGTTCGCCAACCAGGCCCGATCCTGACGAAACGCCGAGGGCCCGATGCGAATGTCTCCCAGCGTATTCACGCCGTCCCGCCGCGTGAACGTGGGGTCGTAGCGCAGACTTTTCGTATTGGCGAGGTTCATCCCGTGCTTACGGGCGAGGAACTCAATCGTCCGCTGCCGGACGTCGATCGACGCCGCCGTGTCAAAGCTGGCGGTCGCGATCAGCATTTCGTGCCGGCCGTAATCGTGAAGCTCGATCGGACGCAGGTGATATTGGGCCATGTCGCAGAGGCTCTTTCACGCGGTGAAATAGCAGCGGCGGACCACCCCACGCGCTCAGCGGGGAGACGAACGCCGTGTCATCCGGTAAAGGGTTTATCCGCATCGGCCCGGTGTTCGGCCAAGAAACTTTGCTGGATGCAATTGAACGGCGCACGACGGTCATTGTTCCGGAAAATTGATCGATCCTGCCGAAAAATCGGGCAGGTTCTCGAAATCGATCTCCTGGAATTCCGACTCGGCCCGGAG
>CAZUBB010000088.1:5251-10615 GCA_964618485.1 uncultured Pirellulales bacterium
TCTTCGAAGCTGCGACGGTTTTCGTTCCCGAGTTCCACGACGACATCTTCCAACGACTTCTCGGAGCCCCCCATCCAGAGAACGAGATCGATCGGGTTGCTGGTTCGCTTGCGGGCGGAACGCGCGCCGTCGCGGATTTCGCCGCGGCTCATCCAGAGCACGCCGGCGCCGCAGGCCACGACCATCACGGTGACGAAAAGGGTCGCCTGGCGGGCGATGCTTTCCAAGTTGCTCTTTTTTCGCGGGGCCGACGGCTCCGGCGCGCCCGGGGGCGGCGGGATGGGCGGCATCAATGCATCAATTTGCTTGGCGGCGTCTAGTTCTTGGTTCATGGCATTGACTCGCTGAATCGCCTGAATCTTAAAGGTTGGGTCCGGAATCAATCGTACGAATAACCGGTGAAACAGATTTCTACCGGAGCGCCGTTCGCATATACGGGGCAGCAGACTCCCTGGCCACGCTCGATGACGTCGTAGAGCTCGTCGTTCTGCTCGACGTCCGCGCGCGTGGGGCGATCGGTTCCGAACAGCTCTTCCATCCGATTTTTCGAGAGCGGCACGACTACGCCGAAATCGGGCGCATCGCCGACGGCGTCGATGTCAAGGATCGAGGCGGTCCCGTCCGCATCGGCAATTTCACGGGCTTCGTCGATCGACGTCGGCCCTTCCTCGCTGTAGCGAAAGCGCCCGGCGGTGAACTCGCGCTCTTTGAGCTTCTCGAGCGCGGCCTGCAAATCTGCCTCATGCGGGACGAAGTATTGCCAAGGTTCAGCGCCCATCATGCACCTCGCGACGGTGACTGGAATCGGAATCGATTCAACGGCGGCGAACGGCCGCGCTCAAGTCTACGTCAAGCGGCGCGGCCCGGAGGCGGGCGGCGGAGGCACAATCCAGTGCGATTCGGGCAATGCCGGCGCCAATCGCAGCGACGATGTCGACCACACCGATCGAAAAGTGGATTTGGCCAGGTTTTGAAATTCGCCAATTTCGGTTATGTAGAGGTGTCGCGGAATCGGCAGCGCGATCAGAATCGGTGCGTGCGGAGTCGAAGCTACGTCACACTCCGAACCGTCGATTTCGCAACTTGTCTTACGCGGTTAAGACGTTCAATGGGGTCCAAGAAATGTACGGTCTCCCTCTCGACGTTGACTTGTCGTTCTTTCACGAAAGGACGTTGTTGCAAGTCTGCTTCGGAGCCCATGACCTGAGACTTCGTTTTGACGGCGACGTGAGCGTGAGCGTCGAAGCAGCCATCGGATGCGGGGAACCTGCCGGCGCGATCCTGAAATATGATTCCTTCCGTGACGCCGCCACGACATTGCTGACGTTTCTGAATCAGACGGTTCATGCGGCCGAAGGGAATGTGTCTGGCACGCTGACGCTTCGATTCAAGAATGGCGCTGCGATCGCCGTTTTCGATGATTCGGTGAATTATGAATCGTACACGATCAACTATGAGGACAAGCTGATCGTGGTGTAGCAACGTGCCGGCGCCCTGTGCTTCAATTCCGCATTCGCTTAAGCGCTGCGACGCAGGATCCGCTGAAGGCCTCGCCACCTCACTTTGCCGAGATGTCGTAACTGAACAGTACATCCTGATCGCGCACGTACAACTTGCCGTTCGCAATCACCGGGTGCGACCAGGCGGGGGAGTCGCTGCGATCGGGTTGTTCGAAGCGACCGCGCTCGACATACCTGTCGCGATTCGGTTCGATCAGCAACATGGCGCCGTCTTCCGTGCGGTAGTAGAGCCTTCCGTCGGCCATCGCGATGGAACCTTTCGGAACCGGTCGTTCGCGCCAGAGGATTTCGCCGGTCGCGAAGTCCAGGCAGACCAGCATCCCTCCGCCGTTGCCGCCATTGGCGCCGTACAAGCAGCCATCGACGACGATCATGCCGCCATGATGGTTCTGCATGCTCTGCGTGAAATACACTTCTTCGGCGTTGAACTCGCCGCTGCCGTCCTTGGTCAGTTTGACCGCTCCGCCGCCGGCGCCATACGCCGAAGCGGCGAAGACCTGCCCATCGTGAAAGAGCGGCGTGGAGCAGTTGATGCCGTTGCTATTGGCCGGCGCGTCGTACCTCCAGAGAAACTTGCCGTCGGCCGCGGCGACGCCCATCAGCGCCTTGGCGGTAAGCTGCACGTATTGGCGCTCTCCGTCGACGTCGATCGCGATCGCCGAGGAGTACGCCGCGCCGGAGCCCGGGCCGCGACCTCGGCGGCCTGGGCGTTCCTCGGCCGGCGGCGCGTCGGTTTCTGGTTTCGGTAGTTGGCTCGTCCAAATGGTCTCGCCCGTCAATTTGTTCAAGGCGACGATCGTGGCTTCCGGGCCGCCGGGAGTGTAGATCACCTTGTCGCCGTCGACGAGCGGCGATTCACGGTAGCTCCACATCGGAATCTGGCCGCCAAAATCCTGGGTCAGGCTGCGCTCCCACACGATCTCACCGTCGGCGACGCGCAGGCAGGCGGCGCGGCCGCCCATACCCAGGACGTACAGCAGTTCTCCGTCGACCGTCGGCGTGCCGCCCGGCCCTTCCTTGGATTGCGGCATGCGCTGCTCGACCGCTGGGCCAAGAGGTTGGGCCCAGATTTCTTGCCCATCGGTTTCTGACAACGCCCACACGATTTCTTCGCCGCGGCGATTGCTCATACCGAACATCTTTCCGCCTGCGATGGACGGGGCGCTATCTCCGCCGCCGAGCCCCGTGATTTTCCAGGACAGCGGAGGACCACCTTCGGGCCACTCCTGCAACAACCCTTTCTCCGGCGAGACCGCGTTTCGGTCCGGCCCTTGCCATTGCGGCCAGTCGGCCATGGTCGTGGAAACGAAGAGAAACGCGACGATCGCGCCACACAGGCATGAAAAGGCGGGCAAGCGAGTGCGAGCGCCGAAGTTTCCGACGGGCGAGGCGGATGGCGTCATTGCGAAATCTCCAGGCGATTCGTGAGCGAGAGCCGGCGCCGGCCCAAATGTGACCGACCATGCTGCCGCAATCGGATAAGAATTTTACCCAGGAACGGAGCTCAAAGTCTGCTGCTCTTACAAAACTTAACGCAATCTTTGGCGCTGCGCATGGAAGTCCGTTCGGCGAGACTGTCAAACTGACGGAGAATCTCCGTCAATTCGCCCGGCGTTCGCCGGCACTCCGGCCGTCCGGTCCTTGCCCCACGTCACTCACTCACGAAAGATGGAGCGTCTCGGTTTCACCCCGCGAACCGCCACTCCCTGGCGGTGTCCCTCCCCCGAGCGCGGTGGAGCCGTGCCAGGAACCCCGGAGCAGGCCTTGCAATGAGTCTTTCGCCCACGGACGAACCGCCGTTACATTCCCCCCGCCGGGAGTTGGTGATTCTCCTCATTCTGGCGGCGGTGCAGTTCATCACGATCGTCGACTTCATGATCGTGATGCCGCTGGGGCCGAAGCTCATGGTCACGATGCAGATTAACCCGGCGCAGTTCGGGGTGATCGTGTCATCTTATACCTTTGCAGCGGGGCTGACCGGACTCGTGGCGTCGTCGATCATCGATCGCTTCTCGCGCCGCGCGACGTTCCTGACTCTGTACGGCGGGTTCTTGCTCGGCACGCTGTTTTGCGCATTCGCCCCAGGTTATTACAGCCTGGTTGCGGCCCGCGTCCTGACCGGCGCGTTCGGCGGAATCTTGGGCGGCATGGCGCTCGCGATCGTCGGCGACGTGTTTCCTGAACACCGCCGTGGCCGCGCGACCGGTTCGCTCATGCTCGGGTTTTCCTTGGCGTCGGTCGCCGGCGTGCCGCTGGGGCTGTTCTTGGGAACGAATTTTGGCTGGCACGTGCCTTTCTGGAGCCTGGTGCTGCTCGGTCTGCCGGTGTTGTTCGCGGCGCCGTTCGCCTTGCCTCCGTTGAACGCACACGTCGGTAAGCAGCATGCGCACCCGCTCCGATCCGTCGTCGAGACGTTCACGCAGCGCAATCATTTGAATGCATTTGCTCTGATGGCGACGCTGATGATCGGCAGCTTCACCGTTTTTCCGTACCTGCCGGACTTTCTCGTCAAGAACGTTGGAATCACGGACAAACAACTGCCGTTTCCCTACGTCGCGGGCGGCGTGTTGACGTTGATGACAGCGCCTCTGATCGGAAAGCTGGCCGACCGCTACGGAAAGCTGCTGACGTTCCGCGTCGTGGTGCCTGGTTCGATCGTGTTCATCCTCGTGATCACGCACTTGCCGGAAACCCCCGTTCCGTTGGTCGTGGCGATCTTCGGCGCGCTGATGGTGTTTAACTCCGGCCGCATGATTCCCGCCATGGCGATGGTCACGAGCAGCGTCGAATCGCATCGGCGCGGCGCGTTCCTGAGCGCGAACTCCTCCATGCAGCACATGGCGGCTGGTGTAGGGGCATCGCTCGGCGGCGTCATTTTGACAAAATCACCCGCCGGCCAAATCGTGCATTTTGGCGCCGTTGGTTGGGTGGCCGCGGCGTTCACGTTGCTGAGCCTTTGGTTGGCCGGGCGCGTGAAAATCATCGACGCCAGGCCGGCCGTGGCGGAGACAATCAGCCTCGTCGCAGCGGCCGAAGCGAACGTCGACGTGGGCGAGCCGTTGGTGGACTGCGCCGAGGCGACTTAACGGGACCCGTCGTCATCGCGCTGACTCGCCCGGCGGCGGCGAAGAAACTCGAATCCTGCCAGGCCGACGAAGGCGCCCACGACGAGGCGCTGTGAGAGGAGCGAGCTTGCTTCGTCCGGAGCGGCCGCGTCCCCGGAGATTCCGACTAGCGCCGCCGCGCGGAGATCCTTGGGCGGCGCGTCGGCGAGGCGTTGCGCGACGGGCGCATCAACGCCTAATTCGTTGGCTTGGAACATCGACACGGCCGCGGCGATTTCGACCGGCGCGGCGACCGTGACGATCACGCGATTCGCGCGCGATGAGTCGACGGGGCCATTCGGCAAGGCGACCATGCCTTGGTCGAACGACGCGAGGTCGATCTCTTGGGCGTTCGCTGACTTGGCCGGCGCGACGACCGGCATTGCTGACTCCGGCTTCACGGCGATCGCGCGTTCCTCCTCAAAGTCCGGCATGAGCCATTCCAACTCTGCGTCGGTGAGCGCCTCGCCCTCGAGCGCGGCATCGACTGCGCCGCGCTGGACGCCCGGCGCGCCGCCGATCGCCATCAGGCCCCCGTCGGCATTGCCCGTCATCTGGCTCCGAGTCACCGCAGGCACTGCCGGTAGTTGAGCCACGGGCGCGCGAATTGCCGCCGTTGCGGCGGAGTGCCGCGCGTCGACCGTGGCGACGGTGAATGCCGCCGCGTTCTCCGCGTTCGCGGCGACCGAGCACGACGATGCCATCGCCTGAACGAGCGCGTTCGCGGCCGATACGAAAAT
>CAZUBB010000088.1:10625-14025 GCA_964618485.1 uncultured Pirellulales bacterium
GCTCCGCCGGGGCGCGCGGGCGTGGCTCCCGGGCCGCCGTTGAAGCCCGGCGCCGGCGAAATTGACACGCCTGGCAACAACGTCACGCCATGCGGCGGCGCCAACTGATCGAGGGGACCGTCATACGGCGCGATTTGAATCCGCGGCCGATCGCCGCCTCCTGTGAAGGAAAGGGAATCACCGCGTGTATTTGCATTCCCGTCGCTGTCGTGCCGCCCTCGCCCGAAGAGATACTCGTGGTGGACCATCGTCACAGCGCTCCTAGTGACCGTGAGCTGCGCGTCCGAGCGCAGATTGAGCCACATCCCGGCGCTGTCCGTTAATGAGACCTTGACTGTCGCGGAGTCCTTCACGGGAGTTAACGCGATATTCTCTACCCTCGGAGTCGAGGCGTAGTACACAGTCACCGCCGTCGGCGGGACGACTTTCACCGGCACAACAAACATCGCCTGACCGGAGAGCAACGCGCGCGGTTCCAGGACTTCGATCCTGCGCCGTAGCGGAGCATGACTCGAATTGCGTTTTTTCGCCCACCACCATTTCATGGGGTCACCAACGCCTTCAATTGAGGAATCTCGCGCACTGCGGCGAAGGACGCTCGCTGCAGCAACTCCGCCGAAAACGTCGCTCCCGCCGAAGAAGCGGCCTGCAGCGTTTCCACGACCAGGCGCTTGCAACGCTCGTTCTCCGCGCCGTCGAGTTTGTTGCCTGCCAAGGCCAACTCCTCGGCCACGGAAACCAATCGCTCGGGATCGTTGGGCCAAAGGTCGCGTCGCTCCAGCGCCGCGTCGACCGCTTCACGGCCGCGTCCGGCGCTGCGAAACGCTCTCCCCAGGTTACCGAGATGCTTGCTCAAGTAAAACCGGTACGTTTCTTTGGTGGACGCCGCGTCGAACGCGCTGCGCTGGTGCTTTACCGCGAGTTGGAATTGCTCGATCGCCTCGTCCCAACGCGCCGCACGTTCGAGCACCATGCCCAGGTTATTGTGAATCCCCCCGAAGCAGCTCTGCACCTCCAACGCTTTTGCGGCGTCGGCGCTCAGCGCGAGCAGCTGCGCCAAGGCCTCGCGGAACGAAGCCTCGGCGCGATCGAGCTCGTTCAGTTCCGTTTCGGCCATGCCTAGGTTGTTAAGGCTTACGGCCAACGCGCGTCGCCGCTCACCGACGGCCGGAGCCTGCTCCGCTAACGTTCGTTGCAGCTCAACCGCCTGGCGAAATTCTTCCGTCGCGCCGCGAAACTCCATTTGGCTCGCGCGAATGGCCCCCAGGTTGTTATGGCTCAGCGCCAGTTCCGCCAGCAGTTCGCTGGTCCGCGACGGCGTGAGCTTCAACGCCTTTTCCTGTAACGTGATTGCCATTTCGGCCAGCGGCGCTGCCTTCGCCGGCTGCTGATCGAGATAGAGGACAATCAGGTTATTGTAAGCCGTCGCCAGTCCGCGCAATGAGCCGGAATCGTCTTCGTTCTTTAGTCCCTCGCGTAGCGTCGCGGCGCGCCGCAAGGAAGTTTCGGCCACCTTCACATCGCCGACGCGGCTTTCAAATAACCCGCGGTTGCCGTACACAAGGGCCAACTCTTGACGAACACCTACGTCTTCAGGCGTCTCTTGGAGCATGCCCTCTTCCAATGCCACGGCCTCATCAAACAGCTCCCGCGTACGCTGCGCGTCGCCGCTGGCGCTGAGCGCCTGGGCCAGATTGTTCGTCGCCAGCGCCAGCCCGCTGCGGTGTTCGCGTTCGTTGGGCTCCTTCTGAACCAACCAGGCATAGAGCTCGCGCGATTTTTCGTGCGCCGCAATCGCTTCCTGCGGCGCACCCAGGTTCGACGAGAGTTCGCCGATCTTGCTGTAGGTGCGCGCGATGTCGTTCCACAGTCCCTCGTCGGACTTCTCGCGCACAAAGCCCTGGTAATAGCTTAACGTCTGCGTCAGCAAATCATTGCGCACGCCTTCGGCGCCCGGCACTTGTGCCAGTTGCTCGGTGGCCGAGAACACGTTGTCCACGATCTTCCGAGCGGCCAGGTAGTCTTGTTCAGCACTCTGCCGCGCTTGGTCGGTCTTGTGCTTCTCGCGCACGATGAGCAGCGTCGCCGCCGTCATCCCGGCGGTCGCCAGTAGGCTCGCGGCGGCGACGATACTCACTAATTGCGCATGCCGGCGCGTCCACTTCGCCATCCGCTCGATCACCGTCGGCGGCTTGGCGAGCGTTCCCTGTCCGTTCAACACGCGCTGCAAGTCGTCGGCGAAGTCGGCGGCCGTGGCGTACCGTTCGCTGGGCTGCTTTGCCATCGCTTTGGCGATCACCGACTGCAAATCAACGCTCACTTCCGGTCGCAACGAGCGCAGCGGGGGCGGCTCGCATTGTTCAATTTGCCGCAACAGCGCCGGGCCGTCTTCATCGGCGAAGGCCGGTCTCAGTGCGATCAACTCATAGAGCGTCGCGCCGAGCGAATAAAGGTCGGTGCGGTGATCCACCAGCGGCGTCCGCCCCGCGGCCTGCTCGGGGCTCATGTAACGCACCGAACCCAGCACTTCGCCGGTGCGGGTCAGCGAGGCATTCGCCTGGCATCGGGCGAGGCCAAAGTCCGCCACCCAGATTTTTCCCGCGGAATCCAGCAGAAGGTTGGACGGTTTGATGTCGCGATGCACGATTCCCATCTCATGCGCCGCGTGCAAGGCCCGCGCGGCCGCGATTCCTAGCGTCACCGCGGTTCGCTGGGGATCGCCGACGCGCCAGGTGCCGCGAGACCCTGGGGAACGCTGTGTCGTCCCGGCAACGAACTCGATCGTCTCGCCATCGTTGCCTGGCGGCGCGGTCGGGCTCTTCTCGCCGCGCCGCCGCAGCTCTTCGATCGCGCGATCGAGCGGTTGCCCGTCGATGAACTGCATCGCGTAGTAGTGGACGCCCCGTTCCGTGCCGATGGCGTAGACCGGCACGATATTCGGATGATGCAGTTGCGCAGCCGCCTGCGCCTCGTTCTTGAAACGAGCAATCTGCTTCGCGTCGAGCACCGCGGCGAACGGCAACGTCTTGAGCGCCACACGCCGATCGAGCGAGATCTGCCGCGCCTCGTACACGACCCCCATGCCACCGCGCCCGAGCTCACGGATCAACTCGAAATCGCCAATGCGCCGCGAATCGAGGTCGATAGCCGGCGCCTCGTGGACCGTCGCGGTCTGCGGAGCGCCGCCGAACCGCACCGCCATCTCGTGGACTTGCTCGAAACTCTTGAAGTACAACTCGAGCGTCGCGGCCAGGTCAGGGTGCGCTGCGAGCAGCGCTTCCTTGCTTTCCGGCGCGCCCTGTTCAAGCGCCACGAAATAGCGGTCAAGGACCTCCGTCAACCGGTCGCGCTGCTCCGTCGTGAGCCCGTGCAGAAACGAAGGATCGCCCAGCGATTCTTC
>CAZUBB010000088.1:14040-14486 GCA_964618485.1 uncultured Pirellulales bacterium
GCCGCCGCGTCCTGGAGCTTTTCGATCGCCCGCAGCCAGAGCATCCGTACTGCGCCGGGGCGGCGCCCCATCCGTTCCGCCACTTCCTCAAACGGCAATCCCTGCAAGCCGCGGAGCACGATCACATCGCGATACTGCGGCCGGAGTTTTCCCAGGCGGTTGGCGAAGTCGAGCGCGTTCTCGCGCTGCAAGGCGGGGGTGCTGGGCGACGGCCCACGGTCGGCCAGCAAGTTCATGGGCGACAGCCCGGAGCGATCGAGCGCGGTCTGCACGTAGTCGAGCGAGATTTCGCAACGAATGTCGCGGGCCTTGGCGCGAATGTGCGTTTCCACGGCATGGTGCAGGCAGTGGATGAGGATCTTCCGCATCCAGGCGGAGAATTCGCCGGAACTGCAGCCGCGGAACTGGTGAAAATCGCGATGGGCGGCGAGCAGGGCGTCCTGCAC
>CAZUBB010000088.1:14496-17422 GCA_964618485.1 uncultured Pirellulales bacterium
GAAGGGTTCAAGCGGCGGCGCAATCGGCCGTCGAGCTGCATCGTCGCCAGGACGATCAAATAATTGCGATACGCCTGGAGCAACTGGCCGAGCGCCGCGGTTTCCCCCTGGCGGGCCCGACCCAAAAGTTCCACCACCGGCGGGCCATCCCCGGACTGTTGTTCACCGGCCATCGACGCCCCCTCGTCCACTGTGTCCGTTGTTCCGCGCGTAGCGACGGCCCCACCCGCCACAATCAATTCTAGCTAGGACGTCAAACCAGGTCCCGCGCCACACTCAAACCGCGATTTTCGCCCGGGATTTCCGAACTTGCCGCGCGGCGGACTCTTGGGGCCCCCTCCCTACGCGTCGCACGGGTTTTTCGCTCGAATAAGCGGTCGTTTCATATCACGTGATCCATCGAACCCCAACTCTCGGGGACGGTTTCGATTCTGCCCGCCGCTCCGACCATTCGCCTGGCAAACCCATATCCCCCAGAGGTCGTAGCGCGGCCGGACGAACCGACTTTCCCAGCGTGACATCCAGCACCGGCAGTCTCCCCCTCCAAATAGAAACATTGAGCCAACGGGCCTTCTCAGGCGTAACAGGGGGATGGAATCCCACCTCGAAAGCGGACCGAACCGATGACGCGATTCAACTGGAAAAACTGGCTCCGAGCCTCCCGCCCCGTCACCATCCGCCGCGCTGCGACGCGCCCGCTGGAGTGGCTCGAACGCCGCCAGATGTTCGCCGCCGACCCGTTCGACGTGCGGCTCTCGATTTATGTCGACAGCGAATACGTGAGCATTCCGTCCGGAATCGGCGTCGCCACCGGAGGAGGCAGTTACCTGGCGCAGGTCCACACGCAGAGCGCGAACGGCGTGCTCTCGGTCGCCCCGATCGGCAACGAAGAGCTGGAGGACGTCACGCTGGGCGATTTCTTCGCCGCATGGCGGGCCGGCGGCGGACAGGCCGCGGCCAACAGCTCGGCCACGTTCGACAACGACGAGCTGATGGGCAATACGATCAACGCCACGAACACGATCCAGATGTTCGTCAACGGCCAGGTCGTTATTGACTATGACAACTACGTCCTCGAGGAAGGGGACGAGATCGTCCTGGCCTATGGCGAGAACCCGCTCGTCGCCCTGAACACCAACTACGGCGCGATCGTCATCGAGCTCTATGCGACGGAAACGCCGGGCACGGTGGAGAACTTCCTCAACTATGTGAACGACGGCGACTACGTGAATTCGTTCTTCCATCGATCCGTCGAAGATTTCGTGATCCAAGGGGGCGGCTTCAAGACCAGCTCGCCGACGTTTACCGATACTTCGCAATTCACGGAGATCGACACCGACGATCCGATCGAAAACGAGCCGGGCATCTCGAACCTGCGCGGCACCATCGCCATGGCCAAGCTCGGCGGCGATCCCGACAGCGCCACAAGCCAGTTCTTCATCAACCTGAGCGACGACAACGACTTCCTCGACGAAGAGTCCAACAACGCCTTCACGGTCTTCGGCAAGATCCTTGACATGACGACGGTCGATACGATCGCCGCATTGCCGATCAATACGGATAACAATTCTCCCTATGGCGAACTTCCGCTGGGGCCGAACAACCAGCTCGTCGTTGTCCAGTCGGTCGAAGGCCAAGGGGAGATCGCCGGTTTCCGCTTCATTGACGCCGATGGCGACGGCATTTTCGACTCCGGCGAGACGCCTGTCTCCGGCGCGACGATGTACCTCGATCTCGACTCCGACGGCGTCCGTGACGACAACGAGCCGACCGCCACGACCGATTCGACCGGCGCGTACCGCTTCCAGGTCGAGGCGGGAACCTACCTCGTCCGCGCTTTGCTTTCGGATGGCCAGCATCTGACTTCGCAGGAAGCGGCGGCCGGCTTCTCCGTGACGGTCGACATCGGTGGGACGCACGGCGGTTACAACTTTGGTGAAGTGACGGTTGCGGCGCCGACGTCGCTCGCACTCGCCGCCGCGTCCGATACCGGCACGTCGAACGCTGATGGCCTGACGAAACTCAACAACGCTTCGGCCGCCGCCGCGCTGCAGTTCATCGTTTCCGGCGTCACTGACGGCGCGACGGTCACGCTGTCGATCGACGGCCTGGTCGTCGGCACGGCCACCGCGGCCAGCGGCCAGGCCACGATCACGACCAATGGAACCACTTCGCTCGCCGACGGCCAACACACCGTCACGGCGACGCAAACGTATCAAGGAGTCGCCAGCGAGGCGTCGGCGCCGCTCACCTTCACCGTTGATGCGGCTCCCCCGGCCGCAATCAGCAACACGGCGCCGGCCCTCGCGACGATTAGCGAGTTGTACACCTTCGATCCTGCCAGCGACGACGAAGGCAAAACGGGCATGGTTTACTCGCTCGTCGATGCTCCCTCGGGCATGACCATCGACGCGGCGACCGGCGTCATCAATTGGACGCCGACCGAAGAGCAGGCCGCGCCGCAACGCTACACCATCCGCCTGGCCGACGCGGCCGGCAACGAGGTGACGCAGATCGTCGATGTGACGGTCTACGGGGATATCCCCGCCGATACGGACTCCTACACCGTTGACGAAGATGAAACGTTGACGGTGGATGCCGCGTCGGGCGTGTTAGCCAATGACGGAGACGACGAATCTGGCACCTTGACGGCGGCGATCGTCACGGGCCCCGCCCATGGCGAGCTCGCATTTAACGCCGACGGCTCATTCACCTACACGCCCGACGCGAACTTTTTCGGCACGGACGAGTTCACCTACCAGGCCACGGACGGCGACGCCGATTCGAACATCGCCCGCGTCGTGATCACCGTCGCGGCGCAGGACGACGAAACGACCCCGACCGAAGATTCCTACGAAACCGACGAGGGAACGACGCTGACCGTCACGGCGGATCCCGTGTTCGGCGAAGCGTTCTTGGGGCCGCT
>CAZUBB010000089.1:0-260 GCA_964618485.1 uncultured Pirellulales bacterium
CGATCCGCAAGCTGGCGACGCCGATCAACGAAAAGAACAAGACCGAAATCAAGCAGGTCGCCACGATCGCCGGCAACAACGACCCGAGCATCGGCGAAGTGCTGGCCGACGCCTTCCTGAAGGTCGGCAAAGACGGCGTGATCACCGTCGAAGAAGGCAAGCAAGCCGAGACCACGGTGGAAGTGGTCGAGGGCATGCAGTTCGATCGCGGCTTTCTCTCGCCGCACTTCGTCACCAATCAGGACGACCAGACCGTCGAG
>CAZUBB010000089.1:270-17282 GCA_964618485.1 uncultured Pirellulales bacterium
AGCTCTCCGACGTCTCGATTCTGATCTACGAAGAGAAGATCTCGAGCGCCAAGGCGCTGGTCCCGCTGCTGGAAGCGGTCAGCAAGGCGAATCGCCCGCTGTTGATTATCGCCGAGGATGTCGAAGGGGAAGCCCTGGCGACGCTGGTCGTCAACAAGATGCGCGGCATCTTGAACGTCTGCGCGGTGAAGGCCCCGGGCTACGGCGACCGCCGCAAGGCGATGCTCGGCGACCTGGCGGTGCTGACCGCCGGCACGGCGATCTTCAAGGATCTCGGCATCGCGCTCGACGCGGTGAAGCTGACCGACCTGGGACGCGCGAAGAAGGTCGTCATCTCGGCCGACAACACGACGATCATCAGCGGCGCCGGCAAGAAGGCCGAAATCGAAGGCCGCGCCGAGCAAATCCGCCGCGAGATCTCGGTCACCGACAGCGAATACGATCGCGAGAAGCTCCAGGAGCGCCTCGCCAAGATCGCCGGCGGCGTCGCCCAGATCAACTGCGGCGCGGCGACGGAAACCGAAATGAAAGAGCGCAAAGCGCTCATCGAGGACGCCAAAGCGGCCACGCAAGCGGCCCTCGAGGAAGGCATCGTCCCGGGCGGCGGCGTCGCGCTGATCCGCTGCGAGAAGGCTCTCAACAAGCTGGAACTCCAGGGGGATGAAGCCCTCGGCGTGCGGATCATCCGCAACGTGCTCGATTACCCGCTCCGCTGTATCGCCGACAACGCCGGTCTGGACGGCGCGGTAGTCGTGAATCGCGTTCGCAACCTGAAGAACGCGAATGAAGGCTACGACGCCGACAAGGACACGTACACCGACCTCGTGAAGGCGGGCGTGATCGATCCGGCGAAGGTCGTCCGCACGGCCCTGCAGAACGGCGCCAGCGTCGCCGCATTGCTGCTGACTACGGAATCGCTCATCACCGACATCCCCAAGGAAGCGGAAGCCGACGGCGACCACCATGGCCACCACGACCACGGCATGGGTGGAATGGGAGGCATGGGCGGCATGGGAGATATGGGCGGCATGGGGATGGGCATGTAAGCCGTCCCGCCCCGCAATTCATTCAAACATCAATCAGTCATTGAAAGCCAGGAAACATGAAGACTCTCAAAGTTCGTCCGCTGGATGATCGCGTTGTCATTGAACCGAAGGAGGCCGAAGAGCGCACCGCCGGCGGCATCGTGCTGCCGGACACCGCCAAGGAAAAGCCGCAGCGCGGTACCGTGGTCTCGGTCGGCCCGGGCAAGCTCCTCGATAGCGGCGAGCGCGGGGCGCTCTCCGTTTCGATCGGCGACGAAGTGATCTACGGCAAGTACTCCGGTACCGAAGTCGAAGTCGACGGCAAAGATCTGAAGATCGTGCGCGAGACGGACATTCTCGCGAAGGTGCTGCGGTAGGGGACGCGGGAGGAGAAAAGGAGAAAAGAAGAAAAGGAGAAAAGAAGGGGGAACACATCACCCACTTCTGCCTCCCAGACTTCTTGTGATTTCCTTCTCTTCTCCTTTTCTCCTCTTCTCCTTTTCTCCTTCACAATCCACCACAGGACTCGATACTCGTGCCTAAACAACTCCTATTCGAAGACCAGGCTCGCGCGAAGATGTTGCGCGGCGTGGAGAAGCTGGCCAATGCCGTGGCCGTCACGATGGGCCCGACCGGCCGCAACGTGATCATCGACAAGTCGTTCGGCGGTCCGACCGTCACCAAGGACGGCGTCACCGTCAGCAAGGAAGTCGAGCTGGAAAACCGCTTTGAGAACATGGGCGCGAAGCTCGTGAACGAAGTCGCCTCGAAGACCTCGGACATCGCGGGGGACGGCACCACGACCGCCACCGTGCTGGCCCGCGCGATCTTCAAGGAAGGCACGCGTCTGGTCGCCGCCGGCAGCAATCCGACCGCGGTCCGCCGTGGCATCGACAAGGCGGTCGAGGCCGCCGTCGATCAGCTGCGCTCAATGGCGAAGCCGGTTTCGAGCAAGGAAGAGATCGCTCAGGTCGGCTCGATCAGCGCCAATAACGATCGCGCCATCGGCGACATGCTCGCCAACGCCATGGAACGCGTCGGCAAGGACGGCGTGATCACGGTCGAAGAAGGCAAGTCGACCGAGACCACGCTCGAGTTCGTCGAAGGGATGCAGTTCGACAAGGGCTATCTCTCGCCGTACTTCATCAATCGTCCGGCCGAGATGGACTGCCAACTGCAGGACGCGTACATCCTGATCCACGAAAAGAAGATCAGCAATCTCCGCGAGCTGATCCCGGTCCTCGAACAGGTGATGCAGACCGGCAAGCCGCTGTTGATCATCGCCGAGGACGTCGAAGGAGAAGCCCTCACCACGCTGGTCGTGAATCGCCTCCGCGGCATTCTGAACATCTGCGCCGTGAAGGCCCCGGGCTTCGGCGATCCTGACCAACGGCCAGATGATCAGCGAAGACCTCGGCATCAAGCTCGAGAGTCTGCAACTGAGCCAGCTCGGCCGGGCCAAGCAGATCACCGTCGACAAGAACGACACCACGATCGTGCAAGGCGCCGGCGATCAGAAGCAACTTCAGGCCCGCATCCAGCAGATTCGCAACCAGATCGAAACGGTGGAAAGCGATTACGATCGCGAGAAGTATCAGGAACGTCTCGCCAAGCTCACCGGCGGCGTGGCGATCATCTCGGTCGGCGCCAATAGCGAAGCCGACATGAAGCAGAAGAAGGCCCGTATCGAAGACGCGCTGCACGCGACCCGCGCGGCGGTCGAGGAAGGCATCCTTCCCGGCGGCGGCGTGGCACTGCTGCGTTGCAAGGATGCGGTCGAAAAGGCCAAGAGTTCGGCCAAGGGGGACGAGAAGATCGGCGTGAACATCGTGCTGCACGCCCTCGACGCCCCGCTGCGTCAGATCTGCGACAACTGCGGCATCGACGGCTCGGTCGTCGCCGACGAAGTGAGCCAGAAGCCGACCAACACCGGCTACGACGCCAACGCGGGCCAGTACGTCGACATGGTCAAGGCGGGCATCATCGACCCCCTCAAGGTCGTGCGGAGCGCCCTGGCCAACGCGGCGAGCATCTCCGGATTGATGTTGACGACCGAAGCGATGGTCACCAACCTCGATAAGGACGACAAGGACGCGCCTCGCACGGAAGGCAGCATCCGGTAAGTGGGAGTGAGCTAGAATAGTGAGGTTCAAGAGGGCCACTTCGATTGAACCCGGAGTGGCCCTTTTTTCGGCGCAACAACATGGCTGACGTCAGAATCGTGATGCGACAGCTCCGCAAATGCCCTGGCGTCCGTCGGATTCTGTTATTTGACGAGAATCACCCTGCACACCGCATGTTGCGGGCGTTCGTAGAGTGTCGACGTGATAGTGTTGGAAAGGAAATCGATTGGCCGGATCAGCCGGGCGTCGATCAAGAATGGTATTCGGAATCTGACGGGAAATCGTGGCGGTTCTCATCCTTTGCCTATATTTACATTTCGTATACCCCAACGTTTCCTGAATGGGCCGATGAGTCGTTTCCCAAGGAACTAACGGACAGCGAACGTTGTTTGCTAGAGCATTTCGTAAGATTCGACCTCCTCATGGCGGAATGCGAATCGGCGGCGATCAAGGACGACAATTCCCAGGTAGTAGAGATGGCAAGACAAGTTCGGGAGATGTATCGACTCTGGGGTGACGCGATTCGGTTTCGGATCGGCGAAACAACTTAGAACTGGGCGCTGAGCGCCACTGCACCGAGCCATGGCCACAATGCAAGGAAAACGTGACTACTACGAGATCCTGAACGTCGAGCGGACTGCGACGGATAAGGAGATCAAGGAATCCTACCGCCGGCTCGCCATCAAGTATCACCCGGATAAAAACCCGGGCGATCAAGAGGCGGTGGTCAGGTTCAAAGAAGTCGCCGAGGCCTTCGAGGTCTTGAGCGACAGCGACAAGCGCGCGCGCTACGATCGCTATGGCCACGCCGGCGTCGGCGGTTCGCAATTCCACGACGCGTCGGACGTCTTCCAGGCCTTTGGCGATCTGTTCGGCGACAGCCTCTTTGGAGAACTGTTCGGCGGCGGGCGCGGGGGTCGCGGTCGCCGCGTCTCGAAGGGCGCGGATATCCGCTGCGAGACCGAGATCACGCTCCTCGAAGCGGCCCGCGGCACGACGCGTACCGTGCAGTTCCAGCGCCACGAGAAATGCGGCGAATGCCAAGGCACCGGCGCGAAGAAAGGCACCAAACCGGAGACCTGCCGGTACTGCGGCGGCCACGGCCAGGTGGTGCAGTCCTCCGGCATCTTCCGCGTGCAGACCACGTGCCCGGCCTGCCAGGGGCAAGGCTCCGTGGTGAAAGAACATTGCGCCTCGTGCCGGGGCCGCGGGCATGTCGCGCGGCGCGTGCAGCGCGAGGTGGAAATCCCCGCCGGCGTCGATAGCCAGACCAAGCTCCGCATCTCCGGCGAAGGCGAGCCGAGTCCCAACGGCGGCCCGGCCGGAGATGTTTACTGCTTCATCCACGTGCAAGAGCATGAACTGTTTGTCCGCGATGGTCAGAACCTGGTCTGCCAGGTGCCGATCACGTACACGCAGGCGGCGCTCGGCGCGACGATCGAAGTCCCCACGCTGGACGGCCGCGAGTCGCTTGAGATTCCCGCCGGCACGCAACCGGAAGACGTGTTTACGCTCCGCGGCCGCGGCATGCCTGACCCGCGCCGCCGCGGCAAAGGGGACTTGCTGGTCCAAGTGAACCTCGAAGTGCCAAAACGGCTCGATGCGCGCGAGGAACAGCTTTTGCGTGAGTTAGCCGACTTGGAAAATGCGAACGTCTCGCCGCATCGCAAGAGTTTCTTCGAAAAGCTGCGAGATTACTTCATCCCCGATGAAGAGCCTGCCAAGGAGAAAGAATAACCGTGGCCGCTGAACAAAACCCTACCGCCGGCAAACCCGATCGCGATGCCGGCATCGATGAATACCTCACCGACGATCACATCGACGCGCAAGGCGAGTATGAGTTGCTGCGCGGCGAGTTGACTGAAGCGAAAGATCGCGTACTCCGCGCGCAGGCGGAGTTGGAAAATTACCGCCGCCGCTCGCAACGCGAGATGCAGGACACGCTGCGCTACGCGGAAATGCCGCTGTTGCGCGATCTGCTGCCGGTCCTCGACGACGTGCAGCGGGCCATCCAGGCGGCGGAAAAATCGCCGGAAAGCGGCGGCCTGCTGGAAGGTTTTCGCATGGTCGAGCAGAAGCTCGTCAAAGCGCTCGAGTCGCACGATTGCAAGCGCATCCCGGCGCTCGACCACGCGTTCGACCCGAACATGCACCAGGCGATCGCGCAACAACCGATCCCCGACAAGCCCGCCGGCACGATCGTCTTGGTCGCCCAGGACGGTTACACGCTCCACGACCGCGTCGTCCGCCCCGCTCAAGTAATTGTGAGTTCCTGAGGAGAAGAGGAGAAAAGAGGAGAAGGAGAAAGGAAGTTTGTAAAGCAGACTCTTCTCACCTCCCATTCTTTTCTCCTTTTCTTCTTTTCTTCTTTTCTGCTCCCCCGCCATGCCTACCTACGACTACGAGTGCGACGCTTGTCACCACAAGTTCGAGCTCTTTCAAGGGATCAACGATCCCGTCAAGAAGAAGTGCCCCGAGTGCGGCAAGTCGAAGCTGCGCCGACTGTTCGGCGCCGGCGCGGCGATCGTGTTCAAAGGCTCCGGCTTCTACCAGACCGACTACCGCAGCGATTCTTACAAGAAGCGCGCTTCGGAAGACAAATCGACCTCCTCCGGGGAGTCGAAGAGTGAAACCAAGTCGGCGGACAGCGGCAAGAAGGAATCGAGCGGCACGAAGTCGACCGAGTCGACCACGAAGAGCAAGAAGAAGGCTGAGTAAGACGATACCGCGGCTGCTTAGCGGCGATACAACCTGCGCGTGGCGATGCTCATTTCCACCGCGCGTGGCGTCATAAAGCGAATGCTCCGTCCCTCGGAGACGCGCAGCCGCATGTCGGTGCTGCTGATGCCGATCGCCGGCATTTCCACCTGGCTGGCTTGAATCGCTTGCAGGCGTTCCGGCGTCACGAGCGGCGCGATCGATGCGAAATGCGGCGCCGCGGCGCCGGCGCGGTGAACCACGACGGGCGTCGCCAATTCCAGCACGCGGCGCGGTTCGCGCCAGTTCGGCAAGTCATCGAGGGTATCGGCGCCCATCAGCAGAAATAGCTCGGCGCTCGGCTCGCGCTCGCGGATCGTCGCCAGCGTATCGACGGTGAAGCTCACCCCGCCGCGATCGATCTCCACGGTCGAGACCGCGAAGGCCTCCTGCCCGCCGATCGCCAGTTGCAGCAATTCGATCCGCGCCGCGGCGTCGCTCACGACGCGCTCTTGCTTATGCGGCGGCACGGCCGCGGGCACAAACCAGACCTGATCCAATCGGCACTGTTCGCGGCAGCTTTCAGCCAGCAGCAAGTGGCCATAGTGGATCGGGTCGAAGGTGCCGCCGTAGATGCCAAGTCGCATGGGGATAGTTTACCGACCGCCCAGCGAAATCAAATGCGAGTCGGTCCGCAGGTACAGCACGCCGTCGGCAACGCTCGGCGTGCTGCGGCTCGTCTCGCCGGTGGGAATGCGGGCCGCGAGCTTGAACTTCGGCCCCGCCTCGACGACAAAGCAATCGCCATCCTCTCCCAGGCAATAAAGATGCTGATTCACACGAATCGGCGACCCGGAAAAGTTGCCGTCGACGCGGTCGCGCCAGACCTGCTTGCCGTCGGTGTCGATGCAAGTGATGACGCCTTTATCTTCCCAGAGAAACGCCAGGGGGCCGTTCGTCACGGAGGTCGGCACATAGGGCACCTTGCCTTGAATGCGAAACACTTCCTGCGCGGGCTGATCGCCGGCCGGCGGGCGTACGCCGACGACGTAATTTCCCCCTTGGCCGGAACCGCAACTGCCCAGGATCAGGTCTCCGAACACAACAGGCGAACTGCACGTGCGAAGCTTGAAGCAATTGACTTCCCAACGCGTCTCGCCGGTCGCCGGATCTTGCCCCGTCACTCCGTGCGCCGTGCTGAGGAAGATCAGTTGCGGCTTGCCGTCGGCGCCCTGGTACACGCACGGCGTGGAGTACGAAACCATGTTCGGCGTCCGCGGCGTCTTCCAGCGATCTTCGCCCGTCGCGCAGTCGATCGCCAGCAGGAAGCTGGGGCCGTCCTGTTCGTTGTTCACCAGCAGCACATCGTCATATACGACGAGCGACGCACCGGAACTATGCTGGCTCGCGAACGGGCCGAGGTCACGCTCCCACACATCGTGGCCGTCGTGATCGAGCGCCAGCACCGAGTACTTCTCCGGCGTCGAAAAGCACAGGTAGACATGCTTCGCGTCGACGGCCGGCGTGCTGCTGGCGAAACTATTTCGCGCATGCTTCTCATGCACCTGCGACTCAAAGTCGCGCCGCCAGATTTCGTGCCCGTCGCTCACGGCGAGACAGATGACATGCCGCTGTGCGGTCGCTTCATCGGCGCTCGTGATGAAAATACGGTCGCCCCAGATGACCGGCGCGGAATGCCCCACGCCTGGCAGTTCGATGCGCCAGTTGTAATCGGCCTCGGTCCACGTGGTGGGGACGGTCGTCGCCTCGCTCACGCCTTGCCCATTGGGTCCGCGGAAACGGGTCCAGTCATGGGCGCTCGCAGCAAGGCAATATGAGATCGAGATGAACCAGGCAAGTGCGAAGGCAAAGCGCTGCATCTATGGAATCCTTGTGTCGAGCGGTGAAATCCCCGCCATGAGAGCTAATTTAATGCCGCGCCAGAGAGATTGCCAGTCGCGGAAAAGCTCTCAATCCGCAGCGTAACGTCGTTCGAGTTGGCGCAAGTGCGTCGTTGACATCGTACTAACATCAACGTCACACGGTTTCGCCACGAATGCAGTCGCGTGAACTGCGAGCAGGAAGTCGATTGCCCGTCGCGTTACGAAGCCCATGCTGCCGGGGCAATTGATGAAGTCAGCACCATCCCAGAGTTCGCCGTCCATGACACGCCGCTGGAACGGCAACTTGTCAGCGACAAAAACCGCTTCGATGCCAGGCTCTCCGGGTCGCGCTTTGCCCCCGGTCAGTTCGCGGCCACAGCCGGTACAAGTGCGCATGACGTCGTGGCAGCCAGGGCATACTACGGGGCCCGTGCCGCAATCTGGGCAGCGGTTCCGGTCCGTTGGCGGAACGTGTATTTGTCGGCGGCGATTGCATGGAGCGCCATGAAACGTGGCGCGATCCAATTGCAGATCGGGCACGCGCGATTGGTTCACGCGGATGGAGACTCGTTTCGCCGAGAATCCGATAAGACCGCTATTCGCGATGCGCTCATTTAGCCGGGACGAGATGAGCAACTCGATGTTGTAGTGGTCGTGGACAAGGTCCGGGACGAAATCGCCGCCGAAGGCATCCACGAGAAATTCGATGTCGCGTTTTCCCGTTTGATGTTCCGTATTCTCGGGACATTCGTACAGGGCCTCGCCTCGGTCCCAAGCCTCCGTGTACACCGACATGGCGGTCGTATTGCGAGGAGCAATGATCGCGTCAGGGTGCTTTTCGGGATCTTTGTAGTCGAGTTCGTAACCGAGATCCGTCAGGACTTCGAGTTGATAGATCAAGTCGCCACGGAACTCGCCGCTTTCGTCAAACGTGGCGTACTTAATAGGTTGCTGATCGCTCATCGGCGGATCAAGAAAGTGTCGCCCCGCTGGGGCTTGAATGATTCCCGCGCACCGCCCCCAGGGGCTCGCGCCCCTGGCTATTATCTGCCGCCCCGTTGCGGCTAACGCATGCGAGCAAAGTCTCGACGCCGTCGCTCCACCCCCTTCTTAACTCCTCACATTCTTACATTCTCTACTTCTTTCTCCTTCCCTCCGCTCCTCCTTTTCTCCTCTTCTCCTTTTCTCCTCCCCCCTTAGTCATTCACATACGTCTCCAAGAACCGCGCCAACCGGTGAAAGTCGCTGCCGCGTTCGACGTAGCGGACCACAGTGACGAGGGTTTCCGGGTTGACGAGGTTCTCGAATTTGACGTAGTTCAGTTCGAGTTGCCCGGAGACGGAGACCATGACGCCGTCGAGTTTCTGCTCGATGAGCGCGCGATAGGCGCCAACGCCCAATTGGCTGCCGAGCATCACATCGAAGGCGTGCGGTCGCGCGCAACGCGCTTCGTAGCCGAGTTGCAGTCCAGTGACTTTGCGCGGCTTGCCGGTTTGGCGTTCGTATTCTTCGGCGACGAGCTTGGCGAACCGCGTGCCGAGGTTCACCTTGGAGATGGAGATATGGTTGTGCTCGTCGCGCGGGATGCCTTTGAGATACTCGTCAGGCAGAAACTCCGCGACGCCTTCGGCCATCACGATCACGCCGAACGGTTTGCCTTCGCGCTCGTCGCGGGCCCGCATGGTGCGGACGATGCGATCGACGACCATGTCGACTTTCATCACCGTGCGCTCGGTGACCGCGCCGGTCTTGGGATCGGTCGACGTTTCCGTCTCAGCATATTTACCGTAGATGTCTTCGACGCTGATCACCAGGCTCGCCTCGCCGGAAATCGCCGCGCCGTACGCCAACCAGCCGGCGCTGCGGCCCATCGTTTCGGTGAGGAAGTACGCGCGGTTCGCCTCGGCGTCGGCCAGCAGATTGCGAATCTCCGCGGCGATCGTATCGACGGCGGTGAAGTAGCCGAACGTGAAGTCGATCCCCATGTAGTCGTTGTCGATCGTCTTCGGCAGATGCACGACCGGAATCCGCTTGCTCCCCGCGGGCAAGTGATCCTGGTACATCTTGAATTTGTTGGCGGTCTTGAGCGTGTCGTCGCCGCCGATCGACACCAGCGCGTCGACGCCGATCGAACAGAGCGCGTCGTACACCGTCTTGAGCGGCTTGTTCTTTTCCGGGTCCTTCAAGTGCGCCGGCGCGGAGACATGCTTGCCCGGATTCGCGCGCGCGGTGCCGATCATGATCCCCTGCGAATTCCGCGACCGCTTGAGCATGCGGTGGTCGATCATCGCAAAATCGCGCCCTTCCATGAGCGGGCGATCCGCGCTGTACTGCACCAGGTTTGAGTAGCCGTACAGCACGCCGACCACCTGGATGTCGTTCCGCAGGAACGACACGGCGGCGGTGGAAATCACGGCATTCGCCGCCGGCGCCGGACCTCCGGCGAACAGGATGGCGACCTTGCGGATCGAAGAATCAATGTGGGGGGGGCGATCGAGCGTGTTCATGTCTTCCAGGGGAAAAAAACAAGGGCTGACTCCCTCAATTCTACGCCTCCGACGAAGGCGCACAACGAGTGCCGGACGGGGGGAGACGGCCCGCGAAACACGCGAAAGGGGAAGAGACGCGCCGGGGATTGGTCCACGGAACACACGGAACACACGGAAAACACGGAAGGGAATCAGGCGACGCATTTCCCAACTTCCTTTTTCCGTGTCTTTCCGTGTGTTCCGTGGAAAGAACCCCTTCGCCCGCCCTTTTCGCGTGTTTCGCGGGAGGATTAATTCTCGCCAAGCTTCGCAAACACCGCGTCCCAGGGCGACCGCCAATGGCGGGGGAGGCGTTTCGCGAATCTGGGGCTGGCCGAGAGGGGGCCCGAGACGTCGAATACCGCGTCGGCAAGCGTCGTCGAGGGCGCCGCCGTGCTCGGGGCGCCGCTGGAGCCGAAGTTGTTTCGCACCGCGTTCAGATCGTCGAGGTCGACGTCGCCGTCGCCGTCCGCGTCGCCCGTGCCGGTGCCGCCGAAGTTGTTTCTCACGTTGTTGAAATCGGCCAGGTCGACCGTGCCGTTGCCATCAGTGTCGCCGGGCACTTCGCCGCCGCCTCCGGTGCGATAGTTCCCGAAGATGATGTTTCCGCCCTGCCCACCCGCGGCAACGCTCACGAGGTAGTAAGGCACATCGCGGCTGAACACCGCCACGGCGTCGTCATTCTGCCCCGTGGCATAGACGTGGCGGCCGTCGGGGCTGACCACGACGCCGCGTGCGGCATCGAGTCCATCGACGCCGGCCGTTCCTTCGCCCTGGAACTCGACGAACGTCAGATCGCCGTTCGCGCGATCACGGGAGAACACCACAATCGCGTCGCCAAACGCGCTCGTCGCGAACACGTCGGTTCCTTCGGGGTTCGTGGCGATCCAATTGACGCCATCCAAACGCGGCACGCCGTTGGCCGAGGAGATCTTGCGAACGAACGATAGCAATCCCGTCGCTGGATCGCGGCGCAGGATGGCGATGGCATCGGCTTGGTCCCCGGCAACATACACCTGATTGCCGTCGGGGCTGACTAAGAGTCCGCTCGCGCCGTCGAGACCGTCGAACCCATCGACGCCGTCGCGCACCGATTGCAGGTACGTCAGCGCGCCGGTCGTTGCATTGCGCGAGAAGACGGTCACTGCGTCGTCGACGTTCGATGTGATGTAAACGTGCAAGTTGTCGGGCGAGACCGTGACGTTCCACGCTCCGAACAGCGAGTCGACCGTCTTACCGTTGTTCTGGTCGTTATCCTTGATGCGCGCCATGAACGTCAACTTGCCGGTCGCCGCGTTGCGACTGAACACGGCGATGGCGCTATCGCCGTTGCCGGCCGCGTAGACGTTTAACCCGTCGGGACTGACCGTCACGCCCAAGGGCGCGGAGACGCCGTCGATGCCCCCGGCGTTGTCGACGTACTTCTCAACGTACGTCAGCGCGCCGTCGAAATCGCTGCGCGTGTAGAGCGCGATGGAGTTGTCGCCCACGCCGGCCGCGTAGGCATGTTTGCCGTCGGGGCTGATCGCCAAGGCGACGACGCCGTCCAGGCCATCGGCGCCGTTCGTGCCATCCTTTTCCATTTCCAAGAACGACAATTGCCCCGTCGTGGCGTTGCGGCGGAACACGACCAGGGCGTCGTCGATCACGCTCGTCGCGTAGACGTTCTTACCGTCGGGGCTCATGGAGATTCCCCACGCGCCATCGAGGCCGTCCACGCTGTTCACGCCGTCACGATGAAACTCGACGAACCGCAGCAGCGACGTCGACGAAATGTCCGGCGCGCTCTGCGTCCAACCAGGCTTCACCACTTCGCTGATGCGATGCACGCCCGGGCCGAGCCCCACGAGCGTGAATCTCCCGGCGCTGTCGGTCGTCGTGTTGGGCTCGCCGGCGTCGAAGCGATTGTTGCCGTTGACGTCGTCGTAGACAATCCACCCGGCAAGGCCGGGCTCGGCGTCCTCGCGGACGTGGTTGCTGTTGAGATCGTTGAAGATCACGCCCGAGATGGCCGCGGTGGTGACAATGGCCACGTCGTTGCCGTCGCCGCCGCGATAGGTGATGTACGCCGCCGCGCCGCCGACGGTGACGAGCGCCCCTTCGGGCAGGTCCGTGAACGTGCCGGCGATCGGGTCGGCGCCGTCGTTCTCGATGATGATGTATTGATCGAGCGTCGGCGCCGAGGTCGCGACCAGGTTCAACGTGCCGCCGTTGAGTACGACCGATCCGGTGACTTTGATCTTGTCGGCGGTCGCGCCGACGACGTCCATTTCAATGATGCCGCCCGCGCCGATCGTCAGCGCGCCGGTGTTCAGCGTGGAAACGGTGCTGGGAGCTACCTTGCCGCCGCTTTCGATCGTCAGTGCGCCAATCGTGCTGTTGCCGGCCAGGATGCCCGAGCCGCGCACCGTTACCGCGCTAGCCGTGGCGAGTTTTCCCAGCAGCTCGAGCGTTCCCCCGTCGACGATCGTCGCGCCGGTATAGAGTTGTTCGCCGCTGACAGTTAGCACGCCCACGCCTGACTTCGTGAGTCCGCCCGTGCCGCTCAACTGCCCGCCGTAAGTCAATCCCTGGCCGCCGTTGACCGTCAATCGGCCGGAGCCGAGCGCGATGTTGCCACCGCCGGTGATCGAAGCGACCGTGTCGCTGAGGCTATTCAGTTCCAGCGTGGTGTCGACGTCGATATGCACCGTGCTGCCGTCGGGAAATACATTCCCCTGTGCCAGCCGAATGATGCCGTTGCCGGTGAGTTTCGTCGGACCGAAATAATCGGACGTGAACTTGAGCAACAGCACCGTCGACTCAGCGCCGGCATGAAACTCGACTTCCGCGTCGGTCTCGCTCAAGATCGCGCCGCCGATCGTGAACAAGGCGTCGACATCGGTCGCCTCGAAGCGCGCGCCTTCGCCGAATGCGATCACCGAATCCAACTGCGCGCCGTTTCCGCCGTGGATCAAGCCGAACAGCACCAGCGGCTCGTTGATCATCGTCGTCGTGAGCAACTTGAGCGTCGCGTTTTCATAGATTGACGTGCCGATCGCCGTCTCGCCGAACCGGCCGACGCCGCGCAGCTCGGTGATGCCGTTTTCGAGCGTCGTCACGCCGCTGTAGTTGTTGAGGATGCCGGAGAGGCCGTCGATGACGAGCGTGCCGGTGCCGGTCTTGCGCAACCCGCCCGCGCCGACGATGCGGCCCGTGACAGTACTCGCGGTTCCTTCCGCGGTGTTGACCGTCCACTCGTAGCCGACGGTGTCGATTTGTCCCGAGTAGGTCAGCGCGCCGGCGTCGATCCGCGACGTGACATTCCCGCCCAGCGACCAGGGGAGCGCCACGGTGTTCGCGCCGACGCTATTGACCCAGGCCACGTTGTCGAGCGGCCGCGCGACGATGCGGTTTCCGCCCAGCTCAAATCCGCCGCCGGAGAAGGTCACGGAGCTATACGTGATGCCGGCCGGAAAATCATTGTTGTTCACGCGCTGCACCGTGCCGGCGAAAATCAACCGATCGTTCGGCTGCGGCGGCGTCTGCGCCGCCCAATTCGCCCCGGTGCTCCAGTTGGGATTCGCGCCGCCGCCGTCCCAGACCGGGGCCGCGACGAACTGCCCGAAATCACGGCTCGTCTCCGGCAGCCCGCTGCGCGCAAACAGCCGATGCACCGAGGCCGTGCGAAACAAGCTCACCGCATGATCGGCCGACGAAGCGGAATAAAGGTGCTTCATGTCGCTCGACACCACCACGCCGCGCACGCTGATCAATCCGTCCGCGCCTTCCTGAGCATCGCCGAGCGCCTGTGCGAAAGTCAACTTGCCGGTCAACGGATCGCGTCGAAACACGCCGATGGCGTTGTCGTCGCTGGCGGCGGTGTAGAGCCGCGTGCCGTCCGCGGTGATCGTCATCGCCGTGACGAAATCGAGTCCGTTGACGCCATTCTGGTTGTCGAGGAGCGTTTCGACGACCGTCAATTCGCCGGTCGCGTCGTTGCGATTCAACACGGTCAGCGCGTTATCAATGACGCTCGTGGCGTACAAGAACTTGCCATCGGCCGACATCGTCAACGTGAACACGCCGCCGAGGCCTTGCAGATCGTCCTGGCCGTCTCTGTACGTCTTCACATGCGTCAATTTGCCGTCGAGCGGATTGCGCGAAAACACGACGAGCGCATGTTCATTGGAACCGGCCACATACACGTGCTCGCCATCGGGACTGATGACCACGCCGCGCGGGCCGTCGAGACCGTCGAGGTAAATCGACGGGGGCGGTTCTTCGCCTTCTTCCGGCGGCGGCTGCGGAATCTCGTCGCCGTCCTTCTTGCGTTCCACGAACTCAAAGTTGCTCTCCAGCGTCTCGCGATGAAACACCGCCAGCGCGTCGTCGTTCGTGCCCGTGGCATAGAGGTCGAGTCCGTCAGGACTCATCGCCAGCGACCACACGCCGTCGAGCCCGTCGACTCCCTCGAGCCCATCCTTGACCATGCCGCTGTAAATGAGCTGGCCAGTCGTCGGGTGGCGCAGAAAACCGGCCACGGCATCGTCATTTGAACTGGCGACAAGCACCATTGCGCCGTTGGGGCTCACGATCACAGCCCGCGCGGCGTCGAGCCCATCGACTCCATCCACGCCGTCCGTGAGCGTCTGGACTGCGGAGACCTCGCCCGATACCGGATCGCGCCGGAACACGGTCAATGAGTCGTCGCCGGACGAAGCGACATACAGATACTGCCCATCCGGGCTCATCGCGTTCGCCCAGGCGCCCCCCAGCTTGTCGGCGCCGACGCCGCCGTCGACGACGGAGTGCGACCAAATGAGACCATCGCCGAGCGTCGTTGGCGCTGAGGGAATCCAAGCCGTCTGCGGCACGACCACCACGTTGTAAGGTCCCGGCGCGAGGTTCGTCAGCGAATACGCGCCATCCGCGCCGGTCGAGGCGTGCGGCTCGTTCGCTTGAAAGCGGCCGTCGAGGTTGAGATCGAGAAATACGCTCCAACCGACGAGCGGCTGCTCTTCGGGATCGCGCAGGCCGTCGCGGTTGCCGTCGATGTACAGCTTCCCGCGAATCTCCGCCGGCCCGGTGGTGACTTGAACGTCGTCGACGAACCAGTCGTCGAAGAGCACGTCATCGCCGGTGTTCTTCAGGCGGAGCTGGAACTGGCTATGCAGTCCGTCCGCCGGTACGACGAACGCGGCCAGTTCATACGTGGCCATGTTCTCGCCGCCGCCTAACTGCCGCTGGGCCTCGATCCACGTCCCTTGCGAGTTACGGTATTCGAGCACCAGGTCGGCGCCGGCGCTCGGCGCATCGCCGCCGCCGGTGCGCTGGTAGTAGTAACTCACGGTCGCGCTGACCGCGCCGTTGAGATTGATCGGCCGCGACTCGATCGAGTCCTGGCCGCTCGGGTGCCGGTTGAAGCGCAGCGAGTAGGGCGCTGTCGGTTCCGCAATTCCCGCGGTGTCGGCCGTCACGCCCTGGATCGTCGGCCACTTCGAGGCGTCGAGCACGGCGTTCGGAAAGTCATCCGCGAAGGCGACCGCCATCACGCGACGGGCTTCGAGCGCCTCGACCTTGCAGTGTCGCGATGGACCGAGGCGCGCCTGCTTCCGGCGGAAAATACTCATCACGGCATCCCTGCGAGTGGGGCGAAATATCACCGCGCAATCCGATCGCGGCCGCAATTCAAGGCGGATTCTTGCGAACCTTGAGTAGCAGAATCGCCCCGCCGGGGCTAGAGCGGTTGGAGAATCCAACGAAGTCTACTTAAGCGACGCCGTCGTCTCAGTGGCACGCTCGAAGAACGCATTCGTCACGCTGAGGCAGAGCACCTTATCGGCCGCGATGCGGGTATTCACGTCGCGCCGTGTGTATACCTGTTTGGTGAACATTCCGCCTACCAGCGGAATCTGCGACAGGACCGGCACACTGGAAGTTTGTCCCACGACTTCCGTGCAGGTGATGACAACTTCCTGGTCGTCGACGCTCACCAGTTGACCGCGCTTGCGCTGCCGCTCACCTCCCTCCGCATAGCAGACGGTCACGTTGTCGCCCGACTGCGGGAATTCGGAGACCTGCACCCGGTCAATCTCAGTCGACGGCGAATCCTGCGGCGTCATGTCCGTCACTGCGTCGCGCGGGACGAATACCGTAACGCGAGAATCGCTGACGCCGACGTACTTGAACAACCGGTTCACATACGGCGTCTTGCTGAGAATCGGCACTCCCTGCTCGCTCCGCCCGCGAATCGTGAAGGCCAGCGTGACCCATTGTTGGTCGGCGCTGACCAGCATCCCAAAGCCGTCCTCTTGGACGCCGTCGCGGTGGTATTTCACCTGGTACCAGTTGCCGGGCATCAGTTCCTGCGCGGCGGCCTGGCCGTCGATCACCTCTGCACGGGACGGGGATGCGAAGGCAGTGAAGAAAACCAAGGCAGCAAACGAACATCGCGTCAACATAGGTCGTTCCTCGTAATTCTCGACGTTGGCCGTCGGCGTCACGACTTATAGGGGGTGGGCGGCGTCGCCAACAAGGTCAAACTGCGTTGACCCCGTTTTCCGGATGGCCTATATTTCCCGCCGTTTGACCGGGCCCTTGGCGAAAGGATGCGCGCATGTTTCGGTCTCGTGGGGCGATGACTGCTTTTCTCGCCGCGATCTTCTGCACGCCGTCGCTGGCGCTCGCGGACGGCGATACCTACACGCTGCGCTATAGATTCGCGCCCAAGGAAAACGTCGTCTGGAAGGTGGAACACCGCGCCCGCGTGCGGAC
>CAZUBB010000090.1:0-17032 GCA_964618485.1 uncultured Pirellulales bacterium
AACTCCGTGCCGGGCGTGTAATGTGCAAACGGCTCGAATTTGAGCTTCGGCTCGAGCGGCTTAGCGACTTTCACCGAGAGCAATTCAGCCGTGGGCGCCGTTCTTGATTTAACCTCCGCTCGTGCTGACTTCGCTTCGACCTCCGCGCGATCGGCGTCACTGAGCTTGTTAAGGCTCACTGTCAAGCGCTTGCCGTTGCGTTGACGCAAGGTAACCCGGTCGCCGTCGCGCGAGGCGAACTCGGCCTCGGCGATGCGCTTGCCTGACTTGTCTTTCCAAGGCCGGGCCGCCGCAACGACGGCGAACACCAGCAGCAAACCCAAGGCCAATTGACTGACATGCAGTAGGGAACGGTACATCCTGTTCGCTCCAGTGAGAATGGAAAACTCTTTCGTGCCTTTCGCGTCTTTCGTGGTTCCATCACCCCCGCTTCGGCCGCGGAATCCGCCCGCCGCGCGAAGCGCCGGCGCCGCCTGACGGATTCTGCCCTCGGCGTTTCTTGCCGCCGAAGCGGCCTTTGCCGATTTTCGGCGCGAGCTCATCAGTGCGCTTGCCGACCGACGCCCGCAATTGTTCGATGCGGTCGCGGATCGACGCCGCGCGTTCGAACTCCAGCGCATCGGCCGCGGCGAGCATCTCTTTTTCCATCTCGTTGAGGTATTCCTCGGTGATGTATTCGGCCTCGTCGGTGCGCCCTACCGCGGCGTTGGCCTTGGCGTGCGCGGCCGCTTCCGATTCGATGCCGCTGCGGATGCTTTTCTTAATCGTCTCCGGCGTGATGCCGTGCTCCGTGTTGTAGGCCTCCTGCAGCGCGCGGCGGCGTTCCGTTTCATCAATCGCGCGGCGCATCGATTCCGTCACGCGGTCGGCGTAGAGGATCACTTTCGCATTCACGTTGCGCGCGGCGCGGCCGATGGTTTGAATCAGCGACGTTTCGCTCCGCAAGAAACCTTCCTTATCGGCGTCGAGAATCGCCACCAGCGACACTTCCGGCAAGTCGAGCCCTTCGCGCAACAGGTTCACGCCCACGAGCGCTTCAAAGTTTCCCAGCCGCAGGTCGCGCAGCAGTTCCACGCGCTCGAAGGCGTCGAGTTCGCTGTGGAGCCATTTGCATTTCACGCCGTGATCGGAGAGATAGAACGAAAGATCTTCCGCCAGCCGCTTGGTGAGCGCCGTCACTAGGACACGCTCGCCGACCTTCGCGCGTTCGCGAATCTCCTCCAGCAGATGCGGCACCTGCCCGCGCGCTGGCTGCACGTCAATCACCGGGTCGAGCAGCCCGGTGGGGCGAATCACCTGCTCGACCACTTCGCCGCCGGTTTGTTCCAACTCGTACGGGCCGGGCGTGGCCGAGACGAACGCCACCTGGCAGATCTTCGCTTCCCATTCGTCGAACTTCAGCGGGCGATTATCGAGCGCGCTTGGCAGGCGAAACCCGTGCTCGACGAGCGTCGACTTGCGGCTGAAGTCGCCGGCGAACATCCCCCGCACTTGCGGCACGGTGATGTGCGATTCATCCACCACGAGTAAAAAGTCGTCCGGAAAATAATTGAACAGCGTGTCGGGCGTCGATCCCGGCGGGCGGCCGCTCAACGGGCGGCTGTAGTTCTCGATGCCGGGGCAGTAGCCCACTTCTTGCATCATCTCGATGTCGAACCGCGTGCGGGCATTGAGCCGCTGCGCTTCGAGCAGTTTGCCGGTGCCGCGCAATTGCTCGAGCCGCTGCTCGAGTTCTTCCTTGATCGCGTGCACGGCCCCAGCGATGCGATCCTCCGGCATCACGAAGTGTTTCGCCGGATAGATGTACAATTCCTCCTGCGGCTCGATCACCTCGCCGCTCGTGGGGTTGATGATCGCCAGTTGTTCGATCTCGTCTCCCCAGAACTCGATCCGCAGCGCGTACTCTTCGTATGCCGGCCACAACTCCACGCAATCGCCGCGGACGCGGAACTTGCCGCGCGCGAACTCGATGTCGTTGCGGTCGTACTGCACGTCGATCAGCTTGTGCAGCAGCGTATCGCGATCGATCGACCCGCCTCGCTTCAGGCCGACGACCATCGCGCGGTAATCCTCCGGCGAGCCCAAGCCGTAGATGCACGACACGCTGGCGACGACGATGACGTCGCGCCGGCTGACCAGGGCGCTCGTGGCGGCCAGGCGCAAACGGTCGATCTCCGTGTTGACCGAGGCGTCCTTCTCGATATAAATGTCCCGCTGCGGAATGTACGCCTCGGGCTGATAGTAATCGTAGTAGCTTACGAAGTAATGCACCGCGTTGTGCGGGAAGAACTCCTTGAACTCGCTGTAGAGCTGCGCGGCGAGCGTCTTGTTGTGCGAGAGAACAAGCGCCGGCCGGCCGAGGTTCTGAATGACGTTCGCCATCGTGAACGTCTTCCCCGACCCGGTCACGCCCATCAACACCTGGTGCTTCTTCCCGGCGCGCAGGGCCGCGGTCAGCTTCTCAATGGCCTGCGGCTGATCCCCCGCCGGCGGAAACGGGCTTTCAAGGCGGAATTCCAAGCGAAGGCCTCCCGGGGAGCGAAGAAGTGCAACCCCGGATTATACGGGATTGGGCGGCGTCGTGGAGTAGAATTAGGTCATGCCAACCAAGACACCGAGCCATCTCGCGCAACCGTCGCTTTGGGTCGTCGCAATTGGAATGAGTCTCTCGGCACTGGCGACGGAGGGATGGCCCTGGCGCGGTCCGCTTGGGCTTGTGGGTTTCTGTGGAATCGGAAGCTCAGTTGGTGGGATCGCTGCGACGATTCTTGGTCGCGGTTGGTCGTGGGTCGGAATCGGTGCGGTCCTGGGGCTGGTGGTCAACTATGTTGTTCAGCCACAAATGTGAGCGAAGGTCTCCGGAGATTGTGGCACCAAGGTTCCCGGGCTTTCGGCAATTCGCGGCGTAGAATGGGAAGTCATGAGCGCCAATCGAACGAACGCCGACTTCTTCAAGGAAGTGAACGACCTGGTTGAGGCCTGGTGCGATCGGCGAGACCTGGGCGCACTTCGAGTGATTCTCAACGCGTGGCCACTATGTTCGGGGCTGACTGACGACTGGGAGTTGCTCGCAGCGGCTTTGCATTCACTTGCCGGCATGCGGCATTTGCCAGAGGAAGAACGTCAAACTGCTAAGCGACTTTGGGTGGAGGTCGATTTCATGCTGCGAAATCGATAGTGAAGTGAGTCAAGTCACGCGTTGTGGCACAAGCTCGCGGCCGCGTCCCTGCAGAAGAGGCCTCGATTCCGAATCGTGCCAGCCTACACCCTTGTAGCTGGCCTCTGTGAGGCCGGCGCGTTGGACGTGATCCTCGCGTCAACCCCCCGAGGTCACAGACCTCGGCGACAGACGTGCAAAGCAATTTACGAGGCGTCATCCAACGCTGTTGACACCTGTTCATATCGCACAATCCCCGCCCGTAGTTCCGCCAGCGGATAAAACGTATCGCGCCAGCGGACGCCGCCTTGGCGGAGTGTTTTCCACGTGGAGTTGATCCCCGCGATCGGGAAGGCGACGTGGCAAATCGGTACGAGCAGCGCGGTCCAGAGCGACCAGCCGGAGCGCTTCACGTAAATCGCGCCGGGAATCGCGGTGCTGCAGACGCCGGCGAGCGCGAGCCAGCCCCAGCGCGGCGCCCAGAGCGGCGCGGTAACGGCGCCGCCCCAGAACGCGAGCAGCGCAATAATCAACACCACCGCGAAGCCGACGCGATATTCCACGCCGGCGAACCAGTTCTTTTCCAGGTTCTTGATCATCTGCCACAGGTTGCCGGCCCATTCCGCTTCCAGTTCATGCAGCGCGGAATACACACGCTGCCTCAATCCGGCGCGGCGGACCATCACGCCGAGTTTGACGTCGTCGAGCACTTCCATCTTGAGCGGTTCGTGCCCGCCAATCGCGCGGTACGACGCGGTGCGCAACAAGTTGAACGCCCCCACGCCCATTGCCTTGCGGCCGCGATCGCGATTGATCTGCGCCGCCGGTGCGTAGAGGATCAAGTATTGCGCCCAGGCGACGACCGACGCTCGCGTCACCGCGCCCGAGGCATCAATACCTGGAAACAGCGCCACGTGATCGGCCCGTTCGCGTTCGGCCACGGCAATTGCCCGGGCGACGAGGTCGTCGCTCATATGACAATCGGCGTCGCAAAAGAGAATCCAGGGGTGCTTCGCCCGTAACGAGCCGACGTGGCAGGCGTGCGTCTTGCCGAGCCACCCGGGCGGCAAGGTCTCGACGCGCATCGTCTCGAACGTCGGGAACTCCGCAGCCAGCCGCGCCGCGACTTCCGGCGTGTTGTCCCGCGAGCGATCGTCGACAAACACGATCTGCGCGTCGAGTTCGCGCTGCGCAAAGAGCCTCCGCACCGTCTCTTCCAGCCGGCGCCCTTCATCACGCCCGGCCAGTACGATCGACACCGGCCACGGCGCGGCCGACATCTCCAACTCGTCCCGCCGCGGCAACTGCGGCGCCCAATACAAGTTGCGGATCACGCCCACCGTGAACAGAAACCACACGGCGGCGAGTCCGAGGGCGATATAGGACATGGGGGGAGGAGAAAAGGAGAAGAGAAGAAAAGGATAAAAGAATGGAGGAAAAAGTAGAACCTTGGAGCCGGAAGCGTTAGCGCCCGGGGTTACGGTAAGCAACAGCAATCAACGTCGATTCACTTCCTGAACCGCCGCTTCTCTTGCGAGTTCACCGCCGTTCTTCGTCATTCTTGCGGCAATCCACTCCGGCGACACGAACCGGCGGAGCAAATTCTCCAGGCATTGTACTTCCGGCGGCGTGAGCGTTGGCTGGTCGGCGGGCAGGTCGAAGCCGTGCCAGCCGAGCGCCGCGCGCCAGCCGGATTGGGACGCTGCGAGGTTAAAGCGCTCCGCGCAGCGCAAGCCCCACGTGGCCCCGAAGAGATCCCGGAAGTCGCGCCAGGCCCGGTCGTGGGGCGCTTGGCCTTCCCGTTCCGGCGTTCGCCGCGCCAGGTGCGCCGCGAGCGCGAGCGTCGCGAGCCCCGCCAGTTCGCGTTCCGGCACGTTGATTCGCAGCCAGGCGGGGAATTGCTCGCCTAGGAAGCAGTAGAGGGCCAATCCGGCGAGCGCCGCCGCCAGAGCCCGGGAGGTCAGCAGGTAGTTGGCGACGCCGATCGCCGCGATCACCAGCACGAACCATTGCCAGGCCGTTTCGAGCCGCAGGTCGCTTCCCGGGTGGTAGAGCCATTGGTGCCCGGCTGGCAACAGAGCGAACGCCACGAGCGACAGCACGACCCATTGCCAGGCCCGGTCTTGAGGGCGCTTCGCGCCGAGAACCGCCATCGGCGGCGCCAGGAGGGTCGCGCCGGCCAGGTACCTTGCCCAGGGGGCGGAGTCCGTGGCGCCAGCGCTCGTGTTCCACGCGGCGGCGCACGTGACGGCCAGCGTTGCGGCCAGTGCCCAGCACCAGGGGGCGACCAGTGTCGTGCCGCGCGTCACAGGCCGCAGGCGCGCTACCGCCGTCATCGCCAGTGTGCCGAGCAGGAGCGTTACGCCCAGCCGGAGCGTATCGCCGGGTATCGCCGTGCTGAGCGTCTCCGCCGTTTCCATGCCTACCACCGTATCGCACAGGCCGCCGCGTCACAGGCCCCCGCTTCACGAAAAGACCTACACGCCGCGCGCACGGCGCGACTGGCCGTGAGATGTGGCGAAAAAGCAACATTGTGGTTTGCCCGCCACGCCAGCGTGGGCAATGGTTGCTTAGCGTCGCACGGCGTCGCCCGCCGCAGTATTCAGCCTGCGCGTCTCGGAGCGGATTGTTGCTCTGGCTGGGCTGCCGTGCGGCCGGTTTTTTGGACGGTACGCATCGCCGCGGAACGGTTCCGCGGGCCAAGAGGGCACTATTCGAAGGAGTGAGTCATGAAGCACCTCGTGTTGCTCGCGACAACGCTGGGGATGGCCGCCATGACGGCGCACAGCGAAGCCGCGGAACTGTTACGCGCGGCCGGCATCGGGCACGGCGCGGGCTATCACGCCGATGGCGGTTGTGCGACCTGTAACAAAGGTTCCAGCCTCGGTTACGGCGCCGCCGGGTATGGCGGATACGTCGGCTGCTGCGGCGCCGATTACCCCCAGCAATGCTGCGAGGACGTCTGGGCCGGATACTGCGATGAGCCGCGCTGCCATTTCTGGTCGCGGTTGCATGCCCGGCTCACGACGGACCGGAGCTGCGGAGCGCAAGCCTGCGCCCCGGCCTGTTGCCCGCCGGAGTACGGCATCAATCGGTTGAAGAAGCTGTTCCACTGCAAGCCGGACTGCTGCGTTGAGGAAGAAGAGCCCTCGTGCGAAGCGGAAACGGAAGCGGCCGAATGCTGCGAGCCGTGCTGCGGCCACAAGGGGATTTTCGGGTGGTTGCGCCGCGCCTGCGGCTCGACCTGTGCGTCGGAAGTTTGCACCGATTGCGCCACGGAGAGCTCGGAATCTTCCCCGCTCCCGCCGGCGCCCCCCGCGGAAACGATGGACGACGACGTCTGAGCCTTGGCCCCGCGGCTCTCCGCAGGTTGGGTGCGGGGAGCGCGGCACGACGTATAAATTCGGTTAATAGTCATCACGGCGAGCGGCGCCCCCGAGGGTCCGCTCGCCGTTTCTTTTTTTGTAGTCTTACAATTGGCTTTTGACACGGCCTGCGCGGTGGCGAACAATCGGGTGGCTGGCGCACGTGACTTTGCGGTTGCGGTGGTTGCGCTGATCCCAGGGGAGGCCGCTTGCGGCTTTGGGGGTGGGAACGGCGCAACTTAGCGGCCACCCCTGGGCTTTGGGGTTCTTTTGTTTGTAGTGGAGCGTGACCGAATTTCATGTGCGGAATCGCCGGAGGGGCTTGGACTCGCGCGGAGCGCGCTTTATCGGCGGATGCCCTGCGGCGGATGACAAATGCGCTCGTGCATCGCGGGCCGGATGACGCCGGCGAGTACTTCGCCGCGACGGAAATGCCTCCGTATCCCGGCGCGGTGGTCGGTTGCGCCATGGGCCATCGCCGGCTGTCGATCATCGACCTCGCCTGCGGGCATCAGCCGCTGTCGAACGAAGACGGCACGATCTGGGTCGCGTTCAACGGCGAGATTTACAACTACCCCACACTGCGACGGCGGCTCGACGGCGGCGGCCACACGCTCAAAACACATAGCGATACCGAGGTGCTGGTCCACCTTTATGAGGACGAAGGAGTCGACTTCCTTCAGCACCTCAACGGCATGTTCGCCATCGCGCTCTGGGACGGCCGTAATCGGCAACTGATCCTCGCGCGCGACCGCCTCGGCAAGAAACCTCTCGTCTATGCGCAGCAACCGGATCGATTGCTCTTCGCCAGTGAGCTCAAAGCGCTGCTGACCGTGCCCGACGTGGCGCGGGAGCTCGATCCGAACGCCATCGACCTCACCTATCAATACATCCCGCACCCGAACACGATCTTCCGCGGCATCAAGAAACTGCCGCCGGGGCATTACGCCGTTTACCACGACGGCGATCTCCAGGTGGCGCCGTACTGGCAGCCCGACTTTCGCGTCGAGCGCGATCGTCCCTATGCGGAATATCAGCACGACGTACGCGCATTGCTCACGTCGGCCGTCGAGATGCGCCTGCAAAGCGACGTCCCGCTCGGCGCGTTTCTCTCCGGCGGCGTCGATTCTTCGATCGTCGTCGCGCTGATGCAGCAACTCGCCAAGGAGCCGGTGAGGACGTTTTCGATCGGCTTCGCGGAACGTGAATACGACGAAACTTCCTTCGCGCGCGAGGTGACGCAGCATCTCGGCACACGGCACGAAGAGTTTCGCGTCACGCCGAACGCCTTGGAGATCCTGCCGAAGCTCGTCTGGCATTTCGATGAACCCTTCGCGGATTCGTCGGCCATCCCAACCTGGTACGTCGCGGGATTAACGCGGCAACACGTCACCGTAGCGCTCACCGGCGACGGCGGCGATGAACTCTTTGCGGGATATCCTCGCTACCGCGCGGCCGATCTCGCGGCCAAGTACGATCAATTGCCGAGCCCGATTCGCGACTTGATCGGCGCACGATTCTGGCAGAAGCTCCCCGGCGGCGTGCATCAGAAATCCTCGCTGCGTCGTTTTAAGCGGCTGGTCGGCGCGATCAATCAAGACCCGATTGAGCGATTCCTCGATTGGAGCTGCATCTTCAATTTCGCGCGCCGCGCGGAGCTGTATGAGGAAGGCTTCCTCGAGTCGCTCTCCGCGTCCGACCCCGTGCAGTTCTTGACGGCGGCTGTGGCGCGTTCCTCGGGACGCGATCCCCTGACCGCCTTCAGCCTGGCCGATCTCACGACCTATTTGCCGTGCGACCTGATGACCAAGGTCGACATTGCTTCGATGGCCCACAGCCTGGAATGTCGGCAGCCGTTTCTCGACTACCGCCTCGTCGAACTCGCCGCGCAGATGCCGATTCGCTTCAAGTACCGCCGCGGGCAAGGAAAGCGCATCTTGCACGATGTGTTCGGCGAACTGCTGCCGCGCTCCGTGTTCGCGCGCCCCAAGATGGGCTTCGGCGTGCCGCTCGATCACTGGTTCCGTGGCGAGCTGAAGGATTACCTGCGCGACGTCCTGCTCGACCAGCGCACCGTCGAACGCGGCATCTTCCGCCGCGCGGTCGTGGAGAGAATGATCGCCGACCATCAATCAAGCCGCTTCGACCACGCCTACCGCCTTTGGGCTCTGCTGGTGTTGGAGCTCTGGCAACGCGAATGGGCGGACTCGCCGGGATTCGGTTAGCGCCTCCGTCCCACCGGTGCGTTGTGAGCCCCCCCAGCCAGCGTTACAATGCCGGCTTTCCCTTTGACTTGCAGCGTAACGACGGCGGAAGGCAGTGATGGCGAAGGCTCGCAATATGGTGGTCGCCCAGAGCGGCGGTCCCAGCCCGGTGATCAATAACTCGCTCCGCGGCATCATCGAAGCGGCCCGTGATTTGGCCGAAATCGGCACGGTCTACGGCGCCCGGCACGGCATCGAGGGGGTCCTCAAGGAGGAACTCCTCGACCTTAGCGGGCAGGCCGCGGAAGAGGTGGCCCTGCTTCGCTTTACGCCTGCCGCGGGCTCGATCGGCACCTGCCGCTACAAACTCAAGCCCAATCAGACCGAGGATTTCGAACGCGCGATCGAAGTCTTCCGCGCCCACGACGTCGGCTACTTCCTGTACATCGGCGGCAACGACTCGATGGACACCGCCAACAAGGTGGCCATCCTCGCCCGGGAACGGGGCCTCGACCTGGTCGGCGTCGGCGTGCCGAAGACGATCGATAACGACGTCGGGGACTCGCAGTTCAAGCTCATCGACCACACGCCCGGCTACGGGTCCGTGGCCAAGTACTGGATGCACATGGTCCAGAACGCCAACGAGGAGAACGAAGGCTCCTCGCCAGCCGACCCGGTGCTCGTCATGCAGGCCATGGGGCGGAAGATCGGCTTTATCCCCGCGGCCGCCCGGCTGGCCGATCCGCGGCGCGAAATGCCGCTGCAGATCTATCTTTCTGAGAGCCACTGCTCGATCGAGCAACTCACGGACCAGGTGAACGACGAGCTCAAGCGCACGGGCCGTTGCATGGTCGTCGTCAGCGAAGGTTTCGACGTCGGCAGCCTGGGCGAAGTGAAAGACGCGTTCGGCCACACGTCGTTCAGCTCCAGCCAGATCACCGTCGCGCAGATCATCGTTAACCACCTGAACAAGGTCGGCCTCGCCGCTAAAGGCGCGGCGCGCGGAAACGTCTCCGGCACCGATCAACGTCACGCGATGGCCTTCGCCTCGACGGTTGACCTCGAAGAAGCTTACAAGAGCGGCCAGATGGCCGCGCTCTTGGCCGCCCGCGGCGAATCGGGGTTCATGTCAACAATCCTCCGCAATCCTGGTCCCGTTTACAGTGTCCGCTACGACAAGGTGCCGCTCCCGGAAGTTGCCAACAGCGAGCGAACCTTCCCGAAGGACTGGATCGCGCCGAGCGGATTCGACGTCACCGACGAATTCGTCCGCTACGCGAAACCGCTCGTGGGAGACGACATGATCACGCTCCCGATGATCGACGGCCGCCAACGACTGACCCGCTTCGCGCCCAACTACGCGAAACAAGTGCTGCCCAGCTACGTACCGCAAGCAGATCGGAAGAAAGGCTAGGGGGGAGGAGAAAAGGAGAAGAGAAGAAAAGGAGAAAAGACGTTTCTTCGCAGCGTTCTTTTCCCCTTCTCATCTACTTACAATCTCACCTCCTCACCTTCTTCTCATCACGCATTTTCGCCTCCAAGACCTGCCCACACCATGTTCGACCACACGCCCAAACACTCCTTCCTCGTCGGCATCGATTCCGACGGTTGCGCGTTCGACACCATGGAACTGAAGCACAAAGAGTGCTTCATTCCCAATACGATCAACTACTACGAACTGCAGGGCGTCAGCAAGTATGCGCGCGAGGCGGCGGAGTTCGTCAACCTGTATTCGAAGAGCCGCGGGATCAATCGTTTCCCGGCCCTCATCGAATCGCTCGACTGGCTCCGCAAACGCCCCGAGGTGAAGGCTCGCGGCGTGAAGATTCCCGAGGCCAAGGGCCTCCGTGATTGGATCGCCCGCGAGACGAAGCAGGCGAACCCTGCGCTCAAGGCCGCGGTGGAAGCGACCGGCGACCCGGACCTGAAGCAGGCGCTCGCTTGGAGCGTGGCGGTCAACGAGATGATCACCGAGTTCGTCCGCGGCGTGCCGCCGTTTCCGTTCGTGCGCGAGTGCCTGGAAAAGCTCGCCCCGAAGGCCGATCTGCTCGTCGTCTCCGCCACGCCAAACGAGGCGCTGGAACGCGAATGGGAAGAGCACGACCTGGCGAAGTACGTGGCGGCGATCTGCGGCCAGGAAGTCGGCACGAAGAAAGAAATCCTCGGCGTCGCCAAGAAGTACGCGGCGAACCACGTGCTGATGATCGGCGACGCCCCCGGCGATCACAATGCCGCAGTGGCGAACGACACGCTCTACTATCCGATCAACCCCGGCGCGGAAGAAGCGAGCTGGGAGCGGCTCCTGAATGAAGGCATCGACCGCTTCCTGAACGGCACGTTCGCCGGCAAGTACCAGGAAGAATTGGTGAAAGAATTCGACGCATACCTCCCGGCCAGACCGGCCTGGAAGGTCGTGGAGTAAGCAAAACAATCGCACGCCTTCACCACGGAGGCACGGAGAACACGGAGAAGCAAACGAGTGAATCGGAATTCTGAATTCAAAATGAAGAACGCCGATCTCCGTGTTTCAAACGAACTCCTCCTCCCTCCGTGCTCTCCGTGCCTCCGTGGTGAACCTCATGCAATTAACGCGATTCAGAGAATAACTCATGTCCAATTGTGATTTCGGTCTCATCGGCCTCGCCGTGATGGGCGAGAACTTGGCGCTCAATGTGGAGAGCCGTGGCTATCGCGTGGCGGTGTTTAATCGCACCACGAGCGTCGTCGACCACTTCATCGAAGGGCGCGCGAAGGGCAAGAACTTCGTCGGCTGCCACACCATCGAGGATCTCGTCAACAGTCTCGCCGCGCCGCGCAAGATTCTGCTCATGGTCAAGGCCGGGCCGGCGGTCGATCAATTGATCGATCACCTGATCCCGCTCCTCTCGCCGGGCGACGTCATCATCGACGGCGGCAACACGCTCTACACCGACACCGAGCGCCGCACGCAGTACGTCGATTCCAAGGGCCTGCTCTACGTCGGCACCGGCGTCTCCGGCGGCGAAGAAGGCGCGCTGAAGGGCCCGAGCCTCATGCCCGGCGGCACCGAAAAAGCGTGGCCGATCATCAAGCCGATCTTTCAGGCGATCGCCGCCAAGGTCGGCCCGAAAAATGACATTCCCTGCTGCGAATGGGTCGGCCCCGGCGGCGCAGGGCACTACGTGAAGATGGTCCACAACGGCATCGAATACGGCGACATGCAGTTAATCTGCGAGTCGTACGCGCTCCTGAAGCAGGTGCTCGGACTCACCAATGAAGAGCTGTATACAACGTTCGCTGAATGGAATCGCAGCGAGCTCGACAGCTATCTCATTGAAATCACGCGCGACATCTTCAGCGTCAAGGATCCCGACGGCGACGGCTACCTCGTCGACAAGATTCTCGACACCGCCGGCAACAAGGGGACCGGCAAGTGGATGAGCCAGTTGGCGCTCGATCTCGGCGTGCCGACGACGCTCATCACCGAAGCGGTCTACGCCCGGTTCCTCTCGTCGTTCAAAGAAGCCCGCGTTCGCGCGAGCAAGGTGCTCAAGGGTCCGGCGGCGCAGAAGTACACGGGCGATCGCCAGGCCTTCATCGACTCGGTGCGGCACGCGCTGTATGCGTCGAAGATCTGCAGCTACGCGCAAGGCTATTTCCAACTGCAGGCCGCGGCGAAGGAACACAACTGGCCGCTCAACTTCGGCAACATCGCGCTCTTGTGGCGCGGCGGCTGCATCATCCGCGCGCGGTTCCTGGATCGCATCAAGGAAGCGTTCGACGCGCAGCCGAACCTGGAAAACTTGCTTCTCGCGCCGTACTTCCTCGATGCCGTCGACAAGGCCCAGGACGCGTGGCGGCACGTCGTCAGCACGGCTGTCCTCGCCGGCGTGCCGGTCCCGGCCTTCACCGCGGCGTTGACCTACTACGACGGATACCGCCAGGCGGACCTCCCGGCGAACCTGCTGCAAGCGCAGCGCGATTACTTCGGCGCACACACCTACCAGCGCAAAGACAAGCCGGGAGTGTTCCACACCGAATGGCTCGATCTCCGCAAACCGCCGCAGTAGTGCTACAACAAGAAGCGTTCGCTGGAGCCGGAAGCGTGAGCGCCCGGAGTCACGCGCGAGCTGTCACGCCGATGCATAGATTGAGATTCGACCGTTTGTTCTGCCAGCACACCGTTACTCCGGGCGCTCACGCTTCCGGCTCCAGATCGTCATGACCAAGCCGGCGGACTACCTCGAATCCCTCTTCGGCCTCACCGGGCAGGTGGCGGTCGTGATCGGCGGGACCGGCGTACTCGGCGGCGCGCTGGCCGAAGGATTGTTGCAAGCTGGCGCGAAAGTCATAATCGCCGGACGCGAGCCCGACCGTGGTGTCCGCCGCGCCGAGGAAATGTCCACGCTCGGTGAAGTCGCGTTTCAACTGATCGACGTCACTTCCCGGGCATCGATCGAAGAGCTGTTGCAGGCCACGCTCGCGCGCTTCGGCCGCGTCGACTTGCTGATCAACGGCGCCGGCATCAACGCCGCGAGCACGTATTTCGAAGCCTCGGACGACGAATGGGAACGCGTCTTCGCGACGAATCTCAACGCGGTGCATTTCGCTTGCCAGATTTTCGGCAAACACATGTCCGAACACGGCGGGGGTAGCATCTTGAACATCGGCAGCGCCACGGCGCATACGCCGCTGTCGCGCGTCTTCGCCTACAGCGCGTCGAAGGCCGCGGTCGTGAACCTCACGAAAAACGTCGCCCGCGAGCTCGCCCCATACAACGTGCGGGTAAACGTCCTCTGTCCCGGCTTTTTCCCGGCCGAGCAGAACCGCGCCATCCTCGACACGGTGCGCGTTGACAACATCATGCGCAACACGCCGCTGGCCCGTTTTGGCGCGCCGGACGAGCTTGTGGGCGCGACGCTCTTGCTGCTCTCGAAAAAAGCCGGCGCCTTCATCACCGGCGCCGAATACTACGTCGACGGCGGCTTCACCGCGATGCGCTTCTAACCGTTCGGCGGGGCGCGCCTTCGCAAGAAAGAGAGGCGTCTCCGTTTTTCAACGCAGAGGCGCTGAGACGCAGAGAGAAGGAGAAGTATGAACGATGAATGCGGAAGTATGAGCTGAGGTGCACGCGACAGAAAATCTCATCGTTCATCACTCCTCACTCTTACCGCCCCGCCCCCTCCCCCCTCCGCGTCTCTGCGTCTCCGCGGTTGAGAAAGTCCAAAGCGCCGGATCAAAACTGTGCCCGGGACGCGCGCGTGGGACGGGGGCCGATGTTGCACATCACCCGGAATTCGCCGTCAAACTGGCGGTCGTCCTCGTCGGAGAGCGGCGCCGTATAACCGGCCGTGATCAGCGCGAAGTGGAACAGTTCCACGTTCAGGCCGACGGTCGTGTTGAGCACGTTGACGTCCTGACCCGTGTTGCCAATCGCGATCCCGCCTTGCCGTAGCACGCTCTGGTCTTCGAGCGAACGGTTGTAATGCAATTCCGCCACCGGCGCGAGCCCGGTCACGCTGCGTTCGCCGTTGCCACGATACATCCAGTAGCCAATTCCCAGGTCGGCGATCATCAGCGTCGAATCTTTTAGCCGGCCGAGGCGTTCCAAGCCCTGGCCTCGTAAGTCGGCCCACACGGGGTTGCCGTCGATGTCGACGTCGGCTTGCACAAATCCCTGCGAGAAGAACCGATCGCTCGGCGTCCACAACACGCCTAGGAACGGTTGTAAATGGAACGCGTCGTTGTCGATCGCGATCAACGGCCGACCGTCCGGCAACGAGACCACGACATCGTCCGCCGTCGGAGCGTTCACGCCGAGTCCGCCGGCGAGCGCCCAATTGTCGTTGTTCCAGAGCAACAACTTGACGATGCCGGTCGCGTCGCCGAACTCGGTGTTGCTGCCGTTAGAGATCTCGCCGGCCGTGAGATTGCTGTCGAGCGTCGATGCGAACGGCACGCGCAGTTCGACCGAGCCGCGGCCGTTCCAGAATGTCTTCTCAAAGCCCGGCGTATAGCGATTGACGTCCGGGTCGCTCGAATTGAACGGCACGTTGTGAAACAGACTGTAGTTGAAATACACGCGGTCGCGCGGGATGGGGCTCGTATTCTCGGCGATCTTCACGCGCCCCACCGCGCCGCCGCCGCCAGGGCTCGGAACGTTGATGATGATGCGATCGGGCGTGAACAGGTAGTTGAATTGCAGGTCGTACGCCGTTGGCACAAAGTTGTCGCCGGGGTCGCCGTCGACCGGCGTGCGCGCCACGCCGTCGACCGCCGTTTGCGGATTGAGAAACGCTCCCGGCGGCGTCGAGAATTGCTGGCGCACCAGGTAACCGACGCCGTCAACGAAAACGATCGTCCCCGGCTGCCCCTGCAGGTCGAGAAGGATCTTGGACAGTCCGGCGGGATCGCCGAGTCCTGCAAACGTATCGAACTCGCCGTCCCCCGACGCGTCGGACATCTGGCCGAAAGGAACGTTCATTCCGTTGATCGCCGGAAACCCGCCCGCGCCGCCGCCGGGATGATTGAAGTTCGCGAAATTCGCCAGGTTGTCGCTATCCATCGAGGCGTCGTAGTACGTCGCCGAAATTGGCACGCTCGCGCCCTGGTAGGCCAATTGATAGACCGACGCGCCAAACAAGTCGCCAATCATATACGGCGTGCTCGCCTGCCGGCGGGAGACGCTCGAGGACGCCCCGCCAAGCGCATACTGCGAAGCGGATGATCGCCGCGAAGAGCTCGTCCGCGGCTGCGGCTGCGTTGCTTGACTCCTCGCCGTGCCGCCATCGACGATTGACGGTTGCGGCGGGCTGGGCGGCGCCGTGGTGTCCTGCGCCGGCCAGAACAACTGCGCATCCGCGCCCGACTCGACCGCCGCGTCATCGTCGGTCGCGAAGGTCAACTCTTCCTGCGCAGCCGCCAGCCCTGCCAAAGCCATGACGAGCGTCAGCGGCCGAAGCCAAAAGATTCCTCGGGATTGACCCTGCATGGCGCGGCTCCTTCCGCTGGCACAGCAACCGGAACGCCCGGCGCGCAGGCCAAGCCTCCGTCATCCATGAGTTATCGGTTGTAACGGGCCTGCCGATGAGGTTGTTTTTATGGCTTGGCGAGCCACATCTGGAAATCGGGGTCGTCCAGCAGCAACCCGAGCGCCTGGTCTCCCCGCAACGAAGCCTTTTCGTAGCCCGCGGAAACAGCCGCCTGGAGGATCACCAGCGCCTCGTCGAGGCACCGTTCCCGCATCGCCATCTCTTCCGGCGTGAGGGCGTCGTTCTCCTCGCCGGCGGCCCAATCGGCCGTCTGGCAGGTTTCGACCGCGATTGCGTAGAGCTCGTCTTTTCGTGTCCCGGCCAGCGTCCGCTGCTCCTGCAAGGCGGTCAGCGATTGCGCGATGCCGCCGAATTCGCGCTCGAACACCGCCAACTGCCGCAGATGACCTGCCAATTCCAGCCGGCTGGCCTCGTCGGCCTTGATGGAATACGCCGCGCGAAAGTGCGCCGTCGCCTCGCGACAGGCGGCGATCGACGCCTCGCGATTTCCTACGCGCGACTCGGCGACCGCCAGTTCGTCCTGTAAGCGTCCCAACGCGACGAGCCGCTCCGGATCGCGCGGCGCCGCCTTGAGCAGATCCTCGCGCAACTTTGCGGCCTGCTGATACGCCGGCAGTGCCTCGGCGAGACTACCCGATTGCGCCCTGGCCAGCGCCACGGCATAGCGCAAGTCCGCCTCTTGCGAAAGCAGCTTCTCGTCTTTCTGCAACGTGGGATGTGCGTCGACCTGCGCCTGGTAAGCGGCCAACGCTTGTTCCAATGTGTCGCGCGCCGCGGTTTGCTGGCCGTCGCGCAGTTCGTTCAGGCCGAGATTCGTCAAACACGCCAGCAAGTCGCCGGCATAACGGGCGTCGTTCGGATCGAGTTTCACCAACCGTTCCAGAATCGTCCGCGCCTTGGTCAGCCATTCCGCGGCGACCTTCGGCTGATCGGCGGCCAGGTTCGCCAGGTCGATGTACACCGCCGCGTTGTCCGATTGATACTCCACGACGAACGGATTCTTCGCCGAGAGCCGATCCAAGAGCGTGCGGGCTTCTTCAAAGGCCTGCGCCGCGGCCTCGTGCTCGCCCGTCTGCAATTCGACGCGCCCCAACTCGCGAAAACTCATCGCCATTCCGCGCTCCAGGTCCGGGTTCTCCGGCTCCAGTTGCAAAACGCCGCGATAGACCGCGAGCGCTTTCTCCAGCGCCTCGCGGGCCGCGACCGGATTGTTGTGCTGCAGTTGAAACGCCGCCAGGTTGTAATACCCTTCGGCGAGGTCATTCTGATAGAGCG
>CAZUBB010000091.1:0-15539 GCA_964618485.1 uncultured Pirellulales bacterium
CCGTGCCCTCCGTGCCTCCGTGGTGAATCTCTGTAGTGAATGTGCGTAGCGAGTCTCCTTGATCGAATCGCGCTATGAAAGCACTTTCGCGAACTCCTCTTCATTCATCCCCACGAACAGCTTTTTCCCGCGCTGGATAGTCGGTGCGCGCAAGTTCCCGGTCGGGCCGATCATCGCGGCCAGTAATTCCTCGTCGGTCGGCGGCGACTTCTTCATGTCGAACTGAAGCACCTTCTTCCCCTTTGCCACGTAGACGTGACTCGCCTCGTGCGCCAGCTTCAACGCGTCTTCATTGCCCAGCCGTTCCTTGCGGGCATCGACCTGCGAAGCGACGGTCGCTCCCGCGGATTCGAGGAATGCGTCCGCCCGGGCGCAGGTCTGGCAGTTCTTGCGGTGGTAATACCAGTCGATTTTCATGAAGGCTCCTCCTGATCATTGGGACTTGCCGGATTCTAGCCGCCACACAGCATTCTCCCAGTGCCCAGCGCCGCTCGTTGCGACCGGTATCGCGCTGACTTATACTGGCCGCATCCTTGCTCGCCATGCCGCGGCGGTTCGCCGCGCTCTTTTCTTCCCTTTGAGGTACCGCACATGCCCACGTCGTGGAATCGTCGTGACTTTGTCAAAACCACCGGCGCGGCCGGACTCGGCCTGGCGCTCGGCGCCGCCCCGGCGAGCCGTCTGTTCGCCGCCCCGGCCGCCAAAGAGCCCCTCTTCAAAATCTCGCTCGCCGAGTGGTCCCTCAACCGCGCCATCTTCGGCGGGAAGCTGGACAACCTCGATTTCTCCAAGGTCGCCAAGAACGAATTCGGCATCGAAGGGGTCGAATACGTCAACCAGTTCTTCAAGGACAAGGCCAAGGACCAGAAGTACCTGGCCGACCTCAAGCAACGGGGCGACGATCTCGGCGTCACCCACGTGCTGATCATGATCGACGGCGAAGGCTCCCTCGGCGACCCGGACGCCAAGGCCCGTAAGCAAGCGGTCGAAAATCACCACCAATGGGTCGACGCCGCCAAGTTCCTCGGCTGCCACTCGATCCGCGTCAACGCCCACAGCGAAGGGAGCTACGACGAGCAGCAGAAGCTCGCCGCCGACGGCCTCCGCCAGTTGAGCGAATACGGCGCCAGCCAAGGGATTGGCGTCATCGTGGAGAACCACGGCGGCCTGAGCTCGAACGGCGCCTGGCTGGCCGGCGTCATGAAGCTGGTGGACCACCCGAACTGCGGCACCCTCCCCGACTTCGGCAACTTCCAGATTTCCAGGGACCAGGAGTACGACCGTTACAAGGGCGTCGACGAAATGATGCCCTACGCCAAGGCGGTCTCCGCCAAGAGCAAGGACTTCGACGCCGACGGCAACTGCATCGAGACCGACTACAAGAAGATGATGGAGATCGTCCTCAAGCACGGCTACCACGGCTTCGTCGGCATCGAATACGAGGGAGGCAAAATCTCCGAACCGGAAGGCATCAAGGCCACCAAGAAACTCCTCGAAAGGGTCCGCGAGGAACTCGCCTAACGGTTGCGGCCTTACGTCTTTAGCCAGGCGTCCGTCTGTAGCCGGGGTCTGTGACCCCGGCCGCGCAAGACGCCGCTCTCACCTATCGGCCGCTTCCCACCGAGGTCACCGACCTCGGCTACAGAACACCGCCCGCGACGAATCGTCGCGGGCGTTTTCATGCGCGGAAGCCTTCCCCAAACTACCAGCCGGCGCGTTTCCCAGCACATTTTTCCCAATCTGTACCGGACACTTCCTCCGATGGGAAAAATCGTCGTGCACAACTATTGTGCACGCGATCGCGTGCCCCAATCCCCAGCAGCCTGCACGCGTTTTGGGCACACTTGACGGATCGTCGTAAGTGCTAGCAATTCCATGACATCGGCACTCGACTTGCCAGCAGCGAAATGATTGTCACATCCCTGCGGGAGGAACCGCCTGGGAAAACCGTTCTACTCGTGTCAGATTCAAAGGGAGTGACGATGAAACTGCGTGGACCCGACGTTTTTCGCGTGGCGGCCGAACTCTTCGAGCAAGACCCGGACTGGATTGTCTTTTTCCGCGAAGTCCTCGGCATCAAAGGGTTGATCCGCCAGGTCTACAGCACCCCCGAGGCCCTCGGCGAGTTCGAGCGGACCGAGGAGTACGCCCAGATCAAGCAGATGCTCGCCGAGCTCCGCCGCCGGGCTGAAGATAAGCTGAAGCCGAAGGAAAGCCTGCGGGTGATCACGGTCCGCCTTCCGGAAACGTTGCACGAGTCCCTCAAGGGCGAGGCGGCGCACCTCGACATCAGCATCAACCAGCTCTGCATCGCCAAGCTGATGAAATACATCGACGGCCAGATCGACCTGCCGAAGCGCAGCCCGTCGCGCCGGCGGAACGAAGAAGAGCTCGAAGTGGACCCATAAGCCGGGTTCTGTTACCGCCGCACGAGGTGCGACGGCGACGACCATTTCTCTAGGCCGGCGATTGCTCGCCGGCTCCAGCAACCTACCCGGAAGTCGGTAGCGGATCGGACCGATCCGCCGACCGCCCGTCGGCCCAAGAAGGACCTGCGGGCGGTCGTGCTTCCTGTTTGGTCTTGCTCCCGATGGGGTTTACCGAGCCAGACCGGTCGCCCGGCCTGCTGGTGCGCTCTTACCGCACCGTTTCACCCTTACCGCGCGCCGCGAGCGGCGCGAGGCGGTTTGCTTTCTGTTGCACTTTCCCTGGCCTCGCGGCCGGTGGGCGTTACCCACCATCGTGTCCTACGGAGCCCGGACTTTCCTCCCGCGCTCATCGCGCCGGCGATCGTCGGTTCCACTTCGAGCTGTGAAATATTGTAGCACTTCTACGCCCCGCGGTTCGCGCGCAGTTTGCCGTGGCACGGTCTCCCGACCGTGCCACGGCATGGAAGACCTTTGGTCGGAGCGGTGACACGGTCGGGAGACCTTGTCACAACTTAGGGAGACCGCGCCACAACATAGCTTGCGCAAGACCGTCCCATCACCCTTCGCTGGCCACTTCTTCATGATCCACCAGCGGCACGCTCTCCTCCTCCGCCTCGACGACGCGCTGGGCGGCCGAGAGGCCCATCGTCCAGAAGAGCGCCGGGTGCACGAAGAAATCGAGCAGCGTTGAACTGATGAGCCCGCCGACGATCACCGTGGCGACGGGATAGAGAATCTCCTTCCCGGGTTCGCCCGCGGACAAGGTGAGCGGGATCAAGGCGATGCCGGCCGTGAGCGCCGTCATCAGCACCGGCGCCAGTCGTTCGAGGCCGCCACGGAGGATCATCTCGCGCGTCCAACCTTCCCCTTCATACCGCACCAGGTGCAGGTAATGATTCAACAGCAGGATGCCGTTGCGCGACGCGACGCCCACCAAGGCGATGAATCCCACCATCGCGGCCACGGTCAGCGTCTGCTGTGTGATGACGAGCGCCAGCACCGCGCCGATAAACGCCATCGGCAACGCCGCCATGACCTGCAGCGAGAGATTCACCGAGCGAAACATCTTATAAAGCACCAGGAAGATACCGATCAGCGAAACTACGAACAACACCGCGATCGTGCGCGAGGCCGACTGCTGGCTTTCGAACTGGCCGCTGTAGACGATGACGTAACCGGTCGGCTTGATTTTCGCCAACGATTCCTCGATCGGCCGGAGCTTCGCTCGGATCTCCTCCACGACGTCGACGAGCCCGCGATCGCGAATGTTGCATTGCACCGTGATGCGGCGGCGCACCTGCTCGCGGCTGATCGTGTTGGGACCCATGTCTTCGTAGATCTTCGCAACGTCCTCCAACTTGGCGACGCCCCCCTGCGGCAGTTCAATCACCAGCCGCTTGATGGCGTTAATATCCTCGCGGAACGGTTCGTCGAGCCGCACCACGAGATCGAACGTGCGCTGGCCGTCGAGCACGCGCGAAATGACTTCGCCTTGCATCGCCGATTCGACGAACTCGTTCACGGCCAGGCGCCGCAGACCGTACGCGGCGAGTTTGTGCCCATCCGCTTCAATGCGCAACTGGGGGATCAACGTCTGCTGCTCGACCTGTAAATCGCGCACGCCCGGAATGCCGGACATGACTTTCTCAATTTCCTTCGCCTTGTCGCGCAGCACGCCCAGGTCGTCGCCGTAGAGCTTGATCGCCACCTGCGCTTTGACGCCGGAGAGCATGTGCGAGATCAAATGCGCCAGCGGCTGCTCGACGGAATACGCCGGCCCCGTCACGTCGGCCAGCGCCTCGGTAATCTCTTCGATGACTTCGTCGCGCGACCGCACCGTACGCGGATCGATCGTCGCGATGATCTCGGTAACGTTGACCCCTTCGGCATGTTCATCGAGCTCGGCGCGGCCGGTCTTGCGCACGAACGCCGAGATATCGTCGAGTTGCTGCAGCCGGCGTTCGACCTTATCCGCCACCTCGTTCGACTTCGCCAGCGACGTTCCCGGCGGCATCAGCACGTTGATCTGCACGGCCCCTTCGTTGAACGGCGGCAGAAAATCGCGATCCAACTGTGATAGCAGCAACCCGGCCAGCGCCACGGCCGCCACGGTCACCGCGAGAATTGTCTTGGGAATCCGCAAGCTTAGCCGGATGACCCTCGTGGCCACGGCCTTGAGCGCACGGAGGACGAAACCATCCTTTTCGTGCCCCTTCAAGTCAGCGTTGCCCAGCAGCCAGTACGAAAGGACCGGCGTGACGGTCAGCGAAACCAAGAGCGAGGCCAGGATCGAGACGATGTAACCGACCGCCAGCGGCGTGAATAGGCGGCCTTCCATCCCGGAAAGCGCGAAGAGCGGAATGAACACCAGCACCACGATGACTGTGCTATAGACGATCGAATTCCGCACCTCCGTGCTGGCCTGAAACACGACCTGTAAAGGATGCTTCGGCCGCGGGCTGCCGCGGTTCTCGCGCAACCGCCGGTAGATATTCTCCACGTCGACGATCGCGTCGTCGACCAGTTCTCCGACGGCGACCGCCAGCCCGCCGAGCGTCATCGTGTTGATCGACATCCCGAACGCGGCAAATACGAGCGCGGTCATTACCAACGACAGCGGAATCGCCGTCAGCGTGATAAACGTTGTGCGCAAGTTCATCAGGAACAAAAACAAGACTACCACGACCAGGATTCCGCCGTCGCGGAGCGCCTCGATCACGTTGTCGATCGCCAGGTCGATGAACGTCTTCTGCTGATACAGCTCCGGCAACACGCGAATATCCTTCGGCAGCGTCGGCTGCAACTCCTCGAGCGCCTCGCGCACTGCGTCCGTCACTTTTCGCGTGTCCGCGTTTGGCTGCTTGTTCACGGTCAATACGACTGCCGGACCACCTTCAAAACGCCCGTCGCCGTCGCGCGCAAACGCCGCACTGTCCCCGCGCTTCACCTGCGGGCCCTCCACGATCCGGGCGACCTGTGACAGCACGACCGACTGTCCGTCGCGGTGCTTGACGACGATGTTGCCGATTTCTGCGACGCTTGCCACGCGCCCGAGCGAACGCACGAGCAGCTCCTGCGGCCCTTGCTTGTCGAGGTAGCCGCCCGCGGTGTTTTGATTGCTCTCGCGCAGCGCCGTCTTTACCTCTTCCAACGTGATGCCGTATCGCGTCAAGCTATTGGAATCGACCAGCACTTGGAACTGTTTGCGCTCGCCTCCCATGACGACGACTTGCGCCACGCCGGGAATCGTCAGCAGGCGTTGTCGCACGACCCAATCGGCAATGGTGCGCAACTCCATCGGCGGAGTCTTGCCGCCTTCGCTGAACATCCCCAAGATCTGAATCTGCCCCATGATCGACGAAATCGGCGCGAGCTGTGGCGTGATGCCGGCCGGCAATTGATCTTTGACGAGCGCCAGGCGCTCGTTGACCACCTGGCGGTCGTTGAAGATGTCGGTGCCCCAGTCGAACTCGACATAGATCACTGAAAGCCCGACGCCGGACGAACTGCGCACCGCCTGCACGCCGGTGGCGCCATTGAGCGCCGTTTCCAGTGGAAACGTGATCAGCGTCTCGACTTCCTCCGGCGCCATCCCGAGCGCCTCGGTCATCAACACCACGCGCGGGCGATTCAAATCGGGAAACACGTCAATCGGCAACCGCGAGGCCTGCCAACTCCCGTATCCCACGAGGAACACGGCAATCGCCATGACGAGCAGGCGATTGTGCAACGAAAAGCGAATGATGGCGTTCAGCATGTTGATTGCTTCCGTGCGTGGGCCTCAGCGCTGCCTGCATTCCACCCTCTCCCTTGCAGAGAGAGGGCCGGGGTGACGGTAGAACCGTTGATCGTGTTAAAAGCGTTCAATGGTTATGCCCCGCATGCGGATCAATCCCGCCCCCCGACTTGTTCTTCAGCGCCAGGTGAATCTGATACGCGCCAGTCGTCGCGACGACATCCCCGGGCTTGATCGATCCGTCGTTCGCAATCACCGTCGAACTCGGATCGCGGTGCTCGACATGTACGGCCTGGCGATCGAAATGGTCGCCAAAGCGGCGGTAGACGTAGGCCTCCGGCCCTTCGATCACCACCGCCTCGACCGGCAGTACGATGCGATCGCTCCACGTCTCGACGGGCACCTGCAGTTCCATCCGCTGACCGGGTTTGAACCGCCATTCGATAAAACGCTGCCCAGCGCCGTCCGCCTGATCGAGCACGACTTCATTGGGCAATTGCAGATACGCCTTGAGCGCCCGTGTCTCGGGGTCGATCGAGTCGGCCAGGTAGAGCAGCTTCAAGCCAGTGACTTCGCCTCCCGGCTCGCCTTTGCCGATCAAGTGCGCGGAAATCACCTGGCCTTGCCGGGCCGCTTCGCGCAGACTCGCGGCATCATCTTCAAATGCGCGGGCTTCAATCAACAGTCGGCAGTGATCGGCCAGCACGCACAGCACGTCTCCCGCTTCCACTTGCTGCCCCGGTTTCACCGGCAACTGCTGGACGTGATACAGGTGCTCCTCTTCGCCTTCGGCGAAGTCATGCACATGCTCCGGCGCGGTCACCGTCACGAACTGCAGCAACTGCCGAGTCTCTAGAATATCCGCCACCTGTTGCTCGCTGAGTCCGTGCAACAGCAAGGCCTGTGTCTCCGCCTTGAGCGATCCCTCGAGCTTCTGCTTCTCATATTCTTGTTCCAGAATGCGCTTTCCGGCGACGATCCGCTCGCCCACGGCCGTCAATCGCCCGATTTCCTTGTTGACGACGTCCAGGCTCTCCGCGGTCTGCAAGAAATCGCGCTGCGCGGTCACAAGCTCTTCGTGCGTCAACCGCAACTCGAACATGGCGCTGCCCGGTTCAATCCCCACGCCTTGCGACGGGATGATCTTGGTGACGATGCCCGTCAGCGGCGCGGTGATCTCGAACTGCGATCGCCCCGGCCGTTCAATCACGATCGCCGGCAGCGTAATGACGCGTTGATACGCCCCGAGCGCGATCTTCGTCGACTGATAGCCGATGTTCTTGAGGGCATTCGCGCTCAGCTCGATTGAACTCGCCTCGTCATGCCCAGCATGATCGTGGTCGTGCCCGTGGTCGTCGTGCGCATGGGCGTGGGCCGGCGCCGGCGCTTTCCGTGCGGGCGGAGGATTCACCACGGGCCACCACCACGGCGCCGAGGCCCCGGCGATCACCGCCACAGCGAGCAAGACCGCAATCACTGAACGTCGAGTCGTAACGCGCGGCATGGACGCAGCTTTCATAGGTCACCTCGGCGCAATGCGCCCCTTGGAATTGCCTCAAGCCAGACCGGACGAGCGCGGTCGTCGGCGAATCGATACGGAGCTTCGACGAAAACGAATGCCACTTGCGCGCAGGCGAACGCCTGGGCAAGCGCTGCGAGGCGCGATCAGATCAAGAGCACGCGCAGCGCAAGATGCGTGCGCAATGGCCCCGGCTGCAGAACGCCGGCATCAGTATGGAAGCCGCGGACAGCTGCGGCCAGCGTCAGGCCATGGCTACCGTCGACTGCCAGCGGAACAAACCACGTGGCGCCATCGTCCGGCGTGGCCTGCACGCGCGACTCCGCCGTCGCCGACATCACACACGACGCTTCCGTGCAATCGGCGGGAGCGTGTTCTTCGTGACCCGATTCGGAATGGTCACGATGGTGATCTCCATGATGCGAACCATGATGCCCGCAAACCGGCGCGGCGTTCTTCGGCGCGTGCGTTATGCAACGCTCATGATGGGCGCAGCACCCCACGACCGCGTGCCAAAGCACGCAGATCGCCACGGCGCAGGCCATCATCCGGTCGAACATCGCAGGATCCCGTCCCAGTCCACCGTCAAATCTATCGGTCGTTCCACCTACCAACAAGAGTAGGTCGCCCAATCACGAGTCTTCGCTTTAGGGCACCGTCTCCAAGCTCCCCGTCAACAGCAGGCCTTCCAACTCGCGGCTCGACGCCCAGTAGGCTTCCAGCGCGTCCAAGTATGCCAGGTTCGTTTGAAAGTACGTCCGCTGAGCCGTCAACTGCTGAAGGAAGTTAAACTCCCCTGCATTATACCCCTCCGTCGTGTTCGCCAGCGCCTGCTGGACGTTCGGCATAATATCTCGGGCGTATTTTTCGGACTGCTGCGCCGCCGTCGCATACCGCTGAAATACCGCCGAAAGCCGCTTGCGCAGCGATAACTCCAGCTTCGCCGCCGCCTGCTGCGCCTCGACCACTTCCGCCCGGGCCTGTTGAATCCCCCCCTGGTTGCGATTCACCAGCGGAATCGGCATTCCCAACTGCGCACCGGCGATCGTATACTCCGACGCGGCGTCCCATTGCGCCGAGCCCGTCACTTCCAGATTCGGAACCGCTTGCGCCCGGGCCTTGGCGAGCGCCCAACGCGCCCGTTCCACGCGTGCATACGCTGCCGCCAATTCGGGGCTTTCCGCCATGATCCGGCCCAGCGCCTCCTCTTGTTTCACGGGCGGCGGTAATCGCGTGGGATCGCCATCAATCCGCTGCAACGGCATTTCCGGCTGCCCGACGACAGAGGCGAGCCGCTGCCAGGCTCCCAAGTGAGCCAACCGCGCGTTATTGACGAGGATTTCCGTCGTATCCGCTTCGACTTTGGCCTGCAGCAATTCCGTTTGCGAGACTTCTTTGCGTTCCAGCAACGACTGCGTCGCCTGCACGCTGTGCCGTCCGGTTTGCGCCAGGCTCTCGGTCAGTTCCAGACGCCGCTGCGCGACGAGCACCTCGTAGTAGTTCATACGCACATCGGTTAGCACGCGCAGTTGCGTCGCGGCCAGTTCGCGGTCCGCAACCTGGATGTCCCGCATCGCGACCGCGCGCCCCAGCCGAAGCTTCCCCGCTGTGACAATTTCCTGGCCGACGAAGCCGCCTTCCTGCCCGGAGCGCCCATCGTTGCCGATTTCGCTTCCCACATATCCCGCGGTCGGATTCGGCGGCAATCCAGCCTGCAAATACTCGCCGCGCGCCGCTTGAATGCGCGCGTACGCCTCGCCCATCGCCGGGTTGTTGGCCAGCGCCATCGACTCGAAATCGAGGAGCGCCAGCGTACGATTCACCTCGGGCGACGCAGGCAACGGCTCAACGGCGACCAGCGCATTCACGCCGTTCGGAGCGCCATTCGCATGATGACTGGTCAACTGAACTGTCGGCGCAGCCTGCGGCGGCGCCAGACTCTTTTGCGCAGCGACCTTCGCCGCTACGGGCGCAGTCGGCGCAGGACCGCGGAAGTGCGCGTTTGCGCCGATGTGCTCTGTTCCCGGCGTATGACAGCCCGCGACGCACAGCAGCGCGGCGGTTATCGAGAACCATGGAGACCGCATAACTCGTTTCCTCAGAAGTCGCGCACTCAAGTCCAGTGGGTCGATCGCTAAAGGCGCAGCGCCCCACCAAGGGCGCGCAGCCCCACGACTCAGACTTGAATGCGGCAACACAGGAAACTCGACCGGCCCGCGGCACACGGAAAGTCCGGTTCAGCGCGGACCTCGAACCATCGCTCGCGGCCAGTTGTATTGACGGCAAGCGGCGACAGCGAAGCCAACGACTTCGCTAACGGTCGCACCGCAGCGGGCGTGATCGCGTGCTCGGCTTGCCGCTGGCAACTGCAACGCGGTACGTCGCTGGGACGCGCCGGCGTCGTTTCGCAGGCGATGGCATATCTTTCCGATCGGCCACATACCGTGACCGATCCACGCGAGTCGCAGTCATGGCTCCGTTGGCAGCCGGCGCCTCGGCAATGACATTCGCGCTCAGAGCAGGAATCCTCCGCCCCGCGGCCATGCAGCGGGCAGGCGGCAATCGCCACCGGCTGGGCCAGCATGACCAAGCATGCCAGTCCAGCCAGAAGGCTCGCCAATCGCCGTTTCCGCTGCATCCCACCGACTCCGGGCGCAATGACTCCCCAGAGGATTGCATCGGACGTTGAGCAGTGCCAGCTTTGGTGGATCTGCCGGTCGTGACGAGAACGGCCGCAAAAGTGGCAAGGAACGGTTATGGGCGGTGTTGTGGACCGGCCTCCAGGTGTTGCGGACCGGCCTCCCAGTGTTGTGGGCCGGTCTCCCGACCGGTCCACCGGCCCGACCGCAGGTCTCCCGCACCGTGGCAAGGTCGGGAGACCATTCCACAACGAGCGTGACCGCCTCAACGAGGTGCAATTACCGGTCAATCTCCCCCATCACCACGTCCAGCGAACCGACGATCGCCGGAATATCGGCAATCAAACAGCCGCGGCAAACGTCGGGGCAGACGCAGAGATTCGAGAACGAGCTGCTCCGCGCACGAACCCGCCAGGGGATCGAGCCCCCCTCGCTGACGAGGTAAAAGCCCATCTGGCCTTTCGGCGCCTCGGTCTCGAGGTACGCCTCCCCCTTGGGGAGCTTTTCGGTGAGCTTGATCGGTTCGCCGTGCGAGCCTTTCGCGGTGCTGTAGCGATCAATCGCCTGACGCACCAGGTCGATCGATTGCATCACTTCCAGCATCCGCACATAGAACCGATGCCAGCAATCGCCGAGCACCGCCGTTTGCGGGACCGGCGGATAGTTGTGGTCCTTCGGGTAGTGCCCGTCCTTTTCGACGATCACTTCAAAGGCGTAGCCGTCGTACATCCGCGTGTACCACACCTCGCCGTCGCGCCGCAGATCCTGATCGACGCCGCTGCCGCGCAGCACGGGCCCCGTGCAACCGAAGTCAATCGCCATGGCGGCCGGAATGATTCCAATGCCCGCCGCGCGGCGGACAAAGATCGCGTTCGTGGTCAGCAGCGTGTGATACTCGGCGATGATCGGCACGAACTCGTCGAGGAATTTTTCGCACTGCTTGAGCCAGCCCTGCGGCAGGTCGTGTGTGGCGCCGCCGACGGTGAGGTAGCTGTAGGTGAGTCGCGCGCCGCAGGCCATCTCGAACAGGTCGAGGATCTTTTCGCGTTCCCGGAATGCGTACAGAAATGGGCTGAACGTCCCCAGGTCGAGCCCGTACGTCCCCATGCCGACCAGGTGGCTGGCGATCCGCCCCAGTTCGCAGATGATCACGCGGAGGTGATGCGCCTTGTCCGGCAAGTCCATCCGCATCAGCTTCTCGACGGTCAGCGCCCAGCCGAGATTCATGTTCATCCCGGCCAGGTAATCCATCCGGTCGGTGTACGGAATCCACTGCCGGGGCGTCAGGTTCTCGCCGATCTTCTCGGCGCAGCGGTGCAGGTAGCCGATGTGCGGCGTCACTTCGGAGACCACCTCGCCGTCGGTCCGCAGCACCAGCCGCAGCACGCCGTGCGTACTGGGGTGTTGGGGGCCCATGTTGACCAACATCTCGTCGGTCCGGACGTCGAATTCAATAATCCGAGGATCGTCTAACTGAGTGGCCATCGGTCAATGCGCACCGGAGTGATGGGCGACGAAATGTAGGAGGCCCCAAGTATACACAATCCGCCTCCCCCCAGCCCAGGGATCGCCGCCACGAAACGTGCTATCATTCCGGCTTCCAAACCCCGACCTTCCGCATTTCTCGCCCATGCCCACCGCCTTCGCCATCGCCGCCCACCCCGACGACATCGAGTTCGTCATGGCCGGAACCCTGATCCTGCTCGGCGAGGCGGGCTACGACCTGCATTACCTGAATATCGCCAACGGCTGTTGCGGCTCGATGACGACCGACCGGGAAACCACGGCCCGCATCCGCGCCGCGGAAGCCCGCCGCGCGGCCGAATCGATCGGCGCGACGTTTCACGCGAGCCTCGTGAACGACCTCGAGATCTTCTACGACCAGAGAACTCTCGCCCGGCTCGCGGCGATCGTCCGGGAAGTCGCGCCGGAGATCATCCTGACGCACGCGCCGGTCGACTACATGGAGGACCACACGAACGCCTGCCGCCTGGCCGTCACCGCCGCGTTCTGCCGCGGGATGCCGAACTTCCCCACCGAACCGTCCACGGCCGCGATCTCGGGCGAAGTCACGCTCTACCACGCCCAGCCGCACGGTAACTGCGACCCGCTCGGCAATCCGGTCCGCCCCGGCCTGTTCGTCGATATTGCATCGGTGATCGATCGCAAAGCGGCGATGCTGGCCTGCCACGCCAGTCAAAAAGACTGGCTCGACGCCACACAGGGACTCGATTCCTATCTGCAGACCATGCGCGATCTCATGGCCGATGTCGGCGCAATGAGCGGCCGCTTCCAGTATGCCGAAGGCTGGCGCCGCCACCTCCACGTCGGCTTCAGCGCACCTGAGGCCGACCCGCTTCGCGCGGCGCTCAACGCCTACATCGCGTAACCTTGTACGGGCGTATTCTGTTGTGGCATGGTCTCCCGACCATGTCACCTACCCGACCGAAGGTCGCCTGGAAGGTGGCAAGGTCGGGAGACCTTGACACAACAAATGCGCGCGGAGTTCAGCGTCACTTCCGCGCTGAAACTCAATCCATCAGAAACACCGATGCTGCGCCATCCTCATGCCGAATCTCATCCACCGCCTCGGACCTTCCCCACCCGCCGTATAAGCGATTCGGCGCATTGAACACCCAGCCTGGCGCGGCCCCGATGTTCTTATAAGCGTGAACCACGCCCGGAGGCACGATCACGCGGCATCGATTCCCCGCTCCGATGTCGTAGGTTGCACGATTTCCCACGGTCGGCGAACCAGGCCGCGTGTCCCAGAGATAGAGTCGAAACTCGCCGGGACCCACGAACGCAAACAAATCCGTCTGTTCGCGATGTTCATGCGGACCGCGTGTCACGCCGGGCAACGTCTCACTGACATACGCCATCGCCGGCAGCAACTCGCCAGGCAGCTCGTCCGCGCGAAACAACTCGATGAGCCATCCGCGACCGTCGCGATGCTGAGCCAGCGACTGAATCCCAACGCCATCGATCGGTCCCTCGACGAAGTCCATATGAGCCAACTTTCCCCAGTTTGCGATTCCCCCTGGCAAGCCGCCGTTATATCTTGGCGCATCGACTTCCAACAGCTTCGCCATCTGCGGCAAACGCGGTATCGTGCTCCTCGCTCCTAGCTCCGAACTCCATACTCCCAACTCCTCCGCCATGCCCCGCCCCCTTCTCCCGCTCGCGTTCCTCCCGCTCTTCCTCGCCGGTTGCGAATCCGCCCCGGACAATCGCTTCGGCGGGTATGTCGAGGCCGAAAAGGTCGAGGTTGGCTCGCGCGTCGGCGGGCGCGTTTCCGACGTGCTGGTCGATGAAGGCGATCCGGTCGAGGCCGGGCAGTTGATCGTTCGCTTTGAAACCGACGAAATCCAGGCCGAACTCTCCGAGGCCAAGCATCGCGTGGAGCGGTTGAATACCGTGCTGGAGAAACTGAAGTCCGGCCCGCGCAAGCAGGAGATCGAGGTGGCGCGGCAACTGCTCGCCGCCGCGGAGGAAGCCAAGAAAAACGCTGAGGCGACTTACATGCGTGCGCTGCAGGCCGGCGTGCCGACGCTGACCGCGCAGGAAATCTCCGACATGGAAACGGCGTTCAAGACCGCGACCGCCACGGCGGAAGCGCGCCGCTTTGAATTGGAATTGCTCGAAGAAGGGACGCGGGCAGAGGACTTAGTGATCGCCAAACATGAATTGGACGAAGCGCAGGATCGCGTCACGCGATTACAGGCGCAACTCGACGAAGGCGAAGTCCACGCTCCCTGTAAAGCGGTCGTCGAAGCGATTGATATGCAGCCGGGCGACCTGGTGCCAGGCGGGGCGCCGCTCGCCACGCTGGTGCGGAGCGACGAACTCTGGGTCCGCTTCTTTGTTCCCGCCACCCTCGTCACGTTCGTTCACGTTGGCGACAAGGTGCAAGTGCAGGTCGATTCACGGAACGAAACGTTCGAAGGCGAAGTCCTGCGCGTCAACCGCGTGGCCGAATACACGCCGCGCAACGTACAAACGTTCGAGCAGCGGCAAGATCAAGTGTTCGGCGTGAAAGTCCGCGTCCACGACGCCAAAGACGTCCTCCGCCCCGGCATGGCGGCGACGGTGGTGATCGAACCGCGGTAATTACCGTCGCCAGCTGAGTAATCGCATCAGCAAATTGTGTTGGGGACGCCAATCGACATCCGCAACGCGGGTGAAGGCAATGTTCTTACAATTGCACGCGTCGGCCACGGCAATCTCGATGCATGTGCAAATGGCTTCTTGGGCGTACACATCGATTAGTTGATTGCCTTCGTAGAACTCGCTCAGATCGGCCAAAGAACAGCTCCAAGGGACGATGGCGCCGATGATTTCCCCTTCTTTTGCGAGCAGGAACTCTTCGAACTCGCTCAAGAACCCATCCAACTCATCGGGGCAAGTGCCTCCTTCGTAAATCTCTTCTGTCGCTGCCGCATGTAACCCAACGCCGCGAATCGCCCTCTGAATCAACAGTTGCACGGCAAAGTTCGAGTACGGCCCCCGTCGCATGTCTGGAAAATGACCATTGATCGCGAGGCACAAGCGTTGCCGGCCAAGTTTCGCGTGGCGTTCAAAGTGCTCGACAATTTCCTTCGGTTCTACTCCCTCAAGACCATACCGTGTAGTCACGGCATTACCGATCAATGCCAACGGACTCACAAAAGTGAGTTTTTCGTTCGTCGCCGGATCGCCGTTACGAATTTCACTCATTGCATTCTCATCGCAGTCTACTTCTCGCCAAAGCAATACAAAAAGCCATCCGAGCGGATAAAGAGTTTACCGTCTAGCGCCGCGGGGCTGGCGTTGAAGACGCCGCCGTCGCGCAGGTCGGTCGTGGCGACGAGCTCGTATTTGGGGCCGGTTTTCACGACCAGCACCTGGCCTTCGCGCGAGATGTAGTAGAGTTTGTCGCCGGCCAGAATCGGCGAGGCGTAGACCATGCCGAGGCGGTTGATCCGTTCTTCGTAGACCAGCTCGCCGGTGTCGGCTTTCGCGCAACTGGCGATGCCGAGGTTGTCGTGGATCCAATACAGGTACTCGCCGTGCAGGATCGGCGACGGCACGTTCGAACCTTTGCGGCCGATCCACAGGCGATGCGTTTCCGTGACATCGCCGCGCCCGCCGGTGCGAACCGCGAGCGATTGCCCTGGTCGTCCGCCGATGCAGTACACAATGCCGTCGCGCGAAACGGCGCTCGGCGCCATGTACCA
>CAZUBB010000091.1:15549-16067 GCA_964618485.1 uncultured Pirellulales bacterium
TGCGGGCTCGTCTGCCCTGGCGGCGGCTCGGGGATGTACCAGCCGATCTCGGTCTTGCAGTTCCAAAGTTGCTTGCCGGTCTGCGGATCGAATGCGAGGACTTGTTCGATGATCGGCACAATGATTTCCATCTTGCCGTCGGCCGTTGTCGCCAGGTGCGGCGTATTCCAGGCTTCCTTCACGCCGCGGGCCTGCCAAACGACGTCGCCGGTTTCTTGATTCAACGCGTAGAGCGATTCGCTTTCCACGCTGGCATTGATGAGTACCAGATTTTCATGCAACACCGGCGACGCCCCTGATCCCCAGCCGTTGAGGCCGTCGCCGACGTTCGTATGCCATAGCTGGTTGCCCTGGTGATCGAAGGCGAAAACGCCTGATTTACCGAAGAAGGCATACACGCGTTCGGCGTCGACCGCGGGCGTGTTGGACGCGTAACCGTGCGATTCGCGGATATTTTCTTCTTCCGGCAACCGCGACGGGACGGTTTTGTCCCAGAGGATTTCGCCGCTCGCGCGATC
>CAZUBB010000091.1:16077-16734 GCA_964618485.1 uncultured Pirellulales bacterium
GCCCCAGATGACGGGGCTGGAGCCGCCGCCGCCGGGAAGGCGGGTTTTCCAGGCGAGGTTCTGGTTGGGGCCGAACTCGGTGGGGACGGGGGCGGTGGCTACGCCGAGGCCGTCGGGGCCGCGGAATTGGGGCCAGTTTTGGGCCGTGGCGGGGGTCGCGAAGGCGATCGTCGTCAACAACAACAGTTGTCGCAACAAGTGTCCATGTTGGGCCGTTGTCAAGGGAAATCCTCGCGATGTGGATTAGAGCAAAGTGAGGGGATTCGCGCGGGTGTTGAGGGGGAACGAGACGCGGCCGGCGGTGCGTTGCGACTCGAACGGGGCGACGATCATCTCCACCGCGGCGCGGCCGGTGTAGATGTTGGCGAGCGGCTGGCGGTCTTGTTCGATGGCGTCGAGGAGATCGTTCACCGCGGCGACGTTGCCGGCCTGTTGCTGGTCTTCCACGACGAGCGGTTCCGGTTGATCGACGCCGGCGGTGGAGACGTCCTGCCATTTCTTTTTGCCGCGAAGCGGCGACCAACCGCCGTCGGCGAGCAACTTCACCGAAGGGAGATAACCGGTGAGGACTTCGATCACGCCGCCGGAGCCGTAGATCTGCAGGCCAAAGCGCGAGGGGCGTCCCATGCCGTTGCGGCGCGAGCCGAAGAAGGCGGT
>CAZUBB010000091.1:16744-17014 GCA_964618485.1 uncultured Pirellulales bacterium
AACGGGCCAATTCCCTCCGCGCCTTCAACGACGTCGGACTTGGCAAGGTCGCGACCTTCGACGGTCACCCTGCCGAGGCACCAGTGGGGCTCGCCGCCGAAGTAGCAGATCAAGTCCATGATGTGGGAGCCGAGCACCCAGAGGTCTTCCGCGCCGCCGCGCTGGTCTTCCTTGCCGCGGCCGCGGAATTCGAGCACTTTGCCGATCGCGCCGTCGTCGAGGAGTTTTTTCACCACCGGCAGCTTGGGGCTGTAGCGCGTTTGATGCGCG
>CAZUBB010000092.1:0-17001 GCA_964618485.1 uncultured Pirellulales bacterium
TTCCTGGGCGTTGAGATTGGTACGCTTCGCCTGAATCGCCTTCAGATCGAGCTGCATGTTGAGCAGCACTTTTTGCGTGATCACCGTCGGCAGGAAGCGGTTGAGGGTCTGTTCCGTGCAACCGTACGGATAGTCAACCAGGAATGGCAACGCGTCGACCATCGCACCGGCCAAGGTCGGCGAGTAGCGAATCTCCACTCGCGATTCGGCCGGACGGCGATCTTTCGGCACGTTGAACGTGAACTTGCCGGACGTTTCGCTCGGCTTCAACGCGCCGGAGTACGACTCGGTCTTGAGCATCCCGTGGACGTAGGCGGGGAACTTCATCTCGATGGCGTCCGATTCTTCATCGGTGAGCGCCTTCATCCGGACGATCGCTTCGCCTTCGTGCTCGACGCGGACGCGCCAGTCGACGCGCTGCTCGCCCCCGGCGGGAATCGTCACGGTGCGCGATGGATGCGCCTCGGAACCGAAAACGCCGCCGTCCAGTTCCAGCACGACCTCCACCGACTTCTCGGTTTCCAGATAGTTATGCACGTTCGCCGAGAGGACGACTTCGTCGGTCTCGACGAAGAATCGCGGCGCCTGCAGGCGCACGATGAGGTTCTTCTTGGTGATCACCTCGGCTTCGCCCTGGCCGACGCGCGTGCCGCGCCCCATACCCCAGACGCGGATTTTCCACGTGGTGAGGTTCTCCGGCATGTCGAGCTTGACCTCGCACTCACCGTTCTCCGCCGTGGTGATCGCGCCGACCCAGAGCGCCGTGTCCGCGAAATTGGTCCGCACCGTTGGCTCCACTTGTCCGCCGCCGGGTGTAGGCGAGGCGCCAGGCTGCTTCGCCAAAGCGACGCCGAGCGCCGCGGAATCCATCATTTCCATGGCCGGCGCCTGATCGCGGGCCGCTGCGGAGGCCGGCGCCATGGGGCCGCGGGCGCCGCCGAAGGCCATCGCCCCGCGCATTTTCGTCGCGGCGCTGTAGCGAGTAACCGCGCCTCCTTCTTGTTCCATCTCCTCGATGACCGAGCCGCCGAAGATGCCCAGGTCGCTCATGCCGCGCTCGTTCGGCTTGAGGATGTTATCGGAATAGCGAGTGAGGCTGTTCTCACTGATCGGGTTGTGGCTGCGACGCCACTTCCAGAAGAACTCCTTGATTTCCGGCACGTTCGAGCCGCCGGAGATGTACTCGACCGACTTGTCGTAAATGGCGATCACCGTGGAGCCGACGAACGGCTTGCCTTCGAGATCAGTGAGGCGCACCTTCACCGTCGCTTGTTCGCCCGGCTTGTACTGCTCTGCCGAGGGAGTCACCTCGACGTTGAACACACGTTGTTCCGGCGGGACGACGATTTCCTTCGCCTCCTGGAACAACTGTCCATCGGCGACGGTGACCGCCTCGACGAAGAAGTTCGGCATGTCCTTCTTGGCGACTTCGATTTCCACGACCGTGCTCTTCCCCTTGAGCCGCAGCAACTGCGGCGCCAGGTAGACGCCGTTCGACGGGCGCACGAAGAGCAACACCGTGCCGCCCGCGCGATTGGTGTTCACTTGCAGGCGTACCTTATCGCCGGGGGCGTAGTCCTTCTGATCGGGAACGAGCTCGATGTCGTTAAAGCGGAATTCGCGGCCGTCGAAGCCCTGGCCGATGATCGTGAAGACGTACCCGCCTTCTTGCATGTGCTCCTTCGCGTCGGTGACCTGGTACGACAGGCGATACTGCCCCGGCGCTGAGGCCGCGATTTGCTGCGACGCCTGGCCTTGCGCGTCGGTCGGAAGTTCCCACGTTTGCACCTCGGTCTCGACCGGCTGCTGCTTCTCGTCGTAGGTGATGCGAAGCAGTTTCAGCACGCCGGCGCCTTGCACCGGTTTCTGATCGACGGTGTGCGCGGAGAAGCTCGCCTGAATCGTGTCGCCGGTGCGGAAAAACCCGCGGTTGACCCACGCGAACACGCGGAACGGTTCCCGCGCCACCTGCACCGAACCCGTGCCGACGATCGTGCGGCGGGACTCGTCGATCACTTCGGCCGTGATTTCGTAACGGTGGTCTTCGTCGCCGTGCAGTTCCTTGGCGATGGCAGTGTCGATTTCGACCGCGACCGTGCCGTCTTCACCGATCGGCACTTCCTGCTCCGCGATCACTTCCGGCGGATTCGGCTGCCGGAACCACCACCAGGGCGACGGCCGGAAGCAACCCCAGCGGCTGAAGCCGGGATACCAGTTGTAGTCGTAGCCGAACCACCAATAGCCGCGGCCATAGAACCAATCCCAGGGACCGATCGGAAACCACTCATTGGTCTGCCCGGTGCGGAGCACCTTGTACTTCACGCGGGCGTTGACGACCGGCGCGCCGAAGTAATACTTCGCTCTAATCGTGGCCGAAATCTTGTCGCCGAGCATCACCGGCTCGGTCGGCGCTTCGACGAGCACTTCGAACTCAGGCTTCTTATACTCCTCGACGCGGAAGCTGCCGCCGCCGTAGTTGGCCGTTGTGGTGACGACATCCCCGTTCTTAACCCGTTCCTCGATCGCAATCGAATACACGCCGAGCTTCGCTTCCTCGCCGAGCGTGTACTCGCCGACGACGCCGCCGTACTCATCGGCGACGAGCTCCTTTTCTTGAGCCTTTTCCCCCTGCGGATCGCTCACCACGACGGTGAACGTCTTGCCGGCGAAATCCGAGAGATTGTCGTTGTCGTACTGCGCGTGACGCACCCAGAACTTGTACTGCACCTTTTGCGCCGGGCGATAAACCGGCCGATCGGTAATCGCGAAGGCCTTCGTGGCGCTGTATTGCTGGTCGTAGTAGTCGCCGAGCCAACTGTTAGTGAAGCCGAGATAGGCGAGGCGGCCCTTGGGAGTCGTGGCGATGAACAACCACTGATGATCGGGCGGCAGTTGGTCGGATTTGATCTTGACCATACCCGAGGCGTCGGTCGACTCAGCGAAGTTCTTGGTCGTGACGTCCGGGCGGCCATTATCGAGTTGTCGCTGCATGAAGCCGAAGGCTTCCAGATTGGCCTTGGCCAACGGCGCGCCGGTGGTCGCGTCGCAGACGTAGAACAGCGTCGCCTTGGGCATCATTTTTTTGACGATGACCGTATCGGCGACCCAGAGGACCATCCGCGAGGTATTGCCATCGGCCATGCGGGCCGTGACGAGATAGGCGCCTGCCTTTTGCAGCGGCGACGTGACCGTGACGCGATCGTCGACGTGGTCCGGGCGCGGCTTCACGTCGAGCGTCCATTCGGCGGCCTTTGCGCCGAGATATTGCTCCTGGTTTTCGACAACGAGGCGATAGCCGATGTTGTCGATCTGCATCTTGTTCCAGTCCAACTCCCGCGGACGCGTGCGCAGGTAGGCCTTCACGTCGGTGAGGAGCTTGTCGACCTTGATCGCGTGCGCTTCAAACGTAACCTGGTCGCCGTTGCGATAGCGGTACTCGAACGTCGCCCCCTTGCCCGAGGGCTGCGTTCGCAACGCCTCGAAGCGGCCCCAGTTCTTGACGATCTGGTCGAGTCGGTCCTGGCGGTAGTTGTTCTGGCCAGGACCGAAGTCCTTGATAACGCGGCGCCAATATTCGGCGGCGCGGTTGTACTGGCGGCGGTTCTCGAACGTCTGCGCAAGCTGTTCGAGCGATTGATCGGTGTAACCGGTCTTGGGGTCGTCAGCGATCTGCTGGTAGATCTTGATAAAGTTGAACTCGTCCGGCACCTTGAAGCGCTTGATGCCGGTCGCGAGCCGGGCGATCGTTTCATCTTCCCCGAGCGTGTGCAAGGCGTACGTGCCGCTTTCATCCTGGTCGCCGGCGCGCCCCAGCCGCCAGCCGAAGAAGGCCATCGTCTGCTCGCCGAACTGCGCTTGCCAAAACTGCGCGAGCGAGAAACGGACGCTATTCAAGCGACCGGGATCCATTTCGATCGCCTGCGCCAGGCACCACCGCCAGCGCTGGCCGTCGTTAATCGATTTTTCAAACGAATCCGGTACCGAGTAGTAAACCGGATTCCCCTCGGCGTCGACCGGCGCGCCGCCGGCCCCGCCGCGGCCGTAGTACCAACCTTCCTCGTAGTCGGGAAGCGTCGTCAGATCGGTGAGCGATTGCAGCCGCCACGCCTCGCCGTAGCCGCGGTTACCCATCCAGGCGTTGCCGCAGCGCTGGTAGAAATCGGCGGCGTCTCCCTTGTTGTCCTCTTTCGCCACGAGCGGCAGAGCTTGCACATACAGTTGCAACGCGCGGACGCGATCGCGTTCGAAGCTGTTGACCCACTGCCCGCCGCCGCGTTTGTCGCCGCGGTAAAACTTTCCGGCGACGATAAAGCCGTAGTTGTCGACTTGCAGGAAGTTGTCCGCAGCCGCGGCGAGGAGACGCCAGTTCTGGGCGTGCAGCTTGACGGCTTCCTCGCGCAGAGCGTCGGCTTCCTCTACGCGCCCTAAATTGCGCAGGTTCTGGACCGCCATGGCGAGGTCGTTCCCCACGCGCAGGGCATCGACGGCGGGGTCGAGGACGAGCTTGCGAAACGCCTCGTACGATTCGGCGAAGTTGCCGTCGTCGTACAGCTTCTGCGCCGCCGCGTGCGGGTCGGCCGGCGCCTGCTCCGCGGCACGGGTCGTTCCCATTAACATCGCCCCCCAGACCACGAACGCGAGGGCCGCCTGGCCCGACTGCCAAAGGTTCATATCCTACGCCTTCCCGGTTGATTTTCGCTCGGTTCCGACGGGGCGAGAATGCCCCGATTACTTAACGCCCAAAGCGGCGTTTTCTGGGAGATTGGCCGCCCCATGGGCCCCAAGAACGCCCGATTCCCGAAGCGGCCGCCTCCGTGCATGCTATGACGAAACACGGGCTCGAAAAGTTTGCGCGTACCCCAGAAAGTGTAGGACACTCAGGAACCGCCACAAGTCCAGCGGGGTTCGGCCTGGCAACAGCGGCTTCCCGGCCGCGGCGGGGCGTAGAATACTCTTAAGATTGGCCTGGATGGCGGTTCTTTGACCTGAGCGATCCTGGTATGGCGATTCGACTTTCAGAAGACGACTTTTGCCGGATGGTTGAGGAAGAAATCGCCACGCTCCCTGAGCAATTCTTGCCGTGGCTGGAGAACACGTCCATCGAGGTCGAACGTTATCCCGACCGGCGGTTGCAGCGGCAATTGAAGCTTGGGCCGCGTCACATCGGCCTGATGGGGCTCTTCGAGGGAGCGCCGATCACCGCTCAAGAATACGACGTCCGGCTGCCGAACCGCGTATTCCTGTTTCAACGGGCGATCGAATCGGCCTGCCGCTCGGTCGAGCAGGTGCGGTTCGAGATCCGCAAGACGATCCTGCACGAACTCGCCCACCACTTCGGCTACGACGAGCCGGACCTGGAGGAGTCCGAATCGCGGCCGAACCAGTTCCGCGTGCTGCAGCGTTCCGTTATGGCCGTTGCTGGGCCGATGGTGCGCCGCTTCCTTGCCAAAGCGGGCGTGCAGGGAATCCCAGTCGATCACCAGCCGGCCGCCGGTCGTTTCGTGCTGCTTCGCCCAATTGACGAGCGTTTCCAGGCAGGCGTGGTCGATGTAGTCGAGACGCTGGAAATCGACGTGCAACTCCGATCCTGCCGGCACGCGATTCAACTCGTCCGCTAGCACCGGGAGGCGCAGGAAGGTCGCCGCGCCGGCCAATGAGAGCATCGCCCGCGACTCGGCGGCGTTGATGCTCAACTTGGTCCGCAGATTCGAGAACGTCACCACCAATTTGAGCGCCGCCAGTACAATGCCGGTCGCCACGCCAATCAAGAGGTCGGTGCAGACGACCATGATCACGGTAATCAGGAACACGATCGCCTCGCCGCGGTCCTGCTTCCAGAGCGTAAAGAAGCTCTTCGGATTGATCAGCTTATAGCCGGTGTAGACCAGAATTCCGGCCAGGCACGCGGTGGGAATGAGTTTCAGCAGCCAGCCGAGCGCAACCACGAAGATCAGCAGCCAGGCGCCGTGCAGAATCGCGGAGAGCCGCGTTTTCGCCCCCGCCTGCACATTGGCGGCGCTGCGAACAATCACGCCGGTCATCGGCAGGCCGCCGACGAGCCCGCAGCAGAGGTTGCCGATCCCTTGGGCCATCAATTCCTGGTCGTATTTCGTGCGCGGGCCGTTATGCAGTCGATCTACCGCGCTCGCGCAGAGCAACGTCTCCGCGCTGGCGATGATGGCGATCATCATCGCATTCATGGCGAGCGCGCCGAGCGGCATATCCCGCGCTGACGCCAGGTGCAGCGTGTGCAGACCGTCCATCAGCCGCTCCGGCACCTCGACATACAGCACCGGCAACTGCAACCAGGCGGCCACGCCGGTGGCCGCCAACACGGCCAGCAGCGGCGCGGGAATCATCTTCAGCGGACCACGCGCCACGGATTGCCAGAGCACAATCACGGCGATCGTCAGCAGCCCGATCTTGGCGGCCCATTCATGATTCTTCAAACTTCCGGCCAGCTCCGCGAGCGCCGCGACGGCATCGCGCTGTGACGCCTCGACTTTTTCGGTATGCGGTTGACGCAACTCTGCGAGGGCCGCTTCACACGCGGCGATCGCTTGTTGCACGTTCTGCCCCGGGTCGCTCTGCTCCGACAGCGCTCCGGCGCGGTATTCAAACGTCGAGATCTGCTCGCGAAGCGCCTTCAGCCGGTCGAGCACCTCGTGCTGAGCGCCCTCCAGTTCCGTCAGCGACCTGGCCTGCGCCTCGTGCTCTTCGTCCGATCCGGCGATCGAGACGCGTTCGCCGACCCAGCCCGCGATTTCCACCTGGCGCTCGTGCAGGTCGCCGAGCGTCTGCAGCAGGGCCCGGCGTTCCGCCCGTTCCGCGGCGTTGGTCGCCGCCGGAAGCGGCAACCCCTTGGCGATCGCCTCGGGGATGCTGGCGAGGTTCTCGATACCGTTGCGGCGCGGCTTGTCGTCGACCATCACATGGAACTGGCTGGCGAAGATCAGCACGCCAATCCCCGCCAGCATGCCGTGAATCACCGCCGGCGAAACGGCGCGAAACCATTGCCCGAGACGCGCCGCGCCCGCCGCCAATTGAATGGCGCCGGCGAAAAACACGACGATGCCCAGCGTCTCGATGCCGAACTTGGAGATCATTTCATAGACGATCACGGTCAGCCCGGCCGCGGGGCCGCTGACCTGCAGCGGGCTCCCCGCCAGCGCGCCGACGACCAGCCCGCCAATGATGCCGGTTACCAGGCCGGCCGCGACGGTCGCTCCCGAAGCGATCGCGATCCCCATGCAGAGCGGCAGCGCTACGAGAAACACGACGATCGACGCGAGCGCGTCGTCGCCGAGCGTCCGCAGCTTGCCGCGCGCTCCTTGCGACGGCTGGTCCTTCATCCGACGTGCTCCACTTCGGCATGGCCGTGGCCATTGCCGTTGGCAAGGCTGGACAAGGTCGGGCGATTGCGCATCGGCAACGGCGCCGCGGCATGCACGACGTCGTCCAACGCGTGGAACTCGCCATCCCGCTGGTCGTACTGCAGGATCGTCCCCGAGGCGATGTCGTAATACCAGCCGTAGACGTTCAATTCACGCGTCGCCAGCCGCGCCGCGACGTACGGGTGCGTGCTCAGGTTGTTCATCTGCACCAGCACGTTTTCTTCCGTGGCGGCCACGGCGCGTTCCTCGGGCGAGAGGTCGCCGTACTTCTGCCGCACGATGCGCCGCGTCGCCTCGGCGTGCGAGAACCAGCTTTTCACCGCGGGCAGCTCGTCCAAGTTGTCATTGCCGATCAGCGCCTGCATGGCCCCGCACTGCGAGTGGCCGCAAACGATGATGTTGCGGATCCCCAGCACGGCGATCGAATACTCCACCGTCGCGCCCTCGCCGCTCATCACGGCCCCGTACGGCGGGACAATGTTCCCCGCGGTGCGCAGTTGAAACAAGTCACCCGGTTCGGTGCGGGTGATCATGTGGGGAATGATGCGGCTGTCGGAACAGGTGATGAAAAGCGCCACCGGCTTTTGTTTTTTCGCGGCGAGATGCTCGAAGTACTCGCGCCGCGGCGGGTAGTCGATGGTCCGGAAATCTCGCACGCCTCGGATGATCTTTTCCATATGCGCAGGGCCTTGTCGTTGAGGGCAGGATACTGGTTTGCTCGCTTGACGCAGAATTGCGTCGGACCCCGCTCCACCCCATCTACGGATTGCCAAACAGGACAATCCAACGAGGGCGGTCAACTCGCGGGGTGCAGCGAGTCCTAACAGCGCAGAGGAGCGCCGGAACCGAGTTTCACATCGTGATCGAGTTGGGCCGGCTGGTGGCCTAGCGTGGCCGGCCGAGGTGCGCGACTCAAGCCGTTCGCGCACAAAGCATTGACGATGGCGTCACTCGCGGGGGTCGGCAGCGGCGAGAGACGCCGCGACGGGACGCGCGAGCAGAATTCCTCGGCGACGACCCGATTCGATTCCTCTTCCGTGGGGGCGCTTTCGGAAACCGGTTGGGGAAGCAAAATCGTCAGCGTCGGACCGGCCGCCAGAATGCCGCAGCAAAGGACCAGAGCGGTCATGGCCAACCGCCGCCAATTCAGCGCGCACACCGACCGCAATCCAGCGGTGAGCGAGCGTTGAGGTCGAAGGCGCGGCATGACGATGAAATCCCCCGAGGCGCAGCCTAACTCGCCGCGCCGAAGAAGCCCCGTAATCTTACGCCGGTCCCGGTGCGGCTGCAATTCCAGCTATCGGTGTAGTTTTATGCAAAATTGTGTTTCGCCGACGGAAGAATCGCGAAATTTCCATTCGTTTTTTTCTCGATTTATCCCTCCAGGGCCTCGACACGCCCCCGTTGGAGGTCGATGCGCGAAACCACGGCCCAGCCGACGAGAATAAAGCCCAACAGGCTGAGAATCGCCAGATGGGCGTTGCCGGTGCGCACCACAACGGTTCCGAAGATCATCGGACCCACCATGCTGGTCGCCTTTTGCGAGAGACTGAAAAAACCCATGAACTCGGCCGTCCGCGACGCCGGGGTCATGTACCCCATGATCGAACGGCTGACCGATTGCGTCCCCCCCATGATTAGCGCCAAGAACGAGGCCAGCCCCCAGAACTGCAGTCGCGTCGTCACAAAACAAGCGGCCACCAGCAGGATGGTCCAGCCCGCCAGGCAGAGCATCAGGGCCGGCTTCTGCCCCCAGCGATCGGCCAGCCAGCCAATCAGCAGCGCCCCAGGAAAAGCGGCGAACTGGATTAGCAACACCACCTGTCCCAGCTCTTGCGGCGACATCTGCAGCACCCGGTCGGCAAAGACCGAGGCCTGTGTCAGCACCGTGTTGATCCCCTCGTTGTAGAGGAGATAGCCCGCGAGAAACACACTCAAAGTGCGATACTTCCCGATGTGCCGCAGCGTATGTCCTACTTCGGCGAACGCCGCGCGAGCAGCGACGCCGAATCCTAGCCGGCTCGTTCGCGGCGTCCCACGATCGCGCAAGACGAGAATGGTCGGAATCGTAAATACCCCCCACCAGAGTCCCATCAGGACCAAGGCGCCGCGCAGTTGCAACTCGACGGTGGCAAGACCCAGCGAGGGCCCCACAAGGAATACCACCAGGGCCAAGGCCAACGCCAACCCGCCGCCGATGTATCCCGCGGCGAAGCCCCACGAAGAGACGCGATTGAGCTGATTCTCGTCAGCCAGCTCCGGCAGAAAGCCGTTGTAGAAGCCGAACGAAAGCTCAAAGAGCACATGCGCCGTAAGAAAAAGGGCCACGACCAGCACGGGAATCGTCGGCAGCAACCCCAGCAGCAACGACGCCCCGGCGCCGCCGAAAGCTGTGATGGCGAGCCAGGTTCGCTTATTGGCCCGCGCGTCGGCCAGAGCACCCAACACGGGCGAGATCAGCGCCGAGAGAAACATCGACGCGCCAATCCCGTAGCTCCAGGCAATGGTGCCGGCATCCCCCGGCAGCGCAATCTTCGTGATATAGACGACGAGGACCGTAATCGAAAGCGTCGAATAGGCGCTATTCGCCCAGTCATAGCAGGCCCAGGCCCAAAGCTGGCGGCGCGTGCCATTTCGTGGCACGGAATCGACCGGAGATGCGTAGGGGTTATCGCGCGGCAAAGAGGCAGACATGCAGACTCAACGGGGGCAACGGCAAAAGGCGCCAAGTTCGCCCGGGCAATTTACCCCCCAACCGAAATCCGCGATACAGGAGTTGGCCCGCCGCCGGGAGCGCGTCTAGATCACCCCATGCAGCGGTCCCCCGCGTTTGGCGAGTTCATCCACGCGGGCCGTGACCTTGGGGTCCTCCACCAAAGGCGGCGCATGGCGCGGTTTAATTCGGGCGTCGATCACCAGCGGCCCGGTGCAGCCCCAGTGCTTTTGGTCGAGGAACTCGCCGAAGCCCTGCACATCGGCCGCGGGGTTGCTGCGCGTGAACGTGACCCAGAGGAAGTTGTTCAAAGTGCGCGCGGTGAACTCGCAGTCGTCGACGAGCACGACTAGGAGAATACTGTCGCCGAAGCCGCGTGCTTCGCGCAAAAAGGTGATGATCGCGCCGGCGTCGTTCTCGTAACGCGGTGCGGTGATGACCAACGCGCCTGGCAGCGCCAACGTTGGCGCGACAAATCCCGGCGGCAGATGGATGGCAGGCGGCGTCTCGGTCGCCAGTTCCCGTCGCGGGGCGCCGGCCGCGGCAATGACCAGTTTCGATCCGGCGTTCAGCCCCGTGCCGGAATAGTCGAGCGTGTCGATCGTGGTTCGCGTCTGGAAATGCAGGTCGCGCCGCCAGTCGACGCGCACAAGCAAGTGCCGGAAAAACGCTTCGATATCATGGAGGTCCAATTGCGGATCATCCTGCTCGGCGACGATCAGCAGGTACTTGGCCAAAGACATCTGCCCTTGGCCGAGAATCGCGTTGGACTGCGTGAGCAGTTCTTGCGGCTCGCGCTCGCGCGCATACGGCACGTAACGCTCGCTGCCGATCGCCAGCAGCAACGGATGCACGCCCGCGGCGTCGACGGCGTGGACTCCCTTCACGCCTGGAAGCACGCTCGGAATCACCGGGCCAGTGATCTCGTGAATCAGTTCGCCGAAGGTTGTATCCTCTTGCGGCGGTCGTCCGACCACCGTGAACGGCCAGATGGCGTCCTCGCGGTGATAAACCTTCTCAACGGTCATCACAGGGAAGTCATGCGCGCGGGCGTAATAACCCAGGTGATCGCCGAACGGCCCCTCCGGCAAGGTGCGCGTCGGATCGATGTAGCCGGTGAGGACAAAATCGGCTTCGGCGTAAATCGGCAATGGCCCCTTGGGCACATAAAGCGGGACGCGGCGTCCGCCGAGCGCCCCCGCGAACGACAACTCGCTGAGCCCTTCCGGCAGAGGCATCACGGCCGCCACGGTCATCGCCGGCGCTCCTCCGACAAACACGTTCACGCGCAACCGTTCGCCGCGCCGGATGGCGGCCGCGTGATGGACGCCGATCCCGCGATGAATCTGATAGTGCAGCCCGACCTCGCGGTTCCGCGCGTACTGCCCGCCGGAAAGTTGAATCCGGTACATCCCCAGGTTCGAGGCGCGCCAGCCGGGTCGATCGGGATGCTCTGTGTAGACCTGCGGCAGCGTGATGAACGCCCCGCCATCGTCCGGCCAGCAGACGATCTGCGGTAACTGGTCGACCGTTGTCTCATGGGCCATCGACGGCGCCCGGAAAACGCGCCGCGGCAGCATGCTCCACGCGCCGGGCAGCGCCGCCGCGTAGCGAAACGGCGCTTTGGCCGCGCGACCCGGATCGACCTTCAAGTCCACGAGCCGGCGGACGGTCTCCAGCGTGTCGCGGAACAAGAACCGCGCGCGGTCCATCGTCCCGAACAAATTGCTCATCAGCGGAAACCGGCAGCCCTTCACTCGCGAAAAATACAGCGCCGGTCCGCCGGCCTGATAGACGCGGCGCTGGACTTCCGCCACTTCGAGCCGGGGATCGACTTCGGCGTCGATCCGCACCAGGCGGCCGTGCCGGGCTAGGTCGTCGACGCATGGTCGCAGGTTACGGTAGCCCAAGGTCGGTCGATTCGGAACGCGTGAAGATCGGACGAAAATTCGCAATCCGCCCGGAATGCGCGCCCACCGGCGCGATGGGCCGCACCCAATCTAGCAGGCGGGGCGGGGACTACGGGAGAACCGCAGGCGACAAGCCGTGATTCACCGCCGAAAGTGAAAACGCAGATTGAGCGTGGAAATAACCATTCCGACACTACGAGAAGTTGAGCCTATGTTGCTGATTGTGGCGATTGCGGCGGTTGTGGTTTCTCTGCTGCTGCTCGGCCTGGCGATTCCGAGCGGTTCCCGCGACCCCCATCGCCGCGGCGCGGCAGGTTTATACAGCGTCGATCGCCGAAGCGGCGCCGGAAACGACGGCGCGGGGCGCGGCGGCGAGGGGTGTTCGATGGGCGTCATGCACGTGTTCGACGGAGCCCCGCACGAATACAGCGTCCACAGTCATGACACTGGTGGCCATGGCGCCGACCTGAGCGGTTGCGAAAGCGGTGGATCTGACGGCGGGGGATGCGACGGCGACGGCGGAAGCGACTAGGTGGTGCCTACGGAGATTCGATGATGGCAACTTACGCTCTCTTAGCCCTGGCGGGAATCGTGCTGGCGATCGTGATCATGAAGCCGTGGGATCTCGACTACGCTTCGGACACTTCCGATGATGATTCCGGCTGGAGCCTCGGCGATTGGTTCGATTTCGACGGCGATGATTGAGTGCAACGGGCTGGTGACGGCGACGCAGGAATGCGTCTCCAATAACTCCAAGACGAGATACCCATCATGACCACGCTCTACATGCTTTTCGCTGTGATTGGCGGCACCGTGCTGGTTTGCCAGTTTGTGCTGACGCTCGTTGGCATCGGTGGCGACGCCGATTTTGCTGACGACCTGAGCGACGTCCCGCACGACGTCGCCGGTGACGCCCACGCCGGCCAACACGGCGACGTGCAGCACGACGCTCACCACTCGACGAATTGGCTGTTCGGCGTACTCACCTTCCGGACGGTGATCGCGGCGATCACGTTCTTTGGTTTGGCCGGATTGGCGTCGCTGCAAGGGAACGTGGCGCCGTTTCCGGCGTTTCTGCTCGCACTGGCCGCAGGGGCCGGAGCGCTCCTCGGCGTCCACTGGATTATGCAACAAGTGCAGCGTCTCCAGGACGACGGCACCGTCCGCATCGGTCGCGCCGTCGGCAAAAAGGGCGTCGTATACTTAACCGTCCCACCCAATAACAGCGGTGCTGGCAAGGTTCATTTGAACCTGCAAAACCGCACCGTCGAATACCTCGCCAAAACGTCCGGGGACCGCATCCTCACCGGCGCCCATGTGATTGTGACCGAAGTACTCGGTCCCGATACCGTGGCGGTCGCCGTGGCCCAAGACACCGAAACCCCGAATCGGAGCACCCTCCATGCCTGAGAACTACGCCATGTTCGCCCAGTTCGAGTTTCTCAACGGCACCGCCGGCATCGCGATTGTAACGTTCGCGCTCGTGGTCATGGCGTTCTTCTCGACCGTGATCATGATCACAAAGTGCTACAAGCGTTGTCCCAGCAACCGCGTCTTGTGCGTTTACGGCAAGGGGACCGGCGGCGGGGGCGAAGCCGCGAAGTGCGTCCACGGCGGAGCGCGCATCGTCATTCCGCTGTTGCAAGACTACGCCTACTTGAGCCTCGAACCGATCCAGATCGAAGTCCCGCTGCGCGGCGCGCTGTCGGCGGAGAACATCCGCGTCAACGTGCCGAGCGTATTCACCGTGGCCGTCGGCACCCATCCGGAGCTGATGCAGAACGCCGCCATCCGCCTGTTGGGATTAAATACCAACGAGGTGAAGAAACAGGCCGAAGACATCATCTTCGGCCAGATGCGCCAGGTGATCGCCTCGATGCAGATCGAGGCCATCAACCGCAATCGCGAGGCGTTCCTGGAGAACATCCAGAATTCGCTCGAGCCGGAACTGAAGAAGATCGGACTGGTGCTGATTAACGTCAACATCACCGACATCACCGACGAGTCGGGCTACATCGAGGCCATCGGCCAGAAGGCCGCGTCGCAAGCGATCCAGCAGGCCCGCGGCGACGTCGCCGAGCAGGAACGCCTGGGCGAAACCCGCGTCGCCGAAGCGCAGCGCGACCAGGCGATCCAGGTCGCCGGCGCCAACAAGGAACGTTCGATTGGCACCCGCGATGCGGAGCGCGAGCAGAAGGTCCGCATCGCCGAGCTGGAAAAGCAACAGGCGATCGGCGAACAAACGGCCGCGTTCGAGCGCCAGGCGCAGGTGAAGCTTGCCGAGCGCGAGATGCGTATCAAGTCCGCCGAGGCCGACGCCGCGGCGATCGAGGGCGAAAACCGCTCCCAGGCGGTCGTCGCCGCCTCGCAGGCGGAGTTGTTAGTGAAGCGCGCCGAAGCGTTCCAGATCGGCGAAACCCGTAAGCGCGAAGCGGAAGCCGCGGTGCAAGAAGCGCAGAACCGCGCCCTGGCAAAAGCGGCGCTCGCGATGGCCGAAAAGGTCGAGGCCGAACGCCGCGCCGAGGTCGAGGCCCCGGCCAAGGCCGACAAGGCCCGCATCGTCGTCGAAGCGGAGGCCGAGGCCGAGCGCCGCAAGATCGAGGCGCTCGCGGAAGCGACGGCCATCTACGCCAAGCTCGAAGCCGAGGCCAAGGGGCAATACGAAATCCTCGCCAAGAAGGGGGACGGCCTCAAGCGGATCATCGACGCGTGCGGCAGCTCGCAGGACGCCTTCCAGCTCCTCATGTTGGAGCACCTGGAAGCCCTGGCGAACGCCAGCGCCACGGCAATCTCGAAGATTAAGTTCGACAAGGTCGTGGTCTGGGAAAACGGCGGCGGCAACGGCGCTTCGTCCACGGCCAACTTCCTCCAAGGCATGGCCCGCACGTTGCCTCCCATGATGCAAGTCATGAAAGATATCGGCGGCGTGGAAATCCCCGAGTCGCTGATCAAGTTCAAAGGCGAAGACACCAACGGCACGCCGACAACGACGGCGTGAACGCCACCAAGGAGCAAATGAACCGAGTCGCCATTCAAGCGGGCCGGAAGCGTTAGCGCCCGGAGTCAGGGGGCGCTTACGCGACGAAGTCACTAACCTCGTACGGCGCGAATCAGCCCCGAAGGGGCGGCAGATAATAGCCAGGGGCTGCAAACCCCTGGAAAATGCATCGAGCCCAATTATTGAGCCCCAACGGGGCGACACCGGCAACGAGCTCTGCACTGTGTCGCCCCGTTGGGGCTCAGTTTTTTCATCGAGAAACGTTTCCAGGGGTTTGCAGCCCCTGGCTATTATCTATCGCCCCGTTGGGGCTGAGATTTGGATGCACCGTTGAGGTCGCATTTCGCACGCTCGCTTCGCGCGACGTTTCTTACGCACCCCTCTAAGCGAACAGATCATGAATCACCTCGCCGAACACGTCGGTGAGGCGGAAGTCGCGGCCGGCGTAGCGGTAGGTGAGTTTCTCGTGGTCGATGCCCATCGCGTAGAGCAGCGTGGCGTGCAGGTCGTGGATGGAGACGCGTTTTTCCACAGCGCGGAAACCGAGCTCATCGGTCGCGCCGTAACAGAGCCCGCCCCGGAAGCCGCCGCCGGCCAGGAACATCGTGTAGCCGTAAGGATTATGATCGCGACCGTCGCTGCTTTCCGAAACAGGGGTGCGGCCGAACTCGCCTCCCCACAGCACTGCGGTTTCATCCAACAGCCCGCGGCGCTTCAAGTCGCGAATCAGCGCCGCTGAAGCCTGGTCCATGTCGGGGCAGCGCGATTTCAGGTTGTCGTTGATGCGATTGTGATCGTCCCATGGCTGGCCGGGGCCATAATAAACATGCACGGAGCGAACGCCGCGCTCGACCAGTCGCCGCGCTAATAGGCAACCGTTCGCGAACGGCGTAGTGCCGTACTCGTCGCGGATCGCCTGCGGCTCATGACGAATATCGAACGCATCGGTCGCTTCGGCCTGCATGCGATAGGCGGTCTCCATCGCCTGGATGCGCCCTTCGAGGAATTCATCCTGGCCGAACGACTCTTCATGTCGGCGATTGAGTTGCTGCACGAGATCCAACTGGCGGCGCTGCTCATCGCTCGAAAGCTGCTTGTTCTGCAAGTAGCGGATCATCCGGTCCGGCTCGGTCTGCGCGCAATCAAAGCCGACTCCTTGATGCCTCGACGGCAAAAATCCAGCCCGCGCGTTGCCGCCAGCGCCGCCGCCGGGATTCAACACCACGAAACCGGGCAGATTGTCGTTCTCGCTGCCGAGGCCGAAATCGAGCCAGGCGCCGAGCGTGGGGCGCGTCGCGCCGATGTTGCCTGAGTGCATCAGGCTTCGCGCCGGATTGTGCGTCGGGTTGAACGTGTACATCGAGCGAATCACGCAAAGATCGTCTGCGACCGACGCCAGATTCGGCAGCAATTCGCTGACCTCGATGCCCGATTGGCCATGCTTCTGGAAGGCAAACGGCGAGGGGAGCAAACCTCCCGTAGTGCGTTCGGTACGTAGGTTGGCCGCCTCGGGGCGTTCGCCGGCGTGTTTCGCCAACTCCGGCTTGGGATCGAACATATCGATCTGCGATGGCCCGCCCTGCATGAACAGCACGATATTGTGGCGTGCACGCGGCGGTGCGCTCGCGGCGAACGGGGCGAGCGATGGCCGCTCGTTGCCGCACAATGAGTCGGCCAGCATGCTCGAGAGCGCCACCGAACCTAACCCGGCGGAGAGGGACTGCAAGAACTCGCGTCGAGGCGTCCGGTTATTCATGGCCAAAAGATCACCTCGTTGGTTGCGAGCAGCGCCTGGGCATAGCGCTCCGTCGTCGAGGACTCGAGATACTCGCGGGCAACTTCGAGCTCGCGCTCATCGGGATCGCGCCCCACGATGCGGCGATACAGGTGGCGCACCTTGCCATCGACGTCCGGCGCGAGATCGGCCTGCCGCGCCAGCCGCGAGGCTTGCTCCTGCACAAACTCGCTGTTCATCATAAAAAGTTG
>CAZUBB010000093.1:0-946 GCA_964618485.1 uncultured Pirellulales bacterium
CCTAGCGCTACACTGCGGTGGAGGAGCTATTTAGCACTTACGGTTCGTCCAGCTCATCGCCCGACAAATAGAACTTTGGAATTCCGGCGTAGTTCTCGAGGGATTCCTTTGACGGTCGCCGCCCGAATGTGGGTCCGACTTCTGTCGCATCCCACCACACGAGTGGCAAGTAAAACACCGCGAACGCTCGATGAAGCGATTTATCATCCGCCAGGGACACGAACACAACTCTGGAAAAGGTTGGGGCGCTTTGCTGCAATGGTTCTGTGACGTACGTCACGTGCGTGAAAGAGCGCAGTTGATAGAAAGAAGCAATGTAAGCAAACAACAGAACGACGGTCCCCACGACGATGGTTCGAATACGACGTGATTTGCTCATGGCAGCGCGCGTGTCAGGCACAATTCTGGGAATAATCGGGATGTGATTTTCGCCTTGAGAGATGAACGCTGAACAGCATGATCGCGGTGCCTGACCTACCGAACGAATGTCACGCCGTCTCATGCTCCCGCACCCCCAGCTCCGCGCACATCAACTCACGAATCCTGAACTTCTGAATCTTCCCCGTCACTGTCTGGGGAAACGTCTCCACGAACTTGACATACTTCGGCACCTTGTAGTGGGCCAGCCGGGCGCGGCAGTAGGCGCGGATTTCATCGCTTGTCAGTTCGCAGCCGGATTTGAGTTTGATCCAGGCGCAGAGCTCTTCGACGTATTTCGGATCGGGCACGCCGACCACCGCGGCCTGCTCGATCGCCGGATGCGTGAACAGGAACTCTTCGATCTCCCGCGGGAAAATGTTCTCGCCGCCGCGGATGACCATATCTTTGATACGGCCGGTGATGCGGTAATAGCCGTTCGGCTGCCGCGTCGCGAGGTCGCCGGTGTGCAGCCAGCCCTCGCCGTCGATCGCCGCCGCCGTGGCCTCCTCGTTGTGATAGTAACCGA
>CAZUBB010000093.1:956-16579 GCA_964618485.1 uncultured Pirellulales bacterium
CGCGGGCGCACAACTCGCCTTGCTGGCCGTCGCCGACCGTTTCGCCGTTGGCCGGGTCGACGATCTTCACTTCCACGCCCGGCAGCTCGCGGCCGACCGTCTCGACGCGCAATTCCAGCGGGTCGTCGGTCCGCGTTTGCGTGATCACCGGCGAGGCCTCGGTCTGCCCGTAGGCGATCGTCATCTCGCGGGCGCCCATGCGGTTGATCACTTTCCGCATGATTTCGATCGGGCACGGACTGCCCGCCATGATGCCGGTGCGGAGCGACTTTAAATCGCGCGCGGCGAACGTAGCGTCCTCCAACTCGGCGATGAACATCGTCGGCACGCCGTAAATGCTCGTCGCCCGGGCCTGCTCGATCGCCGCGAGCGTGGCGGTCGGTTGGAAATACTCAGCCGGCACGATCATCGCCGCACCATGCACCACGGCGCTCAGCGTCCCCAACACGCAGCCGAAGCAATGGTAAAACGGCACCGGAATGCAAATGCGGTCCTCTTCGGTCAGCCGCTGGCACTCGCCGACGTAATAGGCGTTCATCAGCAAGTTGCGATGGCTCAACGTCGCCGCCTTCGGGAAGCCGGTTGTGCCCGACGTGTATTGAATGTTGATCGGTTCCCCGCACTGAAGCGCCGCACCGATCGCATCGAGCTCGCTTTCCGCGACGCTTTCACCAAGGGCCAGCATTTCGTCCCAAGTGATCGCGCCTCCGGGACGTCCCCCTTTGATCGCCACCACGCGGCGGAGCTTGGGAAACTCCGGCAAGTGCAACGCGTCGGGATCAGCCGCGGCCAGCTCAGGGCAGACCTCGCCGAGCATCGAAAAATAGTTCGACGTCTTGAAGCGATCGACGAGGAACAGCGCCACAGCGTCGCTTTGCTTGAGCACATAGTTCAACTCGAACGGGCGATAAGCCGGATTGACCGTCACCAGCACCGCGCCGACCCGCGCCGTAGCGAACTGCAGCACGACCCATTCCGGCACGTTCGTGGCCCAGATCGCCACGTGCTCGCCCGGCCGAATGCCGATCGCCAGAAGCCCGCGCGCCGCGCGCGACACCTCCTCGGCAAAAAGCCGATAACTCCAAGAAAGTCCCAACTCGGGAAACACGAGCGCATCGCGCTCGCCGCCACGCGCGAGCGTCCGGGAAAGCGCATCGCCGATCGTGATTCCATCAACCCAAGGCGCAGCGTGATCATCAGCCATCGTGGGGGCGCTCCGAGAGATAGCTGGGGGAATTTTAGCGAGGAGACGAGGAGAAAAGAAGCAAAGGAGAAAAGAACTTGAGAAGTCATCCAAGCAAAACCAAGCCCAGGGGTGGCCACCACCGACCCTCTCCGCTCGAACGACACGGTGCGGCCTCCCCTGGGATCGAGTCGTGCGCAATCCCAGGGAAGGCCGCACTGAGTCGTTCGAGCATAGTCAGCCCGTGGTGGCCATCCCTGGGCTTGAGCTTGAGCTTGGGATTGAGGCGCGCTACTCGCGAAACGGTTGCGCCATCCACGCGGCCGCGGGGGCGAAGAGCAGCAGCGGGAGCCAGGCCGCCAGGGCGGGGTCACCGATCAGGTAGTTCGAACCCATCGCCTGGCAGCCGATCACGACGACCATGAACAGACTCACCACGGCCACGCACAGACCGATGGCCATATACACGTTGCGGTTCTCCCGCGCCACGATCAGCGGCAACCCCATGAACAGCAGCGTGATATCGAGCCACGGCTGCACAACCCGCGAGTGAATCGCCACGCGGACGTCGGCCAGCGCGTCATAATTGGGATTGCGCAACCCGGTGATCAGCTCCCAGGTCGAAGCGAACTGTCGCCAATTTCGACCGCCCGTGAGTTGCTCGAACGACAAGTCGCTCTTGATAAAGCACTCGCCGGGCTGGAGCCATTCGGGATGATCGCTCGGCATGAAAAGGGCTTTCTCACCCTGGGCCGGCAACGATTTACGCTGCGCCAGGTCGTGCGGCTGCGAGACCCCTTTGAGCAGATAGCCGGCCGGATGGTTGGCGTCGGCCTCGACGTAGAAGGCGTCCTCCGCCATCAGGTGCCGGCTGTAAACGTTTAGGCCCGCAGGCAGCAGCAACTTAGGGTCGTTGATCCGCTGTTTATCGACGAACGTATTCTTGCCGTCAAACAACACGCCGGTCGCCTTGTCGTACACGGGACGCATGTTCTGCGCGGCATCGCCGAGCAAGTCTTTGGGGCTGCGCGAGAGTTCCCGCCGATAGCGCGGCATTACAATCTCGCGATTCACACTCGCCGCAAAGCAAATCACGATGCAGGCGATCACCACCGGCTTCAGCACCCGGCCGCGAGAGACGCCGGCGGCCATCAGCGCCGTGAGCTCGTTGTGTCGCTGGATGAAGGTGATGGTGAACATCGCCGAGACGAGCGTCAGGATGCCGGCGGTGCGGTCGAAAAAGAAGATCGCGCGGTAGGCGTAGAACTCCCCCATCAGCGAGCCGAGCGATCCCTGCTTGTCGGCCGCCCGCATGAACTCGTCGAGATTTGCGAAAGCATCAAAGACGATGTACAGCCCGGTAAGGCTGATAAAGCAGATCACGAACGACTGGACGAACTGCTTGAGCAGATACCGGTCCATGATCGTCGGCCCGCGCCACTCCCGGGCAGGCCGATCGGCCGGCGTCGCATCCGAACGTTCGAGAATAATCTTGGCCATGCGAAATCCGTTTCGCGAGCTAATTCACAAGTCTTTCTAAGTCCGCCCGCAGATTGTCCCGTGGAGCCGGAAGCGTCAGCGCCCGGAGTTACGGCCTCTACGCCATTGCCGGTTCGAGCACCGAAATCCGACCTTCCTCCATCCGCGCTTCCGCAAACGGTCCCGGCGTCCACGCCAGCCGATAGCCCGTCGAACGCACGACCCACAGCACGGCCCCTTGCGAGGCGAAAAACACCGCCATGGCGATCATCGCGCTCAACAGATCCGTATCGTGGAAGACGACTAACACGCCACTAAAAATGGCGAACGGCGCACCCCAGAGCAATCGCCGCCAGGGGGACTCGGCGAAGAGCATCGTCCAGATGCAAATCACCGACGCGATGATAAACGGCGTGCCGAGGGCAATCGCCATCGACGCCGTCTGCACGATCGTCTCGGCAGTGCTCGGCTCGTCATAGGCGACGTCGTCGTCGAGGTCAAAGTCATAGTCCACGCCCACGGCGTTCGCCTGCATCGTCGCCTCGATCAACGCGGACTCCTCGGCCGTTAACTGAGTTGGCAGCGCATCGGCAGGCAGCTCGTTCGCCGCCATCGCGTCGGCCACCATCGCGTCGCGCGCCGCAAGCGCTTCAAGCGGAATCTCCGGGTCGCCGAGAATCATCCCTTCGGCCAAAATCGGTTGCACGGCGAGCAATGCGGAGACGCCGAGCATTAGCAGTAATAGTTGGCGCAGGGAGAACCGGGTCGCGACCGCGGCGCCGCTCGATTCTCCTGGCATGGCGACGTGCAGTCCGCGGCGCTTCGCAGAGCAACCCAGCACGCCGCCGACTGCGGTCGGCGCGAGGAGCACCATGAACAGTAGCAAGCCGCTCACCAGCGTCCAACGGGCTGAATCGAGTTCGCCTGACTGTGCAACGTACGCCGGAAGCTCGCTCCACGGCGCCTGATCGAGTACGAACTCTTGCACCACGGCGAGCAACGGATTCAAGGCGACCCAAACGGCGAGCACAAACGCCGGAAGAACGCAGACGGTCATTCGCCCCGCGAGCGGCGTCTTGCCCAGCGCTCCCCAAAGTCCTAGCGGCGTGGCGATCGTCAGGTATGCGAAGAAGAGCAACGCATACGCCAAGTCGCTCAAATAATAGAAGTCGTCCGCGATCAACTGGTCGTCGAACGGCGCCAGCATCAACCCGGCCAAGCCAGCGGACGCGGCAACGTACAGCGCCGCGAGCAGCAATATCCGTTTCGGCATCGGAAACTCCCTCCTGGATGGCGTTGGCCGCCGCGGAGAGATTCTAGGCGATGTGGCGAACCGGGTCACCATCACTTGCCGGAAGCCCGGGCGTCTATGCGGCGTCCGCTGCAAGTGGCGTCGCAGCCGTCCAGACGAGCCGGTAGCCGGTCGAGCGAACGACCCACAGCACCGCCGTCTGCATGGCCAGATAAGCCCCGATCCAGAAAACCGCCGTGAGGACGTCGTTGTGCCCAAATAGCAGCAGGCTGCCGCAGAGGATCGAGAGGGGAAGCCCCCAGATCATTCGAATCCACGGCGAATTCGGGAACAGAAACGTCCAGACGCCGATGGCCGACACCAGCAGAAACGGCATGCCGACCGCGCCCAGGCCGCAAGCGAAGGAAACGGCCTGCTTCCAGAGCGACGGCGTGATGACCGAAGCTTCGTAATACTCGTCGTCATTCGAAACGCCCACCGCCTCGAACTCGGTCTCGCTCGCGGCCACCTCGGCGTCGAATTCGATCGTTGGAATCGGCTCGTCGAACGTCGCCGGATCAATCGCAGCATCCCGAGCGACGGTCGGTTGCAAATCCGGCGCGTCCTCCGCGTACTCCGTGTCGTAATCGTACGTGTACACGTGCTCCACGATCGGCGATTCGTTCTCCGTAGCGGCTTGGACGAACTGCGCCTCGTACTCCGTGAGTTCCTCCTCCGAGGCTTCCTCTGCCGCCGCAAATGCAATCCCCTGGGTCATGTAATGTTGCAACCCCAGTACAATGCACGCCAGCGACGTCAGCAGCCCGAGATTCAGCAAGCTGAACTGAGTGCCGGTTGCCGCGGCGGCGCCGTCGAAGTGATTGGTCAGCCGTAGTCCTCGCCGCTTGCCCATTGAGGCAAAGATCGCCCCCAGGAGCGTAGGCGCGAGAAAGATCGCCACCGCGAGCGTCAGGTCGAGCGCGAGCATCTTCGCGTACTCGAGAACCATCTCACTCCAAACGGCGGTGAACGAACTTTCGACGACCATCATGATGAGCGGATAACCGAACATCCAACCCCCCAGCGCCATCCCCGGCAACACACAGGCCGCGATGCGAAACGGGAGCCAGGACTTACCCAGCGCGCCCCAGACCCCCAGCGGGAATGCGAACGTCATGTAAGTCATCAACAACAGCCCGGCGCTGTTCGACTGCGACTCGTAGTCCGTCAGCATCCAGGTGATGAGGCCGATCCAAGCGACGAAGTAGATCGCCACCAGCAATAAGATCCGCTTCGGCATGAAATACCCTCCATGAATGGTATCGGCCGCCGCAAGATTCTAGGCAATTTAGGGAGCGACGTCACGGTCAGTTGCGGGCGGCGCGAATTGCAATTTGAACCGCGGAGACGCAGAGGGAGGAGAGAGGAAGTATGAACGATGAATGACGAACGATGAGCTGGAAAACACTTTTCCCACGTTCATCACTCATCACTCATCACCCTCCCCTCCCTCTGCGTCTCCGCGCCTCCGCGGTGAAAAACTCCCCAACCTACGCCAGTGCCGCCTGCACGCGTTCCGAAAGCCCGTTATCCTGATCGTCCGCGCCGCGCAAATTAAACACGCTCGTGGCCAGGAAACGATCTCGCCAGCCGGGGCTGAGGAGCGCGTAGTCTTCGAAGGCCGCGCTGCTGAACTTGTAGTCGTGGGAGTTCGTCCCTTTAAAGAACACCAGCAGCCGCGCCGCATCTACGAGCGGTTGCGTCGCTCCGCCCGCGGCGAGATAGCCGTGCAACTGCTCGGCCGCCATGGTGCGGTTCGCGCTGATCTCGTGGAGAATCTTCTCCACGGCCGGCGTTCCTTCGCCAACGTTCGACGCCGCCGGCAACTCGTCGAGCTTTTGCGCGGCGACATTGCCTCGTCCGCGCGCCGCTCCGTGGAACATCGGAATAAACGCCGCCGCCTGCAACAGCAGCAGCTTGCGCGTTTCATCGTTCCCGCTCGTCATGAACGCGAAGCGCAGCGCATTCGCGGTCGTCACGGCGTGCAGCGCCACGATGCCTGGCTGATTCATCAGCAGTTCGCCGCCGCTGCTGTGGATCGCGTCCCAGAGCGACTGCGGATCGACGCCGGCGTTCAACTGCGCGCTGGCGGTGTCGCACGAGCGCTCAAAGTCGCCGTCGCGCATGCCGGCCAGCAGCTCGCGCGTGGCGCCGTCGTCGATGCGCCCGGTTTGCCAGTCCGGCCGAATCTGACTCACCAATGTCAGGTTGCGCCGCCAAGGGCGATCGGCCTCCTCGTCGCTCGTCGCGGGGTTCGAGTCGCCGTGGTGCGTGAGCGCGTACGCGAGCGAGCGCAACACCGGCTCGGCATGCTGCCAGCCGATCGTCTGCAGCGTCCGCCAACTGTTGGCGACGTAAATCGCCTTGTGCCCGATATCGCGGAAATCGCGCGCCCCGTAACGGCAGAAGATTTCAAACATCTCATTCGCGCCGCGCGCCCGCGCGAGTCCCGCCACGGCTGGGTCGACCGCTTCGGGATCCCAGTTGTCCATCGCCGACGTAAACGCGTCGAGCGCCTTCTCGGGCCCCGGGACGAGCGACTCGTCCAGAGCCGACATCGTCCAGTTTCCCTCGCGCGTGTCCTGCTCCTGCGAGCGCTTGAATTCCTCGACAGCCCACAGGATCGGCAACCAGCGATGCTCATCGGGCGACGCCAGGCTGGCCAGATGCGCCGAGTTCACCACCAGCACGGCGTGGAACTTGAAGCCCACGCTAGGCCGCGGTTGAATGTTTCGCACTCCGGCCAAGAGCAGCGCCGCGAGCAAGTCCTGGTAATTGAGCCCGGCTCGAATCCGCGCGGCCACCTCGTCGAGCGCCTTCTCGCGCGGCGCGTCTTCGAGCAGCTTCACCAGCGGCTCGATCTCCGGCCTGAGCTTTACTGCCGATGGTTGCGGGGCCGCTTCGTCGGCGCTCACGCGCCGCAGCGCACCGGTCCACGGAACCTCGACCAGCCCGCTCGCCAATCCGGTCGCGGCCGCGGTGCGCAAGAAAGTCCGCCGTGAAGCCTGATTCCACATCGCCTGGGCCCTCCTGAATCGAACAAAAGTCGCCGCCGCGCCTCTCGCCGCGCGCCGGTCAGTCCCTGATTGTGACGCGCCGCCACGCCCAGGGCTACTACGGAATCTGCCCGCGAAACACGCGAAGCACACAAAAGGGGAGGAGCAGGGGGACGTTTTTTCCACGGAACACACGGAAAGACACGGAAAAGATTGCGCAGGAAATGACGCGAGTGGTATGCGCTGAATAAGTGACAGGTCTCACGAGTGCCACGTTAACCGCCTGCTCTCTCTCAAACTCTCTCCTTTTTCCGTGCCCTTCCGTGTGTTCCGTGGACAGATGCCCTCCTCTCCTTTCGTGTGTTTCGCGTGTTTCGCGGGCAAGTCCCCCTTCGGCGCGGGCGTCCAACTCCCTCCCGGTTCTTCCCCACGTCGTTTACATTGTGGCCTGACGAATTCGCGCTCCTGACGGTGGTTTTTCATGGAAGTCCGTACGCGTTTTGCCCCCAGTCCGACCGGGTACTTGCACATTGGCGGAGTGCGCACCGCGCTCTTCAACTGGCTCTTTGCGCGGAAGCACGGCGGCCAGTTCATTCTGCGGATCGACGACACCGACGCCGGGCGGAACGTGGAAAGCGCGCTGCAGCCGATTCTGCACGGCCTCAAGTGGCTCGGCATCGATTGGGACGAAGGCCCGGACGACAGCGGGAAGCCGAACGCCTACTTTCAGTCCCAGCGCACGCATCGCTATGCCGAAGCGGTCGAGCAGCTCCTGGCATCCGGCAAGGCCTATCGCGATTTTGCCCGGACGGAAGAACTGCAAGTGATGCGCGAAGCGGCGGAAAAGGAAAAACGCACGTTCGTCTACGATCGCCAGTGGATGGCCGAGACCGACGAGGATGCGAAGCGGTTCCAGGCCGAAGGACGCCAGGAGGTCATTCGCCTGAAGATTCCGAAAGAAGGAACGCTCGAACTCAAAGACCTGATCCGCGGCGATGTCCGTTTCGACTGGGCCAAGGAGCAGGATCACGTCATCCGCCGCGCCGACGGAACGTACATCTACCATCTGGCGAACGTCGTCGACGATTTCGACTTCCGCATCTCGCACGTGATCCGCGCCGAAGAGCATCTCTCGAACACGCCGCGCCAGTGGTTCATCGCCGACGCGCTCGGCTACACGCCGCCGATCTACGCGCACCTGCCGTTCGTGGCCGAGCCGGGCAGCCGCAACAAGCTCAGCAAGCGCAAGTTAGACAAATACCTCAAGAACAAAGACTTCGCTCAGGTGAACGAACATGGCCGCAAGATCGCGGATGCGATGCACCTGAACGTCGCCGCGGAGACGTTCAACCCGGTGATCGTCGACTTCTACGAGCAAGTAGGCTACCTGCCCGACGCGATCATCAACTACCTGCTGCTCCTCGGCTGGTCGCTCGACGACAAGACGGAGATGTTCTCGCGCGCGGAAATGATCGAGCATTTTTCCTTGGAGCGCGTCAACAAAGCCCCGGCGAGTTTCGATCCGAAGAAGCTGCTGTCGTTCCAGGAACGCTACATGCAGCAGTTGCCGCTGAAGAAGAAGGTGGCGATGACGTTGCCGTACCTGCAGCAGGCGGGCCTGGTGAGCGAGCCGCCGCCGTGCGAGATCGGTCCGCAATTGCAGCAATTATTGACGGCGATCGGCGATCGCCTCAAAGTCGCCGGCGACATCCTCGACTACACCGATTTCTTCACGGCGGACGAGCAACTCGTCTACGACGAAGCGGCGTTCGACAAACGCATCCGCCAACCGGCAGAAGCGAAAGACTTGCTGAAGAAGTATCGCGATGAGCTGAGTGCCTTGGAACCCTTCACGCCGGAATCGCTCGAATCGTTCCTGCATCAATTCGTCGAGCGAGAAAAAATCGCCACCGCTCAAATCATTCATGCACTCCGCCTCGCCCTCACCGGCAAGACGGTCGGTTTCGGCTTGTTTGACGTCCTTTCCATCCTGGGCAAAGATCGCTCGCTGGCCCGCATCGATCGAGCACTCGTACATTAGTCGCGACTGTTTTCGGCGCTTGCGCTTTGGAGGCATTCCATGCCCTGGATCAAAACCGTCCCCCTCGCCGATGCCGATGACTCGCTCTTGAGCGCGTTAGATTTCCAACGCACACTCTACCCCATCGAGTACGCCACGCCGGTCCATCCGACCGCGGATGGGCCTTCGGGAATCGTCGCCTCGCATACGTTGATTCCCGATGCGCTGAGGCATGCCTTCGCGACGTTCGGCGTGTTGATGTCGCCGGAGTTGCCGCTCAGCCGGGCGCGGCACGAGATGATTTCGACCGTCGTCTCGGTAACGAATCGCTGCCGATACTGAATCGAGTCGCACGCAGAGTTTCTGCGTCGCGTCACGCTGGACGAGGGACTCGTGGCCGCCCTGGAACGGGATTACCGCACCGCGCCTCTCGCCGAAGCCGACCGCGCGATGCTCGACTTCGTCTGGCAACTGACCGTCGACGCCACGAAGATCACGCCCGCGCACCACGAGCGGCTCCGCACGGTCGGCTTCGACGACCGGGCGATCCTGCAAATCACGCTGATCGCCTCGTGGTTTAACTACATCAACCGCGTGGCAGATGCCCTCGGCGTCGGGCGCGAATGACGCGCGGTGCGGGAATTCCCTTGGCACCCGGCAAGCGCCGCATTATTCTGGGTCAGATCGCGCCATGGGATGCGGCGACCCGGAGTGAAATGCGCCATGCGGAAGACCCGATTGAGCACGGCCCTGCGACTCGAACCGTTGGAAGCGAGGCAGTTGCTCGCCGCCGACGTGATGATCACCGAGTTTCTCGCCGACAACGAGATCAGCATCGAGGACGAGGCTGGGCATCGCGAGGATTGGATCGAGCTCTTTAACGCGGGCGACGTCCCCGCGTCGATGGCAGGCTGGTACCTGACCGACGATCCCAGCGATCTGACGAAGTGGCGGTTGCCGCGCATCGAGATCGATCCCCAGCAGTTTCTGATTGTCTTTGCGTCGAACAAAGACCAGATCAAGTCAGGGCTGCCGCTCCACACGAACTTCAAGCTCTCCGCCGAAGGCGACTACCTGGCGCTCGTCCATCCCGATGGCCGCACCGTGGCCAATTCCTTTGGGCCGAACTACCGCGCCCAACTCGCCGATGTCTCCTATGGCATCGCCCAGGCGACGGAAACCATTCACCTGGTGCCGGAACGCGCACCGGCCACCGCCCTAGTGGTCACTTCCGACAGCGGCGCGGGCTCGCTCGGTCTGGATTGGACGCAAGTCGATTTCGACGACGCCGCGTGGCAAGGGGGCCAGGCGGGGCTCGGCTATGAGAACGGCACTGGCTACCAAAACTACATTGGACTCGACGTCAAGAGCGCGATGCTCGGCAAAAGCGCCGGCGCCTATCTCCGCATTCCGTTTGAAGTGACGGACGTGGCGGACCTGGCCACGCTGACGCTGAAGATGCGCTATGACGACGGCTTCGCCGCGTATTTGAACGGCACGTTGATCGCCAAACGCAACGTGCCTGACCCGCTCACATTTCGTTCGGCGGCCAGCAGCGATCGCCCCGACGCGCAGGCGCTCGTGGCGGAATCGATCGACCTCTCGGGCTATTTCGACCTGCTGCAGCCAGGCCGCAACGTGCTGGCGATTCATGGCTTGAACTCCAGTGCGTCGAACGACGACTTCTTGATCTTTCCAGAGCTGGTCGCAGAGCGGGCCGGCGCGCCCGATCCGCATTCGCTGCGTTATTTCACCACGCCCACGCCGGGCGGCCCGAACGGCGAAGGCGTGACCGATGTCGGAACGATTTTCACACACGTCGAGCACGCGCCCCAAGAAGCGGCGTTCGACCAGCCGCTGCACGTGACCGCCGACGTGTTACCGGGCGCCGCGGGCGTGCAGGAAGTCAAGCTGACCTATCGCTCCGGTTCCGGGCGTAGCGCGCAGAACGTGACGATCCCGATGTTCGACGATGGCTTGCATGGCGACGGCGAAGCGGGCGACTACCGTTATGGCGTCGACATCCCCGCCGGCATCGCGCCGCCGAGCGAGATCATCCGCTATAGCTTCACGGTCGTCGACAGTTCCGGCGTCAGCTCTCCGTGGCCGCGCGCAAATGCCGCGAATGATCGCGAGCTGAATTACGGCACGATCGTCGCCGACCCGAGCGTGGTTAGCAACCTGCCGGTCATGTACATGTACTTGCTGAACCCGTCCGGCGCAGATGGCGATGCCGGTTCGCGCGGCGCGATCTACTACAACGGCGTGCTGTACGACAACGTGTTCGTCAATATTCACGGGCAATCGTCGCGCGGGTTTCCCAAGAAGAGCTATAACGTCGACTTTGCCCGCGATCATCGCTTCCAACCGTTCGGCGACAGCGATTACTCGGTGAAAGACATCAACCTGCTATCGAATTACGCCGACAAGTCGAAGCTGCGCAACACGCTGGCTTACGAGACTTATGCCGACGCCGGCGCGGTGACGCACTTCGCGTTTCCCGTGCGCGTGCAGCGCGGCGGCGCGTTTTACGGCATCTATGACCTCGTGGAGGATGGCGACGACGACTACCTGGAGCGCAACGGGCTCGATCCCTTCGGCGCGCTCTACAAGATGTACAATACGTTCAACGCCACGACGGACGCCGAAAAGAAAACCAGAAAAGACGAAGGGACCGCCGACCTGGCCGCGTTTCAGTCGGGGCTTCGCCAAACCGGACAGGCGCTGACGCGGTTCCTGTACGACAACGTCGACATCCCGGGCATGGTGAACTACCTGGCCGCGATGATCATGACCGGCAGCGTCGATTGCTGCCACAAGAATTACTACGCCTACCGCGACACCATGGGCAACGGCGAGTGGACGTACTTGCCGTGGGACTTGGACCTGTCGTTCGGCCGCAACTGGACGTCGTCGCGCAATTACTTTGACGACGGGCTCTATTCGCAGAACCCGTTGTACATCGGCCGCGGAAACTTGCTGATCGACGCGCTGTTCAACGACCCGGCGTTCAATCAGATGTACTTGCGGCGTTTGCGGACGCTGATGGACGAATGGCTGCAAACCTCGGACGTGCCCGAGGCCGAGCGGCATTACGAGAATCGCATCGACGAGTTGATCGCCGAGATCGGCGACGACGCCGCGCTCGATAACGCGAAGTGGGGCGTCTGGGGCACGTTCCCCACCTGGGAACAGCAGCTCGCGATTCTCCGCGATCAATACTTGGCCGAACGGCGGAATTATCTCTTTGTGACGCAATCGGGCGGGCGCGGGCCGATTCCCGCCGCGCAGGCCGAAGATGTCGCCGTGGAGATCACCGCGGTCGAGTATGCGCCCGAATCGGGAAACCGCGACGAGCAATTCATCCAGCTTCGCGCGCCGGGCCGAGGCCAGACGGTCGACATCTCCGGATGGCGCATCGAGGGGAGCGTGCAGCACACGTTCAGGTCGGGCACGGTGTTGACCGGCGGCTCGCTTTACCTGACGCGCGACTCGAAGGCTTTCCGCGCTCGCACGACGGGGCCGAGCGGCAACCAGGGGTTGTTCGTGCAGGACGCCTTTGAAGGCGTGCTGCCGGCGAGCGGCGGCGCGATTCGCCTCGTCGATAGGGACGGGCACGAGGTGGCCACGTTCAGCTACGCGGGCGAGCCGTCGCTGGCGCAGCAGTTCTTGCGCGTCACGGAGCTGAATTATCATCCTGCCGCGCCCGCGCCGAGCAGTGCCTTCGACGACAACGATTTTGAGTTCATCGAATTGGCGAACACCGGCGACGAACCGCTCGATCTGGCCGGCGTGCAGTTCACCGCGGGGGTTGAATACGACTTCAGCGAGTCGCCGTTGACGCAACTTGCGCCGGGGCAGCGCGTGGTAATCGTGGCCAACGAGGCGGCGTTCCGCGAACGCTACGGCAATGGCCCGGTGGTCGTCGGCATGTACAACGGCAGCTTAAGCAATAGCGGCGAGTTGTTGACGCTCGTCGACGCGGACGGCGCGGCGATTCTCAATTTCACGTATCGCGATAACTGGTATCCCGAGACCGACGGCGATGGCGCGACGCTGGTGATCGCCGATGCCCTGGCCGCGACTGACGCCTGGGGACAGAAGGCCGGTTGGAACGCCAGCCGGCAGCAAGGCGGCACGCCGGGGCTCGATGACGGGCAACTGATTGGCGACGCCGATCGCGATGGCGATGTCGATCTGGAGGACCTGCAGACGGTGCGCGACCGCTTCGGGAGTTCGCCCGCCGAGCTGGGCGACGCCGACTATGATGGCGACGTCGATCTCGATGACTTGAACGCCGTGCGCAACTACTTCGGTACGTTGACGCCGATCGCCGTGGTGACGCCGGAGTCGTTTACGAACGCTGCGCCGGCGAGCGTTGGAGCTGACGTTGATCGCGCGCGCGATGTGGTGTTTGGGTTGTTCAACGAGGCGATCGCGCCGTTCGATCGGCGCGGGCGGCGGCGTTGAACCGCTCCAGTGAGGGCGTTTTTCGGGCTGGATTGTGACAACAAATGTTGTTGCAACAACGGTCTGATGAGAGAAAAAACCGCTGGGAAGTGGTTTTTTTGAGCGGCCGCGCTGTTTCCTTGACGCGGCGGCGATTTTTCGCACTAATGGCTGCGTTCGCGGATCGTCCCCCATGCTCAGGGCACATGGGGAAGCGTCCTTTTCTTCCTCGACTGGCCAGTACCAGTTCGTCGATCCGCGACTTGAGTGGCCGCATGGGGCACTTGTCTCGCGCGCATGAATCGTTGCTTTTCTGGGCATGCGTCCTTGGACGCGGATGCGCCCGAACGATGAACCGTGCGACGCGTTGATCTATTCCGGGGTGAAATATGAATTGCGTTCAGGTACTGGCGGCGGTGCTGGTCGTGGGTTGGGCTTCGCCGCTGTGTGGGGCCACGATCAATTCCAATACGATTATCTCGGCGGAGAATTCGTTTCCAGGGGAGGTGGTCCTCATCGAGGACGGTGAGTCGCCGCCGACGGTCGTGCAGATGATTGACGGTGGCGAGGCGCAACGCATGCAATTGTCCGGTGCGAGCATCCTGAACATTCAAGGAGGCCGTGTCGCAGAAAGCATTTACGTGATGGGCACGAGCAGCGTCAACATTCGAGGCGGAGAGATCGCCTCGCTAACGGTTTCAAGGGGCAGTTCGAGCGCTAACGTATTTGGAGGAACGATTGAGCGCGAAGTGTGGGTGTCTTCAAGTCAGGGAATCGCGACGCTTAATTTGTTCGACGGTCAGCTTGGCGATGTTGTGGGCAGTGGCGGTACGTTTCCGTTCGCTATCAATATCCATGGAGGCCACATGGGATGGATTCGAGTCTCGTCGTCGATGTCGACAAGCGTATTGAACATCACCGGCGGGTCGTTCGACCGTTTCACTCCGCGCGGTCAGATGACTGTCGATTGGTCTGGCGGTGAGCCGCGAGCAGGCTACCTGTATCTTTGGGACGACTCGACGCTCAACATCTATGGGCGCGGCCTTGAGCTTCACTACGTGCTCGGAGACGAATTCCTTTCCGGCACGCTCCTTGATGGGACCGTTCTACACGACATTTCGATCTCGCGCATCACCAACGCTCAAGTGAACCTCCACAACGTCCCCGAGCCATCGGCGTTTGGGCTGGCGGTGATCATGATTGCCCCGTTGCTGATTCGTCGCGGGGCGGATCGCCTTAAGCCATTTTTGGCGCCGCGGCTGCTGGCGCTGGCACTTCTCGCCGGATTCGCGACCCCGGTTGGCGCCGTCACGATTGACTACGATACGATTATTTCGGCGGAGAATTCGTTTCCGGGCGAGACGGTATCAGTTTTCGATGGCGAATCGCCGCCGACGGTCGTTCAAATGATCGAGGGCGGAGAAGCCGGTAGCATTGGGTTGGTGGGCCAGAGCATTCTCAATCTTCATGGCGGACTCGTTACCGGCCCGATTGCTGCCCGTGAGGAAAGCACGGTCAATGTGCGAGGCGGCAGTTCGAACAGTCTGAGCGTTAGGGACAACGCGTCGGCCAATATCTTTGGCGGAACGATCGAATCCGAGGTCCGAATCCTTACAGGGTTCGGCTCACGCGCAACGTTGAACATCTTCGGCGGATTGATTCGCGGCAACGTGGTTCCCGATGCACGAGGCGGCATTCTGAACATCCACGGCGGGCGGATCGGAGCGCTTTTCTGCACGACAATTAGTGGGTCAACGAAGATCAACATTTCCGGTGGATCGCTCGAACTCTTTCGCGTGGACGCCAATCAAGTCCACTGGTCCGGAGGTGAGCTGCGATCAAAACTCGGAGTGTTCTTGAACGACAGTGTGCTTAACATCTACGGGCACGACTTGGAGATGGAGGACCTTGCTAACGGAAAGAAGCTGCTGTCCGGCACTCTTCTCGATGGCACCGACCTGGCAAACCACTTTTTTGCAATGGAGGACAACTCCCAAATCATCCTCCACAACGTCCCGGAGCCGGCGGCGTTTGGGCTGGCGGTGGTTGGCGTTGCGGTGGTTGTTGTTTGCTGGAGCGCGCGTCGGCTTGGGAGAGTGTTCGGTGCGATCGGCGACGGAGTCGCCTCCTACAGGTGAGGGGCGGGATCGAACGCGGGCGCGAAGCGGCGCGGTTGCCTGGGGCAGGGGCGTCATGGTTGACGTG
>CAZUBB010000094.1:0-8829 GCA_964618485.1 uncultured Pirellulales bacterium
TCGAATCACTCGCCATCTGCTTGTTGCATGCGGATCGTTATCCGGAGCACGAACGCATCATTGCGACGATTGCCGCCGAAGTCGGGTTCACCGAGGTCAGCGTATCGCACGATGTCGCGCCGCTCGTGAAAATCGTGGCCCGCGGCGATACGACCGTCGTCGACGCTTACCTCAATCCGATTCTGCGCGAGTACGTCGCGTCGCTCGCGCAATCGCTCCCCGGCAGTCGTATTCGCCTGATGACCTCGGCAGGAAGCCTCGTTGCGCCGTCGGCGTTTCGCGGTAAGGACAGTATCCTCTCGGGACCGGCCGGGGGCGTCGTCGGGTTTGCCCACGCGGCGGTGACGGCAGGTTTCGCGAGGGCGATCGGCTTTGACATGGGCGGCACCAGCACCGACGTCGCTCGCTACGACGGCCGCTTCGAGCGCGAGTACGAAACCGAGAAAGCAGGCGTGCGCGTCGTGGCGCCGATGTTGGCCATCCACACCGTGGCGGCCGGCGGCGGATCGATCTGCGATTTCGACGGCACGCGTCTGCTCGTCGGCCCCGGCAGCGCCGGCGCGGATCCGGGCCCCGCGTGCTACGGCCGCGGCGGGCCGCTGTCGGTGACCGACATGAATTTCTACCTCGGCCGGCTGCCGGAAGCGCGCTTTCCGTTCCGGCTCGATCGCGCCGCGGTTGAGCGGGGGCTCGATGCAATTTGCACTAACATGGCGGCCTCACTGAATCGCCCCGTGACGCGCGAAGAAGTCGCGGCCGGATGCCTCACCGTGGCGAATCAACATATGGCCCGGGCGATCCGCACGATCTCGGTCGCGCGCGGTTACGATCCGCGCGATTACCCGCTCGTCGCTTTCGGCGCGGCCGCGGGCCAGCACGCCTGCGCCGTGGCGCGCGAATTGGGCATCCGCCAGGTGCTAAGCCATCCCGACGCCGGCCTATTGAGCGCCTACGGAATCGGTCAATCGCTGCCGGAGCGCCACGCGACGCTCGGAGTGTATCGACCTCTCGCGGCGCATGAACTGCAAGCCATCGACCTGGAATCCGAGTGCCAGCGACGTGAGATCGGATTGTGCGAAGCGCTACACGAGGAAGAAGGAATTGACGCTGTCGCATGTGAATCGCAGCGCAGTTACGAACTGCGCTACCGCGGCTACGACGCGTCGCTGCACGTCTCCGCTGAGCGAGCGCTCAACATCGGCGATGCCTCCGACTGCGCCGCCCTCGTCAACGACTTCCAGGCAGCACACCGCCGCGCCTACGGTTACGTCCACGAGGGCCGCGCGCTGGAACTCGTCGCGGTACATTTCACGGTGCGGCCGCAGGATACGCGTAGAAAAACAACATCAACGCAGGTGGAACCACAATCGCTCGCACTTCGCGCTGAACACGACGCTTACTTCGACGGCTGGCGGAAAACGCCGATCGTCGAGCGTGAACGCTTAGTGCCAGGCGCGAGCTTCGAGGGACCGGCGATCGTCGCTGAGGCTTACGCCACGACGGTCATCGATCCCGGTTGGACAGCGGAGATGCTCTCCGGCGGCGAATTGCTTCTTACCGATCGTCAAGGGCGCGCAAAAGCCGGCGAAGCGACCGACTCCGACCCGATCATGGTCGAAGTATTCAACCAGCAGTTCGCCGGCATCGCCGAACAGATGGGCGTCACGCTCCGCAACACGGCCACCAGCGTCAATGTCAAAGAACGGCTCGACTTCAGTTGCGCGATCTTCACCCCCACCGGCGATCTCGTCGTCAACGCCCCGCACATTCCGGTGCATCTCGGGGCGATGTCGGAAACCGTCCGCCGCGTGCTGCAAGATAACCCGTCGATGGCGCCGGGCGACGTGTTCGTGACCAACGACCCGTACCGCGGCGGCTCGCACTTGCCGGACGTGACGGTGGTGACGCCGGTGTTCGATCGTGCGGATGGTGCGCTGCTGCTCTTTACTGGCAGCCGCGCGCATCACGCGGAAATCGGCGGCATTACTCCGGGCTCGATGCCCCCGTTCTCGAAGAATCTCGCCGAAGAAGGCGTGTTGATCCGCAACCGTAAACTGCTCGACGCGGGACGGTCCTGCTTTGACGAACTCGAAGCACTATTGCGCGAAGCGCCGCATCCCAGCCGGAACGTCGCCGAGAATCTCGCCGATCTCCGCGCCCAGGTTGCGGCGAACCAATATGGCGCCACCGCGCTCCTGGAATTGATCGACCGTTACTCGCTCGCCACGGTGCAGCACTACATGCGCCGTATCCAGGAGGCGGCGGAAGCGAAAATGCGCGGCGCGCTGGCGCAGCTTCCTCGTGGGCGAAAGGTATTCACCGACCATCTCGACGACGGCTCGCCGATCACCGTCGCCGTGACCGTTGACGAAGCCGGCATCGAGTTTGATTTCACTGGGACGGGCCCGGTGCTGCCAGGAAACCTTAACGCCAATCGCGCGATCGTGACCGCCGCCGTGATGTACTGCCTGCGAGTATCGATTGATGAAGAGATTCCGCTGAATTCCGGCGTGCTGACCCCGGTGCGCATTGTCCTTCCGGAGTGCCTACTCAATCCGGCGGAGCGCGAGCGGCCGGACGAGTGTGCGGCGATCGTCGGCGGCAACGTCGAGACCTCGCAACGCGTGGTCGACGTGTTGCTCGGCGCGCTCGGCCTCGCCGCGGCCAGCCAGGGGACGATGAACAACCTGCTCTTCGGCGACGGAACATTCGGCTACTACGAAACGATCTGCGGCGGCGCCGGGGCGACGTCTCGGCGCAACGGCGCGGACGCCGTCCACACGCACTTGACCAACACCCGGCTTACGGACCCGGAAATTCTCGAACGCCGCTACCCCGTGGTGCTACGTGAGTTTCGCATCCGCCGCGGCTCCGGCGGCGCAGGCCAGCATCGCGGCGGCAATGGCGTGGAGCGTATGATCGAATTCCTTCGGCCGCTGACGCTTTCGCTCCTTACCCAACGTCGCGGACAATACGCGCCGTACGGCATGAACGGCGGCGACCCGGGCGCGATTGGCACGAATACGCTGCTCCGCGCAGATGGAACGGAGTCGCTGCTCACCGGCTCTGCGCAAATTCAGATTCAGCCCGGCGACCAGATCAAAGTCGAAACCCCCGGCGGCGGCGGCTGGGGCCAACGGTAGCTGCCCTCGGTGAGGCCGACCGATCAGGACAGGATTGCATCCCACGCGCCGAAGTCACAGACCTCGGCTACAGCAGACGCGGTGCGTCAGCCATTGCGATCGGCCCGGATTGGCGAAGGAAGCCGGGATAGTCCTTCGTGGTTCCGTTAAAAACGAGCACGTAAAGGCGTCCCTGTTCGGCCCAGCTCACGGCAATGCGACCAGCCGTGTCGACCTGGGGCGTGGCTGGACGCAAGGGGAATCCTTCCACGGAAGCCCAAGGCTTTAAGACAAACAACACTCCCGGCACGCCCTGCCGCGATTGCAGGCGATAGGCAACGCCGGAGCAGCCCGCGATGTTGCCTACTTTGAATCGAGGAGGTTGACGACCGGCGAGCACGAATTGGCTGAGAGGGTACGCCGGAAGCTCGCCTGCGTTCGGCGCCTTGATGCGGAGGGTGTAATACTCGAGAGTCGGCGCTGCGGCCTCGGCGATCACCGCAGGCCCCCAATTCTCTTCGCCGGTGTACATCGAGACGGCGACCAGTGCGCACGCGGCCAGGGCGGCCAGCGCCCCCATCGTCGCCAAGACAAATCGACGACGCCGGCCGCCGGCCGCGTGAGCGCTTGGAATTTCCTCATGGGCAACGCTGATTGCAGCAGCGTCCGCAGCGGCAATCTCCGCAGGCGTGGCGTTCTCCGCGAGCTTCGCCAGCAGCCGTTCCCGTAAGCCTGCCGGCAAGGGCACATCGTGCAGCGCCGCGGCCACGTTGCGATCGAACTGTTCGACGCGCGCCGCATGCCGCCGGGCCGTGGCGTTCGTTTCCAACTCCGCGCGAACCGCCGCCATTTCCGGCTGAGCGAGGTCATCGCTCCCCGGCCGGCAGGCGTCAAGCAGCTCGTGGAGCGGAAGAGAATCCATAAGGAAAGCAACGCAGCGGCGAAACGAGTTCGTGGACGGAGAATGTAAGGAGGTGAGGAGATAAGAAGTTGAGAAGGAGGAATCTGCTCCTCTTCTCCCATTCTTACCTCCTCACATTCTTACATTCTCACTTACTTACATTCTCACTTACTTACATTCTCACTTACTTACATTCTCACCTACTTACATTCTCACCTACTTACATTCTTATCTCCGCTGTCCCTCAACTCCTCAACATTTCCTTCAATTTCGTGCCCCAGAGTCCCGTGCGAAGCGCCCCCTTAGCTCGGGAGAGCCGGCTCATCACCGTGCCGATCGGGAGCTCCAGGCGATCGGCGATCTCGCGATAGGAATAATCTTCGTAGTAGTACATCAGCAAGATCAATCGATAATCGCCCGGTAGGCTGTCAAGCGCCTGTTGGAGCAATTCCCGATCGATCACGTCGGGCGGCGCCGCGTCGTCCGGAAGCTCGTCCCAGCGCGGCTCCGCGCCATTCGATTGCGTCGACACATGGCGTCGCGAGGCGAGGAAACAGTTCCGCAGGATGGCGTAGAGCCACCCCCGGGCTGCGTCCGCCGCGCGAAGCTGGTCGAGCTTCCGCTGGGCGCTCAGGAACACTTGCTGGGTCAGATCTTCGGCGTCGGCTGCGTTGCCGTTCAGCCGATAGGCGTACCGGAACACGGCGGCATAGTGCTCCGCCACCAATTTCTGGATATCAATCGCGTCCGCCTCGTCCACGATCCATCCGCCTCGGCTTACAGGGAGAGAAGCGCCCGGGGAGCTATTTATTCCCCTCAATTTGTTAATTCGCCGCGAGAAATCCATATCTTGGCGGCAAAAAGTGCGTCGCCAAGGCCAGAAGCATAACCGTAAGCTATTTGCGCCATGAGACTTAGGGCATTCTGGCCGCGGCCGCGTGTGCGAGTCACCGAGAAAAAACCTATGAATTTGTACCGCATACCGGGGAATAAACCAGACGGGTCCGGTATCTCTCGTACTAATGGCCGGCGCGGGGCGGTTCCCGCAGAACTGGACGGACATTGGAATTGCCCAAAACACTTTTGGAAGGTGAAAGACATGAAGAAGCTCGGATTCCTGGCGATGGCGTTGACCCTCAGCATGTTCACCGTCGGCTGCAGCAAGCCGGCCGCCACCCCGCCGGCGACGCCCCCGGCTGACGCGGGCGCCGCGGAAGCCCCTGCCGCCGAAGGCGAGCACAAGGAAGGCGACGGCCACACCGCCGAAGAGCACGCGGCCGAAGGCGCCGAAGCCACCAAGTAAGCCTGCCGGGCCGACTCGATCGACTCAGCAAGAAATCGAAATCGCTCCGAGGCCGCGTGGTGATCACGCGGCCTCGGTTGCTTTCTCATGGCCCGTTTGCGCCAAGGGCGGTTACTGCGCCGTCTCGGAATCGCCCGATGCCGCCTCGCGTAACTCCCATCCGATCGGCTGCGTCCAGGCTTGCTGTAGTTGTCCCTTGAGCGAGGGATCGGGATGCGGCTTGCTCGACGTGATCACCGCCCGGATGTACAGCTCCGTGCCGTCGAGTTGATAGCTCGGCGACGTGCCCGAAACGGTCGCGTAAGTGCGGCCGATTTCCGGCGAGTACTTCTTCGTGGTATCGAGCGGTTTTCCCGCGGCGTCGAATCGCTCCGTCGCTTGCGTCGACACCTCGCGCGGCGCGCCGATGAAGCGCGTCGTGAATTCGGCGTCGCCATCCGGCTCGATGTCAATCTCCAGCCGCCGCGCGTTAGCGTCGTAGCGCACCTCGCGGAGCGTCACGCCGGTCGAGGCGTAGAAGTCCCCCGCTTTGATCGCGCGGACGAGCGATTCCGGCGTCAGATGCCGCGCGCGGACCATCACCCAGCCGCGGCCGGGCCGTTGTTCTTGCGACCCGTCATAATGATGGCTGTCGTCGGTGGCGAGTCCCATCAGCGGCGCGGCGTTCAGCCCGGTGAGGCGCAGCGTGTTCGCGACATCCCAGATCTCCTCCATTCCGGCGCGATGTTCATCACCGTCGTTATTTACGCCGGTGTGGCCGTTGTAGACCTCGAAGAAGCGCTCGTTCACCACGGCGGCGATATCTTCCGCCGTCACCGCCCAGCCGAAGTTGGGGTGATTGAGATGCACGATCATCGGGCGGCCCGTCTTGCGCTCCTGCTCTTCGACGGCCCGCAAGTCGGCCGCCATGGCCTCCTGAATCGTCGTCCCGCCCAGGGGGCGAATCATCTCCTTGATGTTCGCTACGTTGATATGCAACGGCTTCGGCCCGACCTGATCGCTGAGCTCTTCGGACTGGATCATCAGGAACGCGCCCCGCTCTTCCAAGAGGTGGCGAAACTCGTCGAGCGGCTTCAGACGCACTTCCAGCGTCCCCGCCGCAAGGTCGCCGCGCGTTTCCACCCAATCCTTGCCGAAACGCTTACGATAGTTTTCGAGCGCCGCCGCGTAACCCCGCTTTTCAATCTGCTTCCACGGCATCCACCGCACTCCCTCGCTGAGCACGTTGTGGTCCGACAATGCCAGGAACTGATACCCGTGCGTGCGATACCATTCGGCGATCATCTCCGGAAAATCGTTCCCATCGCTCCACAATGAGTGCGTATGCAAGTTTCCTTTGAACCACCGCAGCGCCGGGTTCACGGGCACCGGATCGCCTGCAAGATCGGCGGCAGCGGATGGCCGCGCGCTGCCCGCCGCGATCATCAAGAATGTTAAGAGGGCCAGCGAAAGGCTACGAATGCAAATCGGCATGATGATTCCTGGCTGGGGGCACGGTCGCGGATTGAGGGTCGCAGGCATCATATCACGTGTGACATTTCGCGGTGCACGTTTCCCCAAGTGGTTGTGGCATGTTCTCCTGTTGGTTGTGGCTTGGTCTCCCGACCAAGCCACCGCTGCGACCGCAGGTCTCCAGCAACGCGCTGCAACGAGCGCGGGAAGGAACCTCGGCGCGTAACTCCGGGCGCTCACGCTTCCGGCTCGCTGAAATGCACCGTGGGTCTCCCATGCCGAAACCCCGCGCCAAACGCTGGGTTACATGTTAGGTTCGCTGCCGGAAGTTCTTCCAGTCAACTGCATAGGACACCTTCGATGTGTGCTTTTTCCGCACAGTTCCAGCGCGCTGGAATCTGGTTCGCCGCGAGCGTCTTCGCAGCTTCCCTTTCCGCCACCTTGCCGAGGCAAGCGTGCGGCTACCAGGCGCAGGATGACGAGAAGCCTGCCGCCGACGCGAAGAAGGATGACAAGCCAGAGGTCGGCGTCCCGGCTGCGGAACCGGTCAAGTTGGGGCTGAACCTGAACGATCCCCGCGCGTTTAACGGTTACACGCTCCTGTCGCCGATGGGTGACACGAAGTGCTATCTCCTCGACATGGAAGGCCGCGTGGTCCGTACCTGGGATTGCGGTTGCACGCCGGCGCTGTGCGGGCACTTGCTCGAAAACGGCGACCTGTTGCGTCCCGGCACGCTCGGTCCGGGCGAGCAGCAGTTCGGCAACGGCCCCGGTGGCGGTGGCCGGATTCAGCGTTTCACCTTCGACGGCGAGCTCGTCTGGGATTTCAAGTTTTTCAGCGACAAACAGCTCCCGCATCACGACATCTGCCCGTTGCCTAACGGGAACGTGCTGCTGATCGTCGGCGAAAAGAAAACGCGCGACGAAGCCATCGAAGCGGGCCGCGCGCCGGAAAACATCCCCGACAGCCATTTGCAGCCCGACTGCCTGATTGAGATCAAGCCGACCGGCAAGACGACTGGCGAGATCGTCTGGGAATGGCACCTCTGGGATCATCTCGTGCAAGACCGCGATCAGGCGAAAGCCAACTACGGCAACGTGGCCGAGCATCCCGAGCTGGTCGACGTCAATTTCGGCGAAGGGCTGGCGCAGCTTCTCAAGAACCCCGACGCCGTGAATCAACTGGCCGGGATCGGCTACGTCGGCGCGCCGAACCCGGGCGGGCGTCCCGGTCGCGTGAATGCCGATTGGACGCACTTCAACGGCCTCGGCTATAACGCCGAACTGGACCAGGTGGTCATCAGCGTTCACGCCTTCAGCGAGATCTGGATCATCGACCACAGCACCACGACGGAAGAGGCCAAGGGGCACACCGGCGGCCGCTCCGGCAAAGGCGGGGACCTGCTTTATCGCTGGGGCAACCCCGCGGCGTACCGCATGGGCGAAGAAAAATCGCAGACGCTCTTCTCGCAACACAACGCGCACTGGATCGCCAAAAACTCCCCCGGCGCCGGGCATCTGCTGGTGTTCAACAACAGCCATCGCAGCGAAGACGGAAATTATTCCTCGGTCGACGAGATCGTGCTGCCGGTCGATGAAAAAGGGAACTACCAGCGTCCCACCGGCGAGGCCTTCGGTCCCAAGGAAGCGGCCTGGAGTTACACGGCGCCGAAAAAGAGCGATCTCTACTCCGGCTTCATCTCCGGCGCGCAGCGGCTTGCGAATGGCAACACGCTCATCTGCTCCGGCGCGAACGGTACGCTCACGGAAGTGACGCCGGATAAGGAACTGGTTTGGAAGTACATCAATCCCACGAAGGGGAATCCTTTCGGCGGCGGTGGGCCAGGCGGATTCAACATGTTCGGGCCACCGCAGATCGGCAAGCTGCTGCCGTCGTTCGCGATCGATCAGTTGAAGTTGAACGACGAACAGAAAAAGCAGGTCGAAGAAATCGAAAAAGAAGCCCAGGCCAAGCTCGACAAAGTCCTCAACGAAGAACAACGCAAGCAGTTCGCCGATCTGCAAAAGAGTCCCTTCGGTGGATTTCCGTT
>CAZUBB010000094.1:8839-16360 GCA_964618485.1 uncultured Pirellulales bacterium
TCCTGGCGGCGGACCAGGGTTCTTCGGCGGACCGGGCGGCCCTGGCGGTGGACCAGGCGGTCCCGGTGGCGGCCCCAACTTTGGTCCTCCCGGCGATGGCGGTCCCAACTTTGGTCCGCCGGGACGCGATGGCGGCCCCCAAGTCGCGGACGGCGATCAGCCCAACTTCGGCCCGCCGGGACGTGACGGCGGCGGCCGCGACGGTGATCGGCGCGGCGGTGGACGCGATGGCGGACGGCGCGGGCGAGGTCTCGGTGGATTCCGCGTCGGGCCACGTGGCCCCATGGGCGGCCCTCCCGGAGGAACTTCCGTGTTTCGCGTTTATCGCTACGCGGTCGATTACCCCGCATTCGCCGGCAAAGACCTGACGCCGGGCAAGACCCTTGTCGAGATCGTCGACGAGGAGGAAAAGGCGAAAAACACGCAGGATGATTCCTCGAAGGATAAGAAGGACGACGAGCGCAATGGCAAGGACAGCTAGAATTCTGCTCGTCGCCCTCTTGTTGGTCCTGGCGATCCCCAAGCCGGCGCTCGCCTATATTGGGCCGGGCGCCGGCTTCGCCTTGGCCGGCTCGTTTCTGGCGATGTTCGCGGCGATTTGTTCGGCGCTGTTGATGCTCGTTACCTGGCCGGCGCGCCTCTTGTGGCGATTGTTTTTCGGTCGCCGAGCGTTGGCCAATAGCCGCGTCAAGCGCGTGGTCGTGCTCGGGCTCGATGGGCTCGATCACGGGCTGACCGAAAAGCTGCTCGCCGAGGGCAAGCTGCCGCAACTCGCCGCGTTGCGCAATGAAGGCTGTTTCAAAGCGCTCGGCTCGACGCTGCCGCCGATCTCGCCGGTCGCATGGTCGACGTTTCAAACCGGCGTGAATCCCGGCAAGCACAATATCTTCGATTTCCTCACGCCCGACTTGCGCACCTACGAGCCAAAGATGAGCTCGGTGGAAATCCGCCCGCCGCGGCGGATGCTCAAGTTCGGCCGGTTTCAGTTTCCGCTTGGCAAGGCCAGCATCCGTTTGCTGCGGAAGAGCAAGCCGCGTGCTCAGCCAGTACGGCATCACGAATTGCATCCTCCGCGTACCGATCACGTTTCCGCCCGAAAAGCTGCGCGGCGTGCAACTCTCGGCGATGTGCGTTCCCGATTTGCGCGGTACGCAAGGCGTGTTCTCGCACTACACGACGCGCCCGGCGTCCGCAGGCGAAAAAACCGGCGGCGAGGTGCATCGCGTCGCGCGCGACGGCGCGAAGATCCACGGGGAATTGCTTGGGCCCGACCATCCCCTCCGCACGGCGCGCGAAACTCTCAAGGCCCCGTTCGACGTCACGATTCAAGATGCGGAGCGCGCCACGCTCAAAATCAGCGGGCAGAAAATCGCGCTGCGGCTCGGAGAATACACTGATTGGATTCAAGTCAAGTTCCGCATCGCGCCGGGCATGACGGTGAGCGGCGTCTGCAAGTTCCTCTTGCTGGAAACTTCCCCGGAGTTCGAGCTGTACGTCACGCCGGTCAACATCGATCCCGAAAAACCGGCCATGCCGATCGGTTATCCCTCGGTCTATTCGATGTATCTCGCCAAGCGGCAAGGCCCCTTCGCCACGCTGGGCCTGGCGGAGGATACCTGGGCGCTCAACGAGCATGTCCTCGACGACGAGCATTTCCTCCAGCAGTGCATCGACATTGACGCCGAACGGGAATCGATGTTCTTCGACGCACTGGACAAAGTACGCAGTGGGCTTTGCGTCTGCGTCTTCGACGGCACGGATCGCTTGCAGCATATGTTCTGGCGCTACCTCGACGAAGCGCACCCTGCACGACCGAAAGAGATTCAGGCCAAGCTGGCGACGGTGATCGAAGACCTGTACGTCCGCATGGACAGCATCGTCGGTAAGACGCGCGAGCAATGTCGCGGCGACGATACGATGCTGATGGTCATCTCCGATCACGGCTTCAACACGTTCCGCCGCGGCATCGATCTGAACCGCTGGCTCGAAGAAAACGGCTACCTCAAAGTCGATGACGCCCGCCGCGGCGCTGAGCACCTCGCCGGCGTCGATTGGTCGCAGACCCGGGCGTTCGCCGTGGGGCTCACCGGGCTGTTTATCAACGTCCGAGATAAGTTCGAGCACGGCATCGTCGACGCGGGCGAAGAAGCCGACAAACTTCGCGAGGAGATCGCGCAGAAACTCGGCGCGCTCGTCGATCCGCAGACCGGCGCGAAGGCGATCCGCCGCGTGTATATTGCCCCCAAGGTGTATCGCGGACCGTATAAAGATCAGGCCCCGGACCTGATCGTCGGGTACGATCGCGGTTATCGCGTTTCCTGGGAAGCGGCGATCGGCAAGACCACGCGCGAGGTGTTCCACGACAACACCAAGGCCTGGAGCGGCGACCACTGCGTCGATCCCTCGGTCGTGCCTGGCGTACTGTTCTGCAACCGCAACGTGGAAACCGAAAACCTAAGACTCATCGACCTCGCGCCGACGATCCTGGACCTTTTCGGCGTGAAAGTCCCCGACTACATGGACGGCCACATCCTGAGCGTCGCGTAAACATTAAGCGTAACACCAACACCCTGGGCACTCCGTTGTGGCACGGTCTCCCGACCGTGCCACCGCCCCGACCGAAGGTCTCCTGTATTGCACAACGCCTAGCGGCACGCTCGGGAGACCGTGCCACAACAACTGTGGAACGTGCCACAACAACGTCAACGTCCGAATTGAACGCATTCCTTTACTCCGGGCGCTGACGCTTCCGGCTCCACGAACAGAAATTGAACTCCCGATGACCGCACCTGCGGAGTCACGCTTTAACCGCCGCAAGCTTCTCCGGCGATCCGCTTTCGCCGTGGCGGGCGCGGGCGCAATTGGCAGCGGCGTCTGGCTTTCCGGACGGACGCGCGTCTCTAAGAGCCTCGGCAAGAAGGTCATCGTCATCGGCGTCGACGGCATGGATCCGCGTCTCTGCGAAAGCATGATGCGCGATGGGTTGCTGCCGAACCTCAGCAAGCTCCGCGATTCCGGCGGTTTCACGCCGCTGGGTACAAGCACGCCGCCGCAGAGTCCCGTCGCTTGGGCCAATTTCATCAACGGTTCCGGCCCCGGCTCGCACGGCATCTTCGATTTCATCCATCGCCACCCCCACGAGCAGTGCGCTCCGTTTTACTCGGCAGCGGAAACGGTGCCGGGGCAGGGCGGCATTGAGGTCGGCGACTACAAGCTGCAGCTCGACTTCTGGCCCTTCGAGCATCAGCCCACGGCGACGGTCCTGCGCCGTCAAGGCACGCCGTTTTGGGATTACCTCGACGCCGCCAAGATTCCCTCGACGTTCTACGACCTGCCGTCGAACTATCCGCCGAGCCCTTCGCAGTACGGCCATCACCGCTGCATCTCCGGCATGGGCACGCCCGACATGCTCGGCTCCTACGGCACGTACCAGCACTTCGCTGAGAACAACCCGCCGGAACCGCTCGACGAAGGAGGCGGGAAGCGTTTCTCCTTGAAGTTCGACAACGACACGGCGCTTGCCCGCCTCGTCGGTCCTGAGAACACGATTCTCAAAGAACCAGCGCCGGTGCACATCGACCTCAAAGTACATCGCGATCGCGCGGCCAACGCGGCTCTGATCGAGTTTCAGGGTCAGAAGCTGCTTCTGAAGGCAGGACAATGGAGCCCTTGGACGAAGCTCGATTTCGCGCTCGCCACGCCGTCCTTTGTGCCGGAGCAGCATGCCAGCGGCATCTGCCGTTTCTATCTGCAAGAGGTTGCGCCGAATTTCCGCCTTTACGTGTCGCCGATCAACATCGATCCTTCATCCCCGGCCGTTGCGATGTGCGAGCCGGCCGATTTTCTGCCGGAAGTCTCGGAGAAGCTCGGCCTCTTCGGCACGCTCGGTTTTCAGGAAGATCACAAGGCCCGGTCGAATCGTGTGTTCGTGGATGACGAATTCGCCAAGCAGGCGGCGCACGTGCTGGAAGAACGCCTGGCCCTGTTCGATTACGCTGTCGACGACTACGACGACGGGCTGCTGTTCTTCTATTTCTCCAGCAGCGACTTGCAGTCGCACATGTTCTGGTGGGATTCCAACGATCCGCACCCGATTCGCAGTACGAGCGAGGCCCAGAAGTGGCACGAGCACGTGCGGCGGCTCTACCGGCGCCTCGATGAAGTGGTCGGCGACGTGATGAATCGCTACGGCAGCCGCGCTTCGATCATCGTGATGAGCGACCACGGCTTTGCGAATTTCGGCCGGCAATTCAACTTAAACTCCTTCCTCCGCTACGCCGGTTACCTCGGCCCGCCCGAGTGTACTTCCATCATGAAGGACGTCGATTGGTCCCAGACTGTCGCCTACGGGCTGGGGATCAACGGCCTGTATCTGAATCTCAAGGGGCGCGAACGGGACGGCATCGTCGATCCCGGCGAACAGCGCGAATCGCTTCTCAAGGAGTTGATCGGCCGCCTCACGGCGATTACCGATGTCGGCGGCAAGCCGATCATTCGCGGCGTTTATCGTTCCGATGAAATCTACCAGGGGAACGCGACTGCCTTCGCCCCCGATCTGATCGTCGGGTATGCCCGCGGCTACCGCGCCAGTTGGGCGACCTGTCTCGGCGATTTGACGGACGACATCCTGCTCGACAACGACCAGGCCTGGAGCGCCGACCACTGCGCCGACGCCCTGGAAGTCCCCGGCGTGTTATTCAGCAACCGCAAAGTATTAGCCCAAAGCCCGTCACTGGTGGACGTAGCGCCGTCAATCCTGGCGGAATACGGATTGAAGGCGCCGGCGTCAATGACGGGGAAGAGTTTTTTTTAGGAGGAGAAAAGAAGAAGAGGAGAAAAGGAGAAAAGAAGTCTCGTTTCAACGTCGCGCCCCGAATCAAACGACTGTTTCGCTCCTTACCTTCTTACATTCTCACCTCCTCACATTCTCACATTCCCCTTCTTTTCTCGTTTTCTTCTTTACTCCTTTTCTCCTCCCCCCATGAAACTCACCCTCGATAACAACCTCTACGATCGTGCCAAGGCCGCAGCGGCGAAACTCGGCTATAGCAGCGCCGACGAGTTCATCGCGCATGCCGTCGAACGTGAATTGGAACGCCTCAAAGTGGAAGACGCCGAGAGTCAGGTGGCCGATCAACTCCGCGGCTTGGGTTACATCGAGTAATGCACGTCGTGACGCAAATCGTCGACTGGTTGAACGCCGTGGCAAACGCCGCTGGCAGCGTCTTGCTCGCGCCGATCGCGGTTTTGCCCGGCTGGCTCTCCGCCACGCTGGTCGCCGCCGTGACGGGCGTGCTGCTGCTCGTGGCGTTCAAATACACGTCGAATCAGCGCGCCATCAAGCGTGTACGCGATGATATCAAGGCCAACCTGCTAGCGCTCAAGCTCTTCAAGGACAGCCCCGCGGTCACGCTCCGCGCACAAGGGCGCGTTTTTTGGGGCGCGCTGCGATTGATGATCTTCGCGATCGTCCCGATGCTCATCATGGCGATTCCAGTTTGTTTGATCCTCGGTCAGCTTGCCCTGTGGTATCAAGCCCGGCCGCTGCGCGAAGGCGAGGAGACGCTCGTCGAGCTGCGTCTCAACGGCGAACCGACGACGGCGCTGCCCGTAGTCGAGCTCGCGTCTGACGCGGCGTTTGAAACCACGATCGGTCCGGTCCGCGTCCCGACCGAGCGCGCCGTCTATTGGAGCCTCAAAGCCAAACAAGCAGGCCGGCACACGTTGCAGTTCCGCGTCGCCGAAGCGTCATTTGAAAAAGAGTTCGTCGTCGGCGACGGTTTCGCGCGGACCAGCCTGATGCGTCCTGCGTGGGATTGGTCTGCCATGCTGCTGCACCCTTGGGAAACGCCGTTTCGCCCCGAGAGTCCGGTGCAATCGATCGCCATCCAATACCCCAGCCGCGCCACCTGGACGACCGGCGGCGACACCTGGCTGGCGTACTGGTTCATCATGTCGATGGTCGCGGCATTCCTCGGCAAGCCCTACTTGAATGTGAATATCTAATCGGAGTCGCTGCCGTGAATCAAGAAATCATCGTCGTCTCCGGCCTGCCGCGCTCGGGCACTTCGTTGATGATGCAGATGCTCGATCAAGGGGGCGTCGAGGTGGTCACCGATCACGTCCGCACGGCCGATACCGACAACCCGCGCGGCTATTACGAGTTCGAGACCGTGAAGCGCATCAAGCAAGACGCCTCGTGGCTCCCGTCGACGCGCGGCAAAGCGTTCAAAGCGGTTTCGCAATTGCTCTACGACTTCCCGGCGAGCGAGCGTTACCGCGTCGTGTTCATGGAGCGCGACCTCGACGAGATGCTCGCTTCGCAGGAGAAGATGCTCGTCCGCCTTGGTCGCACGCCGGCGCCGGCGGAGAAGATGAAGCAGTCGTACCGACTCCACTTGGAAAAACTCTACGCGCATCTCGACCAGCAGCCGCACTTCGCCACGCTCTTCGTCCGCTACAACGACCTGATGGCCGACCCACCGGAGCAAGCGAATCGCGTCAACGAATTCCTCGGCGGCGAACTCAACCTCGAAAAAATGCTCGCAGCCGTCGATCCCACGCTCTACCGCAACCGCGCCACGGTGTAAACGCCGCCCTCGTTGTGGCACGGTCTGGCTCGTTGTGGCACGGTCTCCCGACCGTGTCACCGTCCCGACCTAAGGTCTCCCGATACGTGGCATGGTCGGGAGACCGTGCCACAACAAAGTAAGGTATCGAGTGACGTTCACTCCCGCGACGGTCTTACCTGTTCCATCCACAGCAAGAACCCCGGCGCGAGCGCATTCTCGTCCACGTTCCCCGGCTCTCCAGCGCGCCAGCGAATGAGCGGGACCTCCTCCAGCGTATCGAAGCTCTCCGTCCGATCCGCGCCGGTGACTTGCATCGAGAGCCCGTCGGCGCCGGGCCGCATGAGCCCACCGTCCGGCGCCGGGAGGAATCGTTGCGCTGAAATCCCGCCGGTCTCGACGACAATCGCGAGCCTCCCCGGCCCTTCCGTTTCGGACCGTGCCTGCACAATGATCGTGTGCAGTCCCGCGTCGAAGGTCCGCAAGGATTCGTTGGCCTCGAACTTCTGACCCTCGGGAAACCCCTGGCTCGGCACGTCGTTGAGCTGATAGTGCAACTCGAATCGCTCGCCGTACGGCACGACGACGCGCCACGCCCAGGTCTCCGGCAGCGGCAGCGGCAAGGCGACCACTTGCACGCCGTTCGGCTCGCCATCGACCGGAAACCCGGCATGATACCGTAGCATCTCCAACTCTTGCTGTTTGCGCCGCACGAGCAGTTCGGCGTCAGCTTCGACCTGACTCGCGCGGAGATACGAGACGACATTTGCCAGCGCCAGCCCCACCAGCGCCGCGACGAACAACAACGTGCGCACGGTGAAGCGAAACCGCCAACGCGGCTTCTTCGGCGTCGCTGGGCTCGTCGCTTCCGTCTCCACGTAGGCCTCGCTATTCTTCTCTCGCCGGTGTCAATCGCGGATCATCGAGATCGACGCGATACAGGATCTGATTG
>CAZUBB010000095.1:0-1626 GCA_964618485.1 uncultured Pirellulales bacterium
TCCCCCACGATGTTCGCCCATAACGTCGACGCCGTCCGCGCCCTCGACGAAGCGCTGATCGCTGCGGACGTCCCTCGGCAAGTCATCGATTCCCGCCACGCGTTCGAGGCTGGCCCCGGCGTGCAGATCGAGGTGTTGCACCCCACGCAGCACGGCGTCACGGGAAGCGACAACGCTAACAGCCTGGTGCTGGCAATCACCTATCAAGGGCGCCACATCCTGCTCACCGGCGACCTGGAACCGCCCGGGCTGGAAGCGGTGCTCAACGAGTTGCCGCTCGATTGCGACGTGCTAATGGCCCCCCACCACGGCAGCGGCGGCAGCGATCCCCCCGGCCTCATCGATTGGTGCTCGCCCGAGTTCGTCGTCATCAGCGGCAGCCGCGGCGATGTCTCGCCAGAAGTCACCAAAGCCTACGCCAGCGAAGGCGCCCAAGTGTTTCACACCGCGATCGATGGCGCAGTAACCATCGCGATTGACGAAGGTCAGGTCACCGTCACACCGTTTCGAGACGTCGCGGCACGGTCTCCATGATGTTGTGGCACGGTCTCCGCGATGTTGTGGCCGGTCTCCCGACCGTGCCACCGCTCCGACCGAAGGTCTCCCGCATCGCGCCCAGCACCGTATCTCCGGGCGCTAACGCTTCCGGCTCGCTAGGTTTGCCCCGCGGCGCACTTACACCATCGCTTCCCCTTCCGACGCCGTCAACTCCGCATAGAGCGCACTCAGGCGCATCGTGAGCGGCCCGGCGGCGCCGGCGCCGATCTTGCGCCCATCGACGGCAATCACCGGCGCCAATCCGCCCATGGTCCCCGTGCAGAACATTTCCTCGGCGCGATACACCTCGGTCAGCGAAAGATCGCGTTCCGCGTGCAGAATGTCGTTGCGGCGGCAGAGTTCGAGCACCGTCTCGCGCGTGATCCCTTCCGGACAGGCCACGAGGCGGCTCGTAAGAACCTCGCCGCGCAAAACAATAAACACGTGCGTGGCGTTCGTTTCCGCGACGAAGCCGCGCGTATCAAGCATCAGCGCGTCATCCGCGCCGGCGTGGTTGGCCTCGATCTTGGCGAGAATGGATTGAATCAGGTTGCAGTGATGGATCTTCGGATCGAGACAATCGGGCGGAAAACGCCGCACGCTACTCGTGACAAGCGTGATCCCCGATTGGTCATACACCGGCGGCTTGTGTTCCGCGAGCACGATCAACGTCGGCCCGGACTGATTCAACCGAGGATCCATGCCCGAGGTGATCTTCACACCGCGCGTCAGCGTCAGCCGGATATGCACGTCGTGCGTCATCGCGTTCGCGGCCAACGTGCGGCGAATCTGCTCGATGATCTCCTCGTGCGGCGGAATCTCGGCGAACGCCAGCGCCTGGGCCGAGCTGCGCAGCCGGTCGAGATGCTCGCGCAGCTTGAAGATTCTGCCGTGATAGAGCCGCAGCCCTTCCCAGACGGCGTCTCCTCCCTGCACCGCGGAATCGAACGGGCTCACGCCGGCCTGGTCGCGATGGACCAGCCGGCCGCTAATGTTCACGATCAGGTCGCGGTTCTTTTCGTTAAACGTTTGCAGCATGCTCGAAACGTGATTCCTAGATGATCGCCAATGGGTTGCGGCGTTCTTCCA
>CAZUBB010000095.1:1636-11413 GCA_964618485.1 uncultured Pirellulales bacterium
CCGCGCGTGACGCCGACGCGATTCGCCGCGCGGAGTTGACTCCACACCTCGCGCCCGGTGATTTTTCCGGCAAGCAAATCCTGATACAGCCGAATCAGCCTGCGAAGTTCGTCCCCCGCCAGATCGGCCAGCAGTTCAACACGGAACTGCCGCACGCCTTGCTTGATCAACTCAGGCACAACCTCGGCGGCGCTCTGTGGCGCCGCATTGAACAGCGTATTGCGGCAGCCGACGTCGGCCGTCAGCGGATGCTCCATGCCGACGCGATCGCGCAACTTGACTTCATGCACGTCACAGGGCCGCCCGCAATTGTGCTTGTTCGTTCCCGGCGAGAGCACCGCGCAGAACACGCAATGCTCCATGTGAAACATCGGCATATGCTGGTGAATGACGGCTTCCAGCAGATGCGTCGGCGCGGCCTGCACGAGCCCGAGCAATTGCTCGCGATTCAGGTCGTACGAGGCGGTCACGCGCTGCGCGCCGCGCTGCAGCAGCCAGGCGACGGTCAACTCGTTCGTCGCATTCAACGAAAAATCGGCAACGACCGGCGTGTCAAGCTTGGTGAAGTAAGCCAGTCCGCCGAGATTGCGGACGAGAATTCCGTGCGCGTCATGCTTCGCCAGTGCATGGAAAATGCCCACTTCGCCCGGCTTCTGAATGCGCGGGGTAGCAAGGAAAATTTCCGCGCCCACCAGCCGCGCCGTCGTCACCGCCTGGCGGTACTCGCGGATATCGGCGAAATCGACATACACATGCCGCACGCCGCTTTCGAGCACCGACTCCAGTTGCAGCAAATTGCGGCACAAGATGCGTAGCGTCGATTCCGGCAACGGTGAAGGCAGCGCGGTCGAGACATCCTTTGCGCGCAAGTATTCCAGCGCTGATTCCTCGCGCAGGGCGCGCCAAGGCGCGAGCTTGGCAGCGACATCAAGCTTCGCGATGAGTTCATGTCGCAATTTTCCCAGTACGCTCAATGGCACCATCGGCCGGCCGTTGATCTCGGCCGTCAGGCTCCGCAACGCGTAAACGCTGCCGCCCAATCTCCCCAACTGGTCCGTCAGAACTTCCTGCGTGAGCGGATGCTTGAGCGCCTCGACGAGTGGATCCGGCGATTGGATTTCCATCGCGATGCCTTGTTCCGTCCGCGCGCGAACGGTGAGCGGCTCGCCGATCGCCGCGTGAACCTCGAGATCGATCGGCATCCGGCGCTGCGGCGCGCCGTCGAATGACTTCCGCAACCGCGACGTCAGTTGTGGATCGTCGGTCTTCCAGACCGGTTGCCCGATCGTGAGGCGCTCAAAGTCGATCGCGCCGCGCGCGAACGTCAATTCCACGAGCCCCTCGCGTACCGCCTCGGTCAGCGAATCTCCTTGGCGCAGCACTTCGTAAACGCGCCCTCCTTGCTCATTTCCTTCAGCGCGATCGGCCTCGAACACAACGCCATCGCCGCGGCGAATCGCGCCGCGCAAGCGGACAGCGACGCTGTGGCGATAGATATCGTGAATCTCACCCAGCAACACGCCGCGCTTCGCCGAACTGAGCGCCGGCACCAGCTTCTTGTGATCGTTGCCGTCGAGCCAGCCGTGCGAGAAGCCACGCGAGAAACTAAGTTCCATCTCTTCGACGTCGGTCCCGCTGAACGTCGCCGCACGCCCGGCGAGCGCCTCGTCAATCGCCCGCCGGTAATGCCGCGTCATGTTCGCGACGTACTCCGGCGTCTTCAATCGCCCCTCGATCTTGAAAGAACAGATGCCCGCGTCGATCAATTCCGGAACGATATCAAACGCCGCGAGGTCCTGAGGGCTGAGCAGGTATTTCTGATCGCCCAGGTCGACGTCGCGCCCGTCGCAAATCAGTTCATACGGCAGCCGGCAGGCCTGCGCGCACTGGCCGCGATTGGCGCTCCGGCCACCCAGCGATTCACTCGTGAGGCACTGTCCGGAATATGCCACGCAGAGCGCCCCGTGGACGAAGACCTCGAGCGGCATCGTCGTCTCGGCGGCGATCTGCCGAATTTCTTCGAGCGACAACTCACGCGCCAGGACCACGCGCTCCACGCCGAGTGTCGCCGCGACGTCGATCGCCTCGGCGCAGGTGAGCGTCATTTGCGTCGAGGCGTGCAGCGCTAACTCGGGGCAAAGCGTCTTCAACAGCCGCGCCACGCCCAGGTCTTGCACCAGCAAGGCGTCGACGCCCGCCTCGACCAGCCGCCGCGCGGTGCGCTCGACCTCCGGCAGCTCGTCCGTAAAGGCCAGCGTGTTCATCGTCACGTAGCCGCGCACGCCGCGTCCATGCAAGCCCGCCATCGTCTCGGCCAGCCCGTCGAGCTGGAAATTCGTCGCCCTGGCCCGCGCGTTGAAGCCGTGATCGAGCCCAAAATAGACGGCATCGGCCCCATTTTCGATCGCGGCGCGTAAGCACGTCGCATCCCCAGCGGGGGCGAGCAACTCGGGACGCGATCGAGCGTTGGCGGCGGGCATTGGAAAACCAGTCAGGCAGAAGGCAATCCCTTCAGAATAGAGGCTCTCTCACGCTTCCGCTACGGGACAACGGGAGCGTACCGGGCGAATCGGTTGCCGCCCCCGGAGCGTCCGAGTAGAACATAGCTGACCACGCCCTTGGCTTCTCGCATCGCATCCATGTCGCGCGATCTGATCATCTTCGGCACGCGGAATTTCGCGGAGATCGCGCATTACTACTTCACGCACGATAGCGATTACCGCGTCGCGGCGTTCACCGTCGATGGCGAATTCGTCGAGTCCGACACCTTTGCCGGGCTGCCGGTCGTGCCGTTCGAGGACTTGCCGCAGCGATTCTCGCCCGAGGCGTGCGACATCTTCGTCGCGGTCGGGCATCAGAAACTGAACAGCCAGCGTGAGACGAAAGCGAATGCCGCCGAGGCGGCGGGCTATCGCCTGGCCAGCTTCGTGAGCACGAAGGCCGACGTCCCGCCGGAATTCCGGCTCGAACCCAACTGCATGATCATGGAACGCGCCACGCTGCAGCCGTTCGTGCGCGTAGGGCGAAATTCTATCATCTGGAGCACCACGCGCATCGGATTTCATACCCGGATCGGCGCCAACTGCTGGGTCGTCTGCGCGCTCTTTGGCGAATCCTGCACCGTCGGCGATAACACCTTCGTCGGCCTGAACGCCACGATCGCCCCGGGGCTCACGATCGGGCAAGGCAACGTCATCGGCGCGGGGGCGCTCATCACCAAAGACACGCGCGACTACGAGATCTATCGCGGCGCTTCGAGCGTCGCCTCGCGCGTGCCGAGTACGCGTCTAGGAAAGATCTGATGTCCGCGACCGCCGAGCGCTGGTTCTACGACTCCGCAGACTTTCCATTCGTCGCGGCGCTCGAATCACAGTGGCAGGAAGTGCGCCGCGAGTTCGAGGGGATCCGCGAGTTGCTCGTCCCCTGGCACGAACGCAAACTTTGCGAGCAAGGCTGGCAGGTCTTCGCGCTGTTCAACTTCCCCGATGGAGCGCCGATCGAGAAACACGTCGCGCGCTGCCCGATCACGGCGGCTCTGGTGCGAGATCACCTACCGACGCACGGCGCGGCCGGCTTCTCCGTCCTCGCGCCGCGGACGCGCATCAACGCCCACCAAGGGTTTCCAGGCGATTTCCTGCGCTGCCACCTGGGGCTCATCGTCCCTGAGGGCGACTGCGCGCTCCGCATCGAGACCGAATCGCGTCCCTGGCGCGAAGGCCGCGCGATGATCTTCGACGACCGCTTCTGGCACGAAGCCTGGAACCTGACCAACGAGGAACGCGTCGTGTTACTGATCGACTTTGTTCCTATCCGTAAGTAAATCGTTGTGGCCGGCCTCCCGACCGAGCCACGGCGTCTGGGATAGGGCCGAAGGCGCTTGGCGCTACTTCCACAGCGGCGCCGGCTTGATCACCTTAGCCGGCACGCCCGCGGCAAGCATGTGCGGCGGCACGTCGCGCACGACGACCGACCCGGCGGCGATCACCGCCCCCTCGCCGATCGTGACGCCTTTTAGGATCGTTACGTTACAGCCGATCCAGACATGATCGCCGATCGTAATCGGCGCGGAGTTCGGCTCAAAGGTCTCGCCGTCGAAGCTCAGGTAGTGCAAATCGCAGTCGAGAATCGTGCAATTCCACGAGATGGCGCAATCGGCGCCGATCGAAATGCCGTGGTAGGCCATGATCCGCGTGTTATCCCAAACGCGCGTCCGCGGACCGATCGAGAGCCGCACATCGTGTGTAGGCTCGCGTCGAATCGCCGCTACAAAACAGCGCCGACTAAGCATCGCTAGGTGCCCGATCGCCATCTTCCCGCCACGTCGCTCACAGCGCACTGACGGAGCGATCACCGGCCAACCCGACGTCCGCCCCAGCAATCGCCACCAGGCGCCATTCGCCAGCCCGACGATCGCGCCGAACTGCTTCGCCGGGTGATAGCTAAGAAAGCGTCGCCAGTTCATACGTTACCGTTAAGTGCGAGCATGCCGCTCTGCAATTGATTCACCACAGAGACACGGAGATAAGAGTGAGGAGTTTGATTGAACCGCGGAGCCGCTGAGACGCAGAGGAGGGAAGTGAGATTGCATGAACTCGAACGATAGCGAATGATTGAATCGATTGAGTTTATTAACGTCTTTGTCCGAAAAGCGCCTCCACCCAACGCACTTCTCCGCGTCTCTGCGCCTCCGCGTTTCAAACATGTAGCACCATCGTCCCCACTTCCTCTTCCGTGCTCTCTGTGCCTCCGTGGTGAATCCCCGTACTACCCATCGCCGGGTGCGTTGAACAGCCGCTTTTGCTGCCCTGGCACGCCGTAGATCAGCGAGTACGACGGCGCGTTGTGGCTGACCATCGAGTTGGCGCTCACCTTGGAATGATGCCCCACGCGGCGCGACGGCGTGACCGTGGTGTGCGTCCCCAGGAAGACTTCTTCCTCGATCACTGCGAAGCCGTTGAGCGTCGCGTAAGGGCACAGCACGCTGTACGCGCCGACGTGCGCGTCGTGCCCCAGCGAAACATAGAAATTGAGCATCGCGTAGTCATCCACGCGGCAACTGTCGCTCACCGTGACGAACGGGCAGATCACCACGCCCACGCCCAGCTTCGCCGTCGGGCAGACGATCGCCGTGGGATGCACCAGCCGTTCAAACTGCGCCCCTTTGGCCGCGAGCGCATCAATCAACTTGCGCTTCACGTCGATCAAACCGATGGCGAACAGGAATCGATCATTCACCTGCGGCGTATACGTCAACGGGTCGCCAAGAATCGGCGCGTCGATTGCAAAGCCGTCGAGGTCATTCGGTTTCGCCGAAAGAAACCCCTTGAAGCGATACCGATCCGCCGGAAACGAATCCCGCGCCCAATGATACATCTCGCGGCCAAAGCCGCCCGCGCCGACAATGATCAGGTCCAACATGATCGACTTCCAGCTTGCAAACTGTAGCCGAGGTCTGTGACCTCGGTGGAATTGACTATGCAACGTCCAGACGCGCCAACATGGCGAGCGCCGGCCTCACAGAGGCCAGCTACAGCCGAGCCTCTGCGATTTCTCAAGCCGTCGAGCCGCCGTCGATTGTGATGACCTGGCCGGTGATGAACGCCGCGCCGGGCGAGAGCAGGAACTCTACGCACGGGACGATGTCTTCCGGCTTGCCGAGGCGTCCCAGCGGCGTGCGGCGGATGATCTGCCCGCGCTGTCCGTCATCGAGCCCGTGCGACATCTCGGTTTCCAGGTAACCCGGCGCGATGGCGTTGACGCGAATGTTTCGCGGCCCCAGCTCCCGCGCCAGTGCCCGCGTCATACCGAGTTGTCCCGCTTTCGTGGCGGCATAGGCCGACAGCCCAGAAAACCCGCGGCTCGCGATAATCGAGCTGATATTGATGATCGAGCCCTGGCATGCCAGCAGCATCAATCGCGAACACTCCCGCGCGAGAATCAGCGACGCCCTGAGATTGATTTCCAGCATCTGATCGATGCGGTCGTCGCTCATCGTGGCCAGCACGCCGTCGTGGGCGATGCCGGCATTGTTCACAAGGGCGTCGATCCGCCCGAACTTCGTATGCACCGCCGTGACGTAGTCGCGCAACGCGTCGGCGTCGGTCGCATCGACCTCGCGGTAAAACATCCGCTCCGGCGCCTGCTCGTGCAGTTCGTCGATGGCCTTCGTGCGCCGGCGGCTGAACGTGGCGACAATATCTCCGAGCGCAAAGAAACGGCGGACGAACGCCTCGCCCAGCCCGCGGCTGCCGCCGGAAATCAGGATCACGCGATTCGACAACGGACTACACTCCCCCGCGGGCGATCTTCCCCGCGTCATTGACGGTCAAACGCTCGACGATTTTCACTACGGCCGGCACCTGGTACTTCACCAGATCGCGACGGCACGCGGCCAGCACCGCGTCGCGAACCTGCGCGGGCACGTGCCCAGCAGCCGGTTCCACTTCAGCGCCGACCAACTGTCCCACCATCGAGCTGGCGATCGGATGCACGCGCACCTCGCGCACGCCTTCCACCGCGCGGATGACGCGTTCCACATCGGCAGGATAAACCTTCGCGCCGCCAACGTTGATGCATTCGCTCCGCCGGCCGACAAAGTACACCCGGCCATCCTCCAACCGTACCATATCCCCCGTGGCGAACCAGGATTCCCTCGGCCCCGCTTTCTCGCCCAGATACTCCTTCATCGCCCGGCGCGAGGCGATATAGAGTTCCCCCTCTTCGCCGATCCGCAGTTGCGTCGGCAACGAGGCGTCGTCCAGATACGAGGCCGGAAAACCGGCGCGACCGTCATTCACGACAAAACAGGTCCCCATTTCCGTCGAGGCGTAAATATGGCTGATGCGGGACTTCGGGAACGCCGCCTTCAAGCGATCCAGTACCCCCTGATCGACCGCCTCGCCGCCAAGCGTGATTTGCTCGAGGGTACAGCCGGCCAGTTCCTCGGCGGTCGCGGCCCCGAGCAGCATCCGCCAGAAAGTCGGCGTGCCCGAGGCGAACTCCACCTGGTCCCGCTGCAAGCAACTCACGACGTCCCCCGGCTCGCGCGTCGCCGGCACGCAGAGCGCGCCGCCGGTCGCCAGCGATTGCAACAGCACCTGCATCCCAGCGAAGCGCGCTAAGTCGTAGGCCAGCAGCCAGCGCCGTTTTTCGTTCCGCGGATGCCTGCTCACCGCCGCTCCGAGGCTCTCCCAGGTATGCACGGCCGGCTTCGGAGGACCGCTCGTTCCGGAGGTGAAGAGCACCACGGTTCCCGCGTCGCCGGCAATCGTCGCCGCCGCGCCGGGGAGCTGTGCGTCATCGGTCACGATCGCCGCGAGCCCATACTGCTCACGGGCCACGTCGCGCGCCGCGGCCGTGAGACTCGAAGGAAACAAGAACGCCGCCGCGCCGAGCCGATCGAGCGCGATCAACAGCGCCAACTGCCGCGGCGCCTGCGAAACCGCGACGCCGATCCGCTGGCCGCGCCACGCGGCGTGTTCCGCGGCGAGTCGTTCGGCCTGCTCATGCAGCTCCCGGTACGACCATTCGCCCCCTGCCCATCGCAAAGCCGGAGCGGTGGACCATTCGCGCGCCGCGCTCTCGACCAGCCGGCCAATCACTTGCCGTTCTCTCGCAAGGAGTCTTCATAAACCGCGACCAACTCGCCGAAACTGCGGACCGCGCCGCGCCCCGAACGGAATGGGTCCTGCCCGGTGCGTTGTTCGAGCGATACCGTCATCACGGCCAGATCGAGCGAATCGAGCCCGATGTTGCCCATCAGAATATCCTGGTTCGCGAAGGCCCGCGTCTCGCGGCCGGTGTCGCGGAGAATGGTGTTAATCACATCCGCCACCGCATCGCGAACGTTGCTTGCGCCGTTGCTGGCGGCAACCGCTGCGGCCGACTCTTCGGCGAAGTAACTCCCTTCGCGATGCACCGTCGCTGGCACGCCGTACACGACGACCTCGTCGGCAACATCCTCCACGACGGTTGCGCCGGCCCCGACCATGGACCAGGCGCCGATGGCAATCTCCTCCCGCACGCTGGCGTTCAGGCCAATCCATGACCCTTCGCCCACTTTCACGTCAGCGCCCACCGCCGCGCCGAGCGCGACGTGCGTGTAATCGCCCAGTGATGCGCCATGATCGATCGCCGCGTTTGCATTAATGATGGCGCCTTGGCCGATCGAAACGCCGGCTTGCACCACCGCGCCGGCCAGCACGACGCTTCCCGCGCCAAGCTGTACTCCATCCGCCAAGACCGCCCGCGGATGCACCAGCGTCTTCAGCTTCCAACCGTGCGAAGCGAACCGCGTTGCAATGGCCCTTCGCGTACGGGGATTCGTCACGGCGACGATGATGTCGCCGGCCGGTTGCATCAAGGCGTCCGCCTCGGAAACCACCGGCAAACCCGCCAACTCCGGCTTCGTGACCGTCGCGTCAACAAAACCGTTGACCTTAACGCCCGCCGCGCGAGCCAGGTCATGCACCACCTTCGCATAGCCGGAAACGCCAAAAATCAACATCCCGAAAACCTCAAAATTGGATCAACACACATACCCGGAGCCGGAAGCGTCAGCGCCCGGAGCCATCTCACCGCTCCGCTGTGGCATAGTCCTCGTTGTGGCATGGTCTCCCGACCATCCCACCAGCCCGACCGAAGGTCTCCAAGCCCTTGCAAAAGTGGCACGGTCAGGAGACCGTGCCACAACGGTGCGACCGTGCCACAACTTGCCTGGGAACCACGGGATTTCGGGGGCCGCCCGGCACGAGCAAGTCTAGGCCGAAGTACGCTCCCCGGCGATTTCGCGGATCAACTCCTTGGCCCAGTTGCTCTTGCTGAAATTCTCCGTGCCCCCTTCTTTGAGGAACTTGACGTTGCTGTACCGGGCGTCCGTGTAGTCGTCCACTTCGCCGTTGGAGATCGCCTCCAGCACCTGCTGGATGCCCATCTCAATCGTCCATTGCGGCTGGAAGCCAAGCTGGTTGCGAATCTTCGCGAAGCTGACGCGGTAGTTGCGTTTGTCGGTGTCGTCGGAGTTGATCTGCAACTCGGCGGACACGACCTGCTCGTGAACCATTTTGCCGATCTGCGTGATCGTGTAGTTTTGTTCGTCGGCGCCGACGTTGTAGATTTCCCCGCCGACAACGTCGAGCGGAGCGTTCAGAATCATGGAGACCGCCAGCGCGGCGTCGTCGACGTGCACGAACGGCCGCCATTGGTCGCCGCCGAACACCGTGATCTTGCCGTCGATCTTGGCCTTCGCGGTCAGCAGGTTCACCACCAGGTCGAAACGCGTCCGGCCCGAGAGCCCGTAGATCGTCGAGAAGCGAACGATCGAGGGCCGGAACTTGTCGTCGGCCATCCCCAGCAGCACCTTCTCCGAGGCGAGCTTCGTGTGACCGTACAGAGAGATCGGCCGCACGACCGAACGTTCGTCGAGCGTTTCCTCGGTCGCCCCGTACACGGAACACGTACTGGCGAAAATGAACCGCCGCACGCCGACGCTCTTGGCCAGCTCGGCGATCATCCGCGTCGCCGAGAGGTTCACGTCGATGGTGAGGTCTTCGTCCAGGCTGCACGCGGGGTCGCCGACGATAGCGCCCAGGTGAATCACCGCGTCCACGTCCTGCATCGCCTCGACGACCTTGTCCACGTGGCGGAAGTCGCCGTGGATGATTTCCAATTTCGGATGGTCGATAACCGCAGCGATCGGATCCTCGCCGAACAGCAACTGATCGAGCAGCCGGACCTCGTATCCCTTATCCAGCAGCTTCGGCAGCAAGGCCGAACCGA
>CAZUBB010000095.1:11423-16252 GCA_964618485.1 uncultured Pirellulales bacterium
CACGCGCTTATCGCTCCGGGCCTTGTGAACGCGGTCTTGTTCCGGCTGCACCCAGCGCTTCCACAACGCGCTCCAGATGCGTGATGCGACCAGGATGCCGATCGTCAGCATCCACGCGAGGATATACGCCCCGCGGGACTGCATCACCATCTCGCCGGAGAAAAACGGCAACAGGAAGCCGTAAATCAGGTAGCTCAGGCTCACCGCCTGCACGATGATCATCGCCTTATAGCGGCTCTGATACGCCCGGCCGTAGGTGTAGAACCCGCTCAGGAAGAAAACCGCCAGGCAGATCAGCGTGATCGCCCAAAAGCTGCGACCGAAATCGGTCACCAATTGGGCGAACAGGCTGTCGGCGGTGACTCCGTCGGCCCGTTTCTGAAACAGCGTGGCGAAGACGAAGCGTAGCATGAGCGCTGTCAGCAACGCCAGGTTGATCATGACGGCGTCGGCCGCCATCCGCAGCAGGGTCGGTGTCGTAATCTTGAACCGCGATGGTAACACGTGTGCAAACTCCCAGGTGACGCCCCAACTCTGGATGCGACGCGTAAGGCACTGCTCCTCTGCCACGCGGCGCGAACTTGTTCCGCCTCGTTGCCAGCTATTGGGCCAATGCGGCCCGCACTTCGCCGGCATGTTCGTGAATCTGCTGAATCGCCCGGCAGATGCCGACGACCACTTCGTCGTCCATCCGCGACCAGATCGGCAAACTCAGGCTCACTTCAGCAAGCCAGTTGGTATTGTGCAAAGTTTCGGCCTTTGGAGCAAATTGCCGGTAAGCGCTTTGTTGATGCACCGGCGGCACCCAGTACTGCCGGCTGTCCACGTTATCGTGCTTGAGCGCCTGGCCGAGCTGATACGCCGTGATGCCGAACTCCGCCGGATCGACCATTACGGAAAAGTCCTTGTACGAGCAGCGATCGCCCGGCAGCACCGTTTGATAACTGAGCCCCGGCACGGCCGCCAATTCGCGCTTGAATAGCGCGACCAACTCCTGCCGGCGCTGCACTCCCTCCTCCAGCATGCCCAGACTACGCAGGCCGACCAACGCGTGCATCTCGCTCATCCGGGCGTTCAAACCCGGGAACCGCGTGTCGTAAACCGGCACCATGCCGTACTCGCGCCCCACGCGAACATGCTCCGCCAGGTCGTCGCGATTCGTCGCCACGATGCCCCCCTCGCCCGCGATCAACAGTTTCGTCGGGCTCAGGCTGAACACTTGGGCGTCCCCTTGCTTGCCAACCGGCTGGCCGTGATACAAGGCGCCGAAGCCGTGCGCGGCGTCGTAAACGACCGGCAGGTTATGCTTGCGAGCGACTGCTTCCAGGCGATCGCAGTCGACCGGGTTGCCAAAGTTATGCACGGCGACGATGCCGCTCGTGGCCGGCGTGATGGCCGCTTCGACCGCTTCCGGATCGATGCACTGCGTATCCGGCAGCACGTCGACAAACACCGGGCGGCAGTTGTTCCAGATCATGGCGTTCACCGTCGCCATGAAGGTAAAGCTCGGGACGATCACCTCGCCTTTGAAACCGAGCCCCTGGTAGGCCAGCATCAGGCCGCTGGAGCCGCTCGACACGGCGATCGCGTGCTTGCAACCCAGGTGCTTGGCGATCGCTTCCTCAAACGCCCGCAGGTACTTGCCGCGCGTCAAGATGCGGCTGTCCAGCATCGCCTCAAGTTCCGGCCCCAGTTCGGCGAAGCTCGGCAGCGCGGGGCGAACGATCGGCACAAACTCGGCGAACAGCGGCGCGCCTCCCAGGATGGCGGGTCGTACCGCGGCGGCCGACGTGGGCTGACTCATGCGGGCTTACTCCAGGTGGTTTCCGAGAATGGCTGAGTGCTGGCGACTGATTCCGCTGATGCTTCGGGTCAGTATATCAATTGGTTTCACAAGTTCGTCGCGTTTGCGTCAGGAGGAAAGCAACCGCCATACCAAGAGGGGGTAACAGCTTCCCTCCGCCTTAGTAACTGTCCACTCTGCAACGAGTTGCGGCGTCTCCCATTCTTTGCCTGCCGTCACACGACCGTGTACGCGCGTTGCCTCTTTACAACGGTCCTCGTCGATGCGTGTTGCCTGCTCGCGACACGCGCGCTCCGGACCGACAAATTTGTACGCATGCCGACGATAAAATGTTTGACACTGCTCAGAAAAACGAACGCGAAAAACCAATCATTCCCGTGGCATTTCCCGCCGGGCGTCAAAACCGGACGGGCATTTTCACGTAAAGAAGGAACTGAACGAGCCATTCGTTGCCGACGGTCGAAAGCGTTGGTTAAGATAGGACGGTCGGCGGTCCGTCGGCGCACCACATCGCCTGTCTCGTCCGCGAATCGTGGTCAAATCGCAATCAGGGGGCTGTTGCGTGAGTGTTCCATTAGTACCTAAGAAAACGAGCGCTGAAACTGCGCCTCCGCCGGCCGCCAAGCGCGAAGTGACGCGCAAGGAAATGGTCGGCATCGCCTTGGTCGTCTTGGCGGCGATGATTCTCTTCCCCGCCATGCGCTGGATCACGGGGGGCTCCGACGTCGAGCCGACGAACCTCTCCGAGATCTCGCCCCGGGAACTGCAGATCGCCCGCCAGCAATGGAAGGAAAAGGGCCCGTTGAACTACAACCTGGAGATGGACTTCATCGCCCCGGCGACGCAGACCAAGCTCGTGATGGAAGTCCGCGGCGGCGTCGCGAAGTCGCTCGTCAAGAACGGCACGCCCGTGACCCGCACGGACGAGCTTTCGCAATGGACGATCGAGGGCCAGTTCGACCAGATCGCCAAGTACATCGCGATGGACACCTCGGACGCCGCCCGCAAGGCCGGTTGGACGATGGTCAACGTCGGCCGCTTCGACGATCAGCTCGGCTACCCCGCCGACTACTCCCGCCAAGGCACCGGCCACCAGGTGAAGTACCACATCATCGTGACCAAGTTCGAGCCGGTCACGCCGTAGGGCGACGGCCCGGCATGAAAGAGAAGTCACCATCGCCGGGAAGCCAATGGCTCACAAGTGCCCTGTTGGCCGGCTCCATAGCATGCGCCGGCTTTGCCCTGCTGATCGGGGCTTACGGGCTCTTGCGGCTCATCTTTGAGATGCGGCGACCGGAATTGACCGAAGCGAAGATCACGATCGCCGTCGCCATGTTGCTCGGCGCCATCGCAGCCACGATGTACTGGGGCTATCGAAAACGAAGCCGCAAACCGTAGGGCGGGCCGGCGCATCAGCAAGAGTGCTCCCAGCACGAGACGGTCGCAACGCCAGAGAGCGTCGAGTTGCAATCTGGGAGTCCCGCCATCGCAGAGCGGCGGGCCTCGGCCTGTCGTGAAGCATCCCGGAATGGCATTTCACGCTTCAGCGAATTACACGTTGTGCCTCCCGCGCCGGCCCGCCCTACAATGCGAATCATGAACGACAACAATTCCGACTGCTCCGCATCCGTAATGGAGAAGTTAAGAAGTGCCCTACTTCACATTGGACGCCGTGGCCCGGAGTGGCCGATTCCCGATTGCTTGCCTATCGAGAAGTGCTCTTCGCGAGACATTGCGAACGAGCTAGACCGCCGCAGCCTTGTAGCTTGGGATGGTCACGGGTTTTGTCTCACGGACAAGGGCCAAGTCATCTTCGACAAACTAGTGACCGGCCAGCCGGTGCCCGACGAATGGTGGTCGTGATCTCTGGCAACAATCATTTGGGACGCCACTGCCGCTCGACCTCGTTGACCGCTCCCACCCCCAGGGGCTAGACTGTCTGATAGTACCAACCAAACGGGAAATTCTCTTCCCAGGCCAGTTGCGAGGTGTCGGCCGAGCTCGGCGGATCGGGTTTCAGTGCCCCTCGCGACGTGATTTTGACGTGTAGGAGTGAATTTGACGGAGACGATGACCGCCCCCGCGACCGGCTTCGCGGAAATGAACCTGTCCGAAACGATGCTCGCCGCCCTCGACGCGGCGGGCTACCAGCAGCCCACCCCCATTCAAGCCGGATTGATTCCCCGCGCGTTGCTCGGCATCGACGTGCTGGGCCAGGCCCGCACCGGCACCGGTAAGACGGCCGCCTTTGGCATCCCCATTCTGGAACGGCTGCGCCCCCATAGCGAAGTCCACGGCACCCAGGCCCTGGTCCTCGTACCGACGCGCGAGCTCGCCGTCCAAGTCCGCGAAGAGATCGAAAAGCTCGCCCACGGCCGCAAGACGCACATCGTCGCCCTCTACGGCGGCAAGCCGATCCGCGGGCAGATCGAAAAGCTCAAGCGGATCACCGAAATCGTCGTCGGCACTCCCGGCCGCGTCATGGACCACATGGCCCGCGGCACCCTGCAGTTGGGCAACCTGCAGTGCATTGTGCTGGACGAGGCCGACCGGATGCTCGACATCGGCTTCCGGCCCGACATCGAAAAGATCCTGCGCCGCTGCCCGGCCGCCCGCCAGACGCTGCTCCTCAGCGCCACGCTGCCGCCGCCGGTCGAGAAGCTCGCGCAGCGCTATATGCGCGATCCCGAGACGATGAACTTCTCGCCGAAGGACATCTCGGTCGACACGATCCAGCAGTTCTATTTCACGGTCGAACGCGATCGGAAGTTCGACCTGCTCTTGAAGCTCCTGCGCCGCGAGCAGCCGACGCAGACGATCGTCTTCTGCCGCACCAAGCAGCGGACCGAAAAGCTCCACGAGCACCTCCGCCGCAAATGGCCCGGCGTCAATTGCATCCACGGCGACCTGCAGCAGAGCGCCCGCGATCGCGTCATGAAGGCCTTCCGCGAGGGCAAAGTCGCTTGCCTCGTGGCGACCGACGTCGTCGGCCGCGGCATCGACGTCAGCAGCGTCTCGCACATCG
>CAZUBB010000096.1:0-6587 GCA_964618485.1 uncultured Pirellulales bacterium
CCGCCGACTCCGAGGCGTCGATTCCGCAGCTCGACGGCTGGCAGGGGCTGCGCGTCATCAAACAGGAAGGCAACCCCGACCGCATGTTTGCGGCCGATCTGAATGCCGACGGTCGTGAAGAGATCATCGTCATCAATTCGCGCAATTCGCACTTGGATCTTTACTCCTGGGTACCGCCGGACAAACGGAAAGATGCGCAGGCGATCGACCCGAAGCGTCCGAACGAACTGCCGATGGCGCCCGATTGGGAGCACACGGAGCTGTTCCTCGATGAACTGCCGCAAGACGCGGTGCCGGTCGACCTGGACAAAGACGGCAAGCTCGAACTCGTCGTGCTGACGTCGCCGTCGAATAAGATTGTCGCTTTCAAGGCCGACGACGCCGGCAAGTTTCAGAAGTCAACGCAATGGGACCTGCTCGCCGGCACTCCGACGGGGCAACGGGAGTTGATGTTGGTGCGTCCGCTGCCCGATGGAAATCACGAGCTCCTGGTCAGCACCGACCAAGGCATTCAGAGTTTGAAACTGACGCCGGGTTCGCGCGCCTCGTGGTTGAGCCCTCGCGAAAACCGCGGTCGCTTCCGCTGGCGTCTCGCTGATTTCGACGGCGACGGCGACATCGACCTCTACGAGTGGTCGCCGCAGGTTCGGCAGACGATCCGCTGGTACGAAGCCCGCGGCGGTAAGCTCCTTCCTGCGCAAGTGCTCTACGATCAACCGATCGGCGGCGCGGAATCGCTCCTGGCCGACGGCCAGCCCGGCGAGTTGCTGCTGCTCGGCGGTTCGCAGGAAGGACTCGTGCGGCGCTTCACGCTCGCACGCGGCGAGGAAAACGCCCTGGGCCGCCAGGACTCATTGCCGATGCCCGGCGGCGCCAAGGCGCTGTGGACTGGCATCACGATCGACGGTAAACCGGCGCTCGTGGCGGTCGATCCCTCGCAGCCACGGCTTCGCCTGGAACGGCTGGCCGAAGAAGGCTGGGCCGGCGAAGAAAGCTTCCCGATCGTTGGTAACGTGAAGGCGATCGCCGCACCACAGGGCGAGCCCGGTACGTTGCTGCTCTGGACCAAGGACGCCACGGACCTGCTGGTCAGCCGCTGGCAAGCGGAGCGGATGAGCTATCCGCAGCCGATGCCGCAATCGGCCGATCAAAAGGATCGCGTGATTCTGGCCCTCGGCAGCGCCGGCGGAACTACCTGGTGGGCGCAGCGCATCGCGAACGACCTCGATCTCTACATCTGGCCAGCGAATGAGAGCCGAAGCAAGTCCGCTTTGCAGGCGCCGGCGCCAAGACCGAAAAAGTGGTTTGGATCGGCGGCGATCGCGTGCTGGTCCAACAGAAATTCGCCGAAGGTGCCAAGCTCGTCGCGCTGGAAAACGGCGAAACGAAGATCACCGACCTGACGCAACTCGGCAAAGTCGATATCGGCCAGTTCAGTCTCTTCGTCGATCGCGACCGCCTGCGCCTCGGCCGTCTGACCGATGGCGTCGTGCAATGGCTCGACGATGCCCTGCAACCGCAGGATCAGATCATGCTCGGCGAAGGGCAGCGCATTAACTCCTTCGTGCCGCTGGCCGACGGCAACGCCTGGGCGCTCGAAGACGGCGGTTCGTTCATCCATCGTCTCGAGCCAGATGAATCGGGCATCTTGCGAATCGCCAAAAGCATTCGCCCGCCGAACGGCATCGCGCTCCTCAACGATCCGGTGCTCGGATTGATGCTGATCGATCAGGAGCGCGTGGTGCGGCTCAGCAAGGGCCGGCCGTGGGAGTTGTCCCTTCGTGATAGCGTCGACGGTCGCGTCGGACGTCCGAGCGGCGTCAAGGAAGCGACGGTGCATCGCGTGTTGAGCGCTGACGTCACTGGCGACGGCCGCGAAGACGCGATCCTCTGCGACGACGAGCGGCATCAGCTCACCGTGCTGGACCGCATTGATGATGCGATGAAGCCCGTTTTGTCATGGACTGTATTTGAAGATCGTTCGTATCCCTATGGAGGGAACGAAGGCACCATGGCTTCCGAACCCAGGTCGATTGTGGCGCTCGACGCCGATGGCGACGGCCACCAGGACCTGGGCATGTTGTGCAACGACCGTTTGCTGATTTATCTGTCGCGGGAGGCGAGCGAATGAACTCGGGGCAATCTTTCTGTCGTTGGGCGGCGGCATTGGCAGCCAGTTGCTGCCTGGCAGGCGCGGCATTCGCGGAACAAGTGACGGTGGTGTTGATCGGCGGGGCGAAAGTCACCGGCGAGATGCTCCGCGATAACGACGAAGGCGTTGTCATCGACCTGGGGCACGACGCCATCGCCCTCCCCAAGAAGCGCATCCTCGATATTCAACGCTCCGAAGAAGCGGCCGCCACGCCCGAGTCGGAACACGACCGCGGTATCTTCCGCACGGGAAAACTCCAGCCGGCCCCGGTGCCGGACCTGGTCAAGAAGCTTGGCGATTCCGTCGTCCTGGTGAAAACGCCGTCTGGCCAGGGGAGCGGATTCCTGATTAGCTCCGCCGGCCACATCATCACCAACTACCACGTCGTCGAAGGCGAAACCCGCATCGTCGTCACGCTCTTCCGCGAAGACGAAGACGGCTTCGCGCGGCAAGAGTTGAAACAAGTCAAGATCGTAGCGCTCCAGCCGCTGCGCGACATCGCGCTCTTGCAATTGGACCTCTCCGAATTGTCGGGCCCATTGCCGCAGCCGGTGGTGATCAACGACGACCACGACTTGAGCGTTGGCGACCTGGTGTTCGCCATCGGCAATCCGCTCGGCTTAGAGCGTTCGGTCACGCAGGGAATCGTCAGCTCCACGACGCGCACGATGGAGCACTTGCGGTTGATTCAGACCGACGCCTCGATCAACCCCGGCAACAGCGGTGGACCGCTCTTTAACATCCGGGGCGAAGTGGTCGGCATCGTTTGCGCGGGGGCGACGTCGTTCGACGGCCTGGCCTTCGGTATTCCGGCCAACGAACTGGTCGACTTCTTGATCCACCGCGACTCCTACGTGTACGATCCGGCTCAGCCGCAAAACGGCATCACGTATCACGCGCCGCCGAATCGCAAAGGTCAGGACGGCGTCGCCAAGACCCCGTCCCCAGCGCCGGCGGAAGAAACCCCTTCCCCCACGGCCAGTGCGGAACCAGTGGAGAAATAGCTGATGTTGCAGTCTCGTCGATCGGTGCGTTGCGCGGCCCGTTGCGTCTTGATGTTGGCCGTCGTCGCGCCCTGGTCGGCCGGCGCACACGGCGCGGAACCTTCCTCGCATTTCCTGCCGGACGAAACGCTGGCGGTCGTGCGGATGCCATCGCTGGAGGCCTTCGGCGCTTCGGTCAAAGACCGGACCAAGCTTGGCAGGGTGCTCTTTAGCGAGGAACGCATCGCCCGCTTTCGCCAACTCTTTGAAGGCGAAGGCAATGAGCAGTGGAAAGAACTGCGCGAGCGACTGGAACGCTATCAGCTCAAGCCCGATGATCTCACCGGGCTGTTGCACGGTGAAATCGGCGCCGCGCTGACTGCCACGCCGCGCGGTAAAGACGCGCCGTTGATGATGGCGCTCTTCTGGGCGGAGCCCGAGACGGAACTGGCCGATCGCCTTTACGCCGCGCTCGAGAAATACGTCGAGGAAAGCCAGCAGGAGGAAACGCCGGTCCGCCGCGTCGATCTCGATCTCGCCGGCCATCAGGTCATGCAACTCCGCGTACCGGTCAGCACGCGCGAAGCGATCGAAATGGACGAGGAGTTCCCCGACTTCAACGACCAGGCGGCGCTGCAGCGCTATCTGGAAAAACGGGCCAAGCTCCAGGCCGAAGCGAAGCTGATTCAGTCCGACCAGGTCAATTACTTCATCACCCGCCGTGAAAACCGCATCCTGATCGGCATCACGTTGCCGAATTCCGGTACGCGGTTGAACCGTGAAGAAGGCGCCACGAACGACTTCGACGAACTCTCCAGCTTAGAAGCCGCCTCCGAGGTGTTCGGCAAGTTCCTGACGCTCCACGAAGGCCCCGCCACGGGGCTCGTGCTCCGCGCGCTCGCGGCGCCGGGCATCGCTTCGGCGCTTCCCGAGGGCGACCTCTGGATGGAAGCGTTCGTTGACTCAGCCGCGCTCTGGGCGTTGTTGGAGACGGCCCCGAATCCCGAAGCCAAGGCGCAGATCGAAAAGCTCGGCCTCAAAGGAATCGGCCCCATTGCTTACCGCGCCGCACTGGACGGGAATGTGCTGCGGGCCACGGCGATGGCTTCCGCGCCGTCGCCCCGGACGGGCGTCATCGCGTTGATCGAGCAAGAACCGATCCCGTCGGAACCGGCCGATTGGGTCCCCTCCAGCGCCCTTGGCTACGCTCAACTGAGCTTCGATTTGCCGAAGTTCTACGACTTCATCAAGCAGACCGCTCTCGCGGAGGGCGGCGAAGCTGCCGCGCAACAGTTCGCCACCTTGGAACGCCAGAGCCAAGGGCTGTTTCAGAGCGACGTCACGGCGCTCCTCGCCTCGCTCGGCAAACGGCACGCGATCATCAGCCTGATGCCGGAGATCAAAACCGCGCAGCCTGGCGACGACGATGGGATCGGCACTCCCCCCTCGATTTCGAATCGCTCGGCGTTTGTCTGGCAACTCGGCGATGAAGAGCTTTGGAAACGCATCATCAAGCTCGGCGCCAGCTTTGCCGGATCCTCGAACGGCATCATGACTGCCGCCGACGAGCAGGGCTTTACCGGGCTGCGGATCGAGCTGCCAGGCCAGCAAGGGGGCGTGTTCGTCGGCCGCGGCTACCTGACGCTGGGCATCGGTCCCGGCGTCGTCGAGCAGATCCTCGCCGCGCTCCGCAGCCCGCCGGCGCTCGCCCAATCGCTGCGCGGTAGCGCGACGTATGCCCGCGCGTCGCAATTACTGCCGCTGGAGCCCGGCCTCGCCTTCCAGATGAACGACAACGCCCGCGTGCTGCCGATGCAGCGCACGGTGTTCTTGCAAGCCCTCGAAGCGCCGTTCAATTCCGGGCCGCTCGCCGAGATTGAATCGAAAGAAATCAACGAGGCCCGGGCGCTCGTCGAAAAGATCAAAGAGCTGGTCCCCACGGAGGCGGAACTCGAAGGCATCCTCGGCGTCGGCGTCGGCCACGCCGCCGTCAGCGACCAAGGTCTCATCATCCGCACGGCAACCGAAATGCCCGCGCCGTAATGGTCTAGATGACCAACCGGGAGCCGGAAGCGTGAGCGCCCGGAGTACTGCGCTATTGTGGCGCCCTCAGTTGTGGCTTGGTCGCCCCCTTTGTTGTGGCTTGGTCTGCCGACCAAGCCACCCCGCGGCGCTTAACGAAGCCGCCCCGGAATCTCCCCGGCCGCGAGCGCCAGCAAAAACTCGCGATTGCTATCCAGCAGATCGTCCAGGCGAGCCATCTGTGCGGCATCGCACCAGAAGTGCTCCTCCACCTCCGCGGGATTCGCGGTCAGCGGCGCTCCAGCGTCGACCAGGTGCGCCGACCACCATGTGAGATGCACGCCGCGCGGCGAGATGCTCTTCCAGAGCCGCTCGTGCGGCGCGACCTCGCCGCCGAGCTCCTCGCGGAATTCGCGCACTACGGCCATCTCTTCGGTCTCCCCGGGTTCGATGTGGCCGCCGGGAAAACAACATTTCCTTGGGGCGACGACATGGGCGGAACGTCGGATCACCAGCAGCCGATCGTCCTGCGAAACGACAATCACCACGCCCCGGCGTACCGAGGGAAAGGTGGGGGGCGCCTCTTGCGCCTTGGCGAGTCGAGTGTCACTCATGCGTTACATCCTAGCAAGCACGATCGCCGTGCGTCAGCCTGCGGTGTCCACGCCGGCGGCCGCAACGTAACTGCTGATCTGGGCAGGAGCTTCGGCGTCGGCCGGGTCGAAAAACCGCCAGCAGTAAGCTAGAATGCCCGAGTGGAACGGCGTTCGCACGGGCGAACGGCAAGGATTGTAGTTGGGATGCGGAATTCGCAGGCCAGGAGATCGCCGGGGCGCGGGCGCCGGTCGGCGTCCGTGGTTCGAAAGGAAGACGATGGAGAATAAACGCCAGGAGAACAGCGGTCGTCCGCCAGTCGACGGTCCCCGCCTTCCCTCGCTTTTGATGCGGGCGGTTCCATTCCTGCTGATCACGGTCATCCTGGGCCTCCTGCTGTTCACGCAGTTCACCTCCATCCGCGAGATCGATTACTCCACGTTCTGGCAGCAGCTCGAAGACAACAACGTCGCCGAACTGCAGATCCGCGGCAACGTGCTCGTCGGCAAGTTCAAAACGCCGCCGCCCGATCCCTCGCCCAAGAAGGAAATGAAGCCCGGCGAAACGCCGCCGCTGCTGCCCGAGGAATTCGCGGTCACGGCCTATACGACGAATCTCGACACACTCGTTCAAAAGTTGAATGAGAAAAAAGTGCCGTTCCGGATGGTGCAGCCGACCGACAGCAACGTCACGTTCATGCTGTTTTCGATCGGCCTGATGCTGCTCGTGGTCGGCGGTTTCTGGTTCCTGCTCCGAAAAACCCGCGACCAGATCGTCGGCGGCGGCATCCTGTCGGGCTTCACCAAGAGCCCCGCGCGGCGCTACGAAGACGGCAA
>CAZUBB010000096.1:6597-10501 GCA_964618485.1 uncultured Pirellulales bacterium
CAAGAAAGACCTGGAAGAATTGGTCGAGTTCCTGAAAAACCCGCAACGCTTTCAGCGGCTCGGTGCGCGGATTCCCAAGGGAACGCTCCTGATGGGCCCTCCCGGCACCGGCAAGACGTTGCTGGCCAAGGCAGTCGCTGGCGAAGCCGGCGTGCCGTTTTTCGCCATCAACGGGTCCGAGTTCATTCAGATGTTCGTGGGCGTCGGCGCCAGTCGTGTTCGCGATATGTTCAAGAACGCGAAGGACAACGCCCCGTGCATCCTTTTCGTCGACGAAATCGACGCCGTGGGCCGGATTCGCGGCGCGGGACTCGGAGGCGGCCACGACGAGCGCGAACAGACGCTCAATCAAATCCTCAGCGAAATGGACGGCTTCACGCCGACCGAAACGGTCATCGTCATCGCCGCCACCAACCGCCCCGACGTGCTCGACCCCGCGCTGTTGCGTCCGGGGCGTTTCGATCGCCACATCACGGTCGATCGTCCGACGCTGAAGGGGCGGCTCGAAATGTTCAAGGTCCATGCCCGCGAAGTGCCGCTGGCCGATAACGTCGACCTGAAACGCCTCGCCGCCGGAACCGTCGGCATGACCGGGGCCGACATCCGCAATCTCGTCAACGAAGCCGCCCTCTGGGCGACGCGCCAGAACAAGAATCACGTCGAGATGGAGGATTTCGAGTACGCCCGCGACAAGGTGATCATGGGATCCGCGCGGGAAGACATCCTCAGCGGCAAAGAAAAGCTGATGACCGCCTACCACGAAGCGGGACACGCGTTACTCGCGTGGATCCTGCCGGGGGCCGACCGCGTTCACAAGGTGACGGTCGTCCCGCGCGGCCGGGCGCTCGGCGTGACGCAACTGCTGCCGGAAGAAGATCGCTTCAACATCGGCGAAACCGAGCTGCACAGCCGCCTGACTTTCATGATGGGCGGGCGAGCCGCCGAAAAGCTGGTCTTCGACGAATATAGCGCCGGCGCCGAAGACGACCTGAAGCGCGCCACGCAATTGGCCCGCCGCATGGTCACGCACTGGGGCATGAGCGAACGCGTCGGCCCCGTGGCCTATCGCTCCGGCGAAGAAAACCCGTTCCTCGGCAAAGAATTCCACGAGCAACGTGAATTCAGCGAGCAGACGGCGCACACGATTGACGAAGAAGTCGCGCGCTTCCTGCACCAGGCCGCCGACCGGGCCCGCAGCCTGCTCGAAGAACATCGCGACAAGCTCGACCGCCTGGCGCTCGAACTGGAACAGCGCGAAATTCTCCTCGACACCGACATCGAAGAACTCATCGGCCCGCCACTCCGCCCCGACGCGGATGTAAAGTCCTCAGTCAGCGCCAGCCCCAACGGCTCCCCCCTCACAACAGCCGCCGCACAACAACACGGCCACGACGGCTGATCGTGCAAGAACCGCTCTGAAGGCGCCCTATTCGGTCGATTTCTCGGGCTCATCCGGGACGCACTCTGCGCAGTTCCTCCAGTCGATCTAGGCTCGATTCGTTGCGCTCGGCTAGAATCCCCGCCCGGATTGCGTAAACGCGTCACCTTGCGCTTAGGGGGATTCCGCTCCATGTCCACCGTCTCTTCTCGGGCCGGGCGCCGCCGGTTGCCCATGGTGGGGCGCTCCGAGGCGTCGCCGGTCGATCGTCCGGCGCGCCGGCGAACCTGGCGGCGTTATGCGATCGCCGGCGGGGTGCTGCTCGCCGCGCTCTGGTTCGCGCCGGCGATGATCGCGCATACCCCCATTATCGATCGCGCCATCGACTCGGCCGCCGCCGACTTGAATGGGAGCGTCGAAGTTGCTTCGGCGTCGCTCGGCTGGCTGTCGCCGGTGCGACTGTCCGAGGTCGAAATCCGCGATCCTGACGGCAAGGCCGTGGCGAAGATTCCCGCAGCCAGCACGCAACGCACGCTGCTGGGCCTGCTCACGCACCGCGGCGACCCGGGGCTCACGCTTGAAAAACCGCGGATCGCCATCACGCTCAATGAAGAGGGGAGCAACCTGGAGCGCGTCCTGAAGGATGTCTTCGCGAAGGCGGATCCCACGGACGATACGCCATTCACGCTGGAAGTGATTGACGGCGACGTACAGGTCGTTGATCAGGTGTCGCGGCAGGAATGGAGCATCAGGGATTTCGCTCTCCGCATGCACTCGCCCGGCAAAGCGGATGAACCGCTGACTTTGAACGCCACCGGCGCGGTGAGCGACGCCGGGCAGACGTCGCCGTTCAATGTGGAGTTTTCGCTGCAAAACGATGCACTCGGCTCCTCAGGGAATGCCGCCAGCGGCGCGTTGAAACTCACGGCTCAGCGATTTCCGCTCGCGCTGCTGAATCACGCCGCGCGGCTCGCGACGCGCGACCCTCAATGCGAGCTCACGGGGACGCTCGACGCTGAAGTGAAAGCCGACTGGGCGCTCGGCAATGTGGGGCTGAAGTCGGTCGGTGCACAGGGCAGGATCACTGGCAGCGATCTGTCGTTGGCGATCCCTGCCACGTCAACGCAGGCGATTGAATGCCAGCATTTCGACCTGCCGATCGAACTTCGCGTGAAGAACGGCGGCTTGGACGTGAAGCGGCTCGATCTGAAATGCGACTGGGGACGCGTGCATGCCTCGGGGCGACTCGCCGACTGGCGCACCTTTGCGCGGGGCGAGTTCGGCTTCGACAATCTTGCGCCGCTGGCGCGGAGCGAAGGCGAGGTTTCCGCGGACGTCGACGTCGCCGCGCTCGCCCGGGCGCTTCCGGGGATCATCCGCCTGCGCGAGGGCACGGAAATTCACTCGGGCAACGTGAACCTCAAGCTGGCGAGTCAGCCGGCAGAGCGCGGCTGGGTGTGGAATGCGGATCTCACCACCAGCCGTCTCGAAGCAACGCACGCCGGACGGAAGATTGCGTGGGAACAGCCGATCGAAATCAGCTTCGCCGCGGAGGACGCCGGCGCCGGCATCGTCATCAAGCGGTTGCTCGCGCAGTCCGACTTCCTGCAGGTGCAAGGTGAAGGCAACCTCGATTATCTGAGCCTCGCCGCGACCTATGAGTTGGATCGCCTGGCGCAGGAGCTCAGCCGCTTCATCGACCTGCGCGATTGGCGGCTGGCGGGCGAAGGCTGGACCTACGTGACGTGGCAACGCAAGAGCGCCGACACGTTCGCGGCCGACGCCGATATCCAAGTCCGCGGCCTTGCAGTCTCGGCCGGCGGGCAGTCGTGGAAAGAAGACAACCTGCTTTGCAACGTCGATCTCGCGGGTCAATTGGATGGCTCGAGCATTGAACGCGTCGATCAATTGAAGCTGCATGTCGATGCGCAATCGGACCGCGGGGATGCCAGCTTGATCTCGCCTGTCATGATCACTTCGGCGTCGAGCGCCTGGCCGCTGGATGTGCGGCTCTCTGGAAGGATCGAACGGTGGCTGGCGCGCGCGGCCCTGGTAACGGACCAAGCCGCAGGACTGAATGCCCGCGGCGACGGGCAGCTCGCTTGCCGCCTCGACTACGGCCGCGAGAAAATCGACGTGCCGCAATTCCATCTCAAGGCCAGCGGACTGGAGATGGAGTCGTTCGGCTTCCTGATTCAAGAGCCAGCGATGGAGATGACCGGATCGGGAAGCTTCATGGGTCAACCGTTGCGCTGGGAGGTGCGCGAGATGACGGTCAAGACCTCGTCGCTCGACGCCCGGGCGCGTAACGTCGTGGGAAAATACTCGGCGTCTGGCGCGGCGGAGATCACCGGCGAATTGGAATGCGCGGCGGACCTCGCAAAGTTGAATGGCGCGTGGCGCGCTGCCGGCGGTGCGACGCTTTGGCAACTCGGTGGGCAGCTTCAGGCCACGGCGAAGATCGATCAGCGCGACGACGTGTTCAACGCGGATTTTCAATCGGAAGTGAAGCAGTTCACAGCGCGC
>CAZUBB010000096.1:10511-16202 GCA_964618485.1 uncultured Pirellulales bacterium
TTGGCCGCCGCGCTGTTGATGGCCGCGGGGCCGGTGGTCACGGAGCCGAGCGTGCGGCTCGCGGCGCGAGGCAAGTTCGATCGCCGCGGCGAGACGCTCTCGCTCGAACGCGCCACGATTGACGCGGCATCGCTGCGCGCCGAGGCCGCAGGGACCATCCGCGACGCGTTCCGCGATCGCCGACTCGACCTGCGCGGCAAGTGGGATTACGACCTGGCTAAGCTCCAGGGATTGCTCGCGCCGTATCTTGGCGAACAAGTGGCGCTGACGGGCCGAACGTCGCGAGAATTCGAATTAGCCGGACCGCTCGGCGCGGCGCGCAATCAGCTCGATCAATGGACTGGCAACGCAAGCATCGCCTGGGACACCGCACGGAGTTACGGCTTTGAGGCCGGCAAGGGCGTGCTCGAAGGCCGCTTGGCGGCGGGAAAGCTCGCGATCACGCCGCTCGATTTTGCCGTCAATGAAGGGCGATTCAAGTTGACGCCCGAAGTGCTGCTTCAACCCGCGCCAGGCGAGTTGCGGCTGACGCGCGAGCAGGTGCTCAGCCAGGTGCGCATCACGCCGCAGATGTGTGCGCAGGCGCTGGCCTACATCGCACCGGCGCTGGCGGGCGTCGCTCAGGCGGACGGAAAAATCTCCGTAGCGCTCGACGGCGGGCGGTTGCCGCTTGATGACGTGCGGCGCGGCGATGTGAGCGGTACGCTCACGGTGCATGATGTACGCGTGAGCGCCGGCCCGCTCGTGGCGGCGCTTGCGGTGGTGCTCAATCGCGCGACGGAAGTGCGCCTGACCGAAGAGGCGCAGGTGCCGTTTCGCATGGTGCAAGGACGGTTCTATCACCAGAACCTGGAACTGAACTTTCCCGAGATGACCATGCGCACCCGCGGTTCCGTGGGCATGGATCGCTCGCTGGCGATTCTGGCAGAGATGCCGGTGCCGCCGAAATGGATTGGGAACAACCCGCTCGGCACGGCGCTCGAAGGGCAATCCATTCAATTGCCGATCGGCGGCACGCTCGATCAACCGGTCATCGATCAGAACGAACTCAACCGCTTGGCGGCGCAGTTCATCCAAAACGCCGCCGGAAAAACGCTGGAGCGTGAACTGGGCAAGCAGCTCGATCGTTTGCTGGGACCGCCGCGCTAGCAGCCGTGCTCGTGCGGACATCGCTTCACCCTCAATGAGTCGGGCGACGCCAGGCCGTCTTTCGTCTTGAGCTTGTTCGTCTCAACGTCGTTGGCCTGCGCTGGCAGGCAATCTGGAGACCACGCCGAGTCGCAGTGAACCTCGTCCGATTCAATTGTGCTTGGAACTTTGACACTTCTGGCGCCAAGATGGCCTCCGACGAGCGAAAACATGTCGGCGCCGCTTCACCTGACGCCCCCCAGTTAGCGAAGGCGAATTCCCGCTTCAAGGTACGAACCGCTAGCGTTGCATGCGTTCTTGGACGCTGCAAAATCGCTCTTGCTGGGAACCGCGATTCGCTTCTATGATCCGCCGCCGAAAAAACGGCCGGCGCGGCCCGTGAGGCTGGTGTTGCGCGCCGAACTCGCCACGTCACCCCCTACTGCGACTCCATGTCCCGCGACTGCAAACTGGTGTTCACGAACGGCTGCTTTGATCTCTTGCATCCGGGCCATGTCGACTTACTGCAACGCGCCCGCGCGCTCGGCGACCGATTAATCGTCGGCCTGAATAGCGACGAATCGGTACGGACGCTGAAAGGACCAACGCGGCCGATCTGGACGGAACAGGAGCGCGCCGCGATGCTGCTCGCGCTGCGTTGCGTCGACCAGGTGGTGATCTTCAGCGAGCGCACTCCCGCGCGCTTGATCGAGGATCTGCGTCCCGACGTGCTGGTCAAAGGAGGCGACTGGCCGGTCGACAAGATCGTCGGCGCGAAGAACGTGTTGCGCTACGGCGGCGAAGTGCATTCGATTCCGCTTCTGCACGGTTACTCCACTACCTCACTCATCGCGCGGCTCCAATCGCTGGAAGAACCCAAGACATGGCGCCGCGCATCCTGATCGTCAAACTCAGCTCGCTGGGGGATGTCATCCACACTCTCCCCGCCGGGCAACAATTGCGCGCTGCGCTGCCTGACGCCTATCTCGGCTGGGCCGTCGAGCGGGCGCACGCAGGCGTGCTCGATCGTCAGCCTTGGCTCGATGAAACGATCCTTTGGGACCGCGCCGCCCGCGGCGGTTTTTTTGATTTCGTCCGCCGGCTCCGCTCGGGGCGCTGGGACGTCGCCATCGATTTCCAAGGGTTGCTCCGCAGCGCCGCCGTCAGCCACCTGAGCGGCGCGCGGCGCGTGTTCGGATTCTCGCCGGCCAAGGAGTGCGCACACTGGCTTTATCATCGCCGCGTCGCGCTGGCGACGATGGAGCGCCATGCGGTCGATCGCTCGTTGGACCTCGTCCGCAACGTGATCGAACAACTTGGCGCGCAGGCGACGAACGCCGCACTCGCGCGACCGTTTCCGCTTGTGCCGAGTAAGGCGGATCAACTCGCGGTCGACGACTGGTTGCGCCAACGTCGCTTCCATGCCGGCGAACGATTAGTTCTTCTGAATGCTCATTGCCGCAAGGACGCCAATCGCTGGCCCGTCGAGCGGTTCACGGCGCTGGCCGCGCGATTGCTCGACTGTGGTCTCCGCGTTGCACTCGTTGGCGGCGCGGTCGCGCGCGAGGTTTGCGACGCCATCGCAGCGCCCTTGGGCGAACGCATCTGGCGAGCGGATGGGCATCTGGGCCTGCTCGCCTCGGCGGAATTGATTCGCCGCGCGGACGCCTTTGTGACCGGCGACACGGGCCCGATGCACATCGCCGCGGCGATGGAAACGCCGATCATCGCTTTGTTCGGTCCGGCGAATCCCGTTCGCACCGGTCCCTACAGTGACGATGCGCAAGTGATTCAACGCTCGCTGCCGTGCTCGCCGTGTTATGCCCGCGACCGCTGCCCGTTGGGGCACGCCGTGCCGCCGTGCATGTCGGGGATCACCGTCGACGAAGTGTTTCAAGCAGTTCAATCGACGCTCGCCCGCACACAGCGGAGGTCGGCATGAGCACGCGACTTGCTCACGAAGAGGCTCGCTCGCCCACCAGCGCACCGACGGGCGAAACGACGCGGCGCATCTATCATGAGTCACATGGCGCAACGAAGCCAGCGGCGCCCCGGTCCCGCTGGAAGCGGGCGTTTGTCGCCTTGGGTTTGGCCGCCGCCTTTGTGTACGCGTCGTCGCTGCGCCGGCCCACGGGACCCGACGCCGGCGTGGCGTTACACGTTCCCACGTCGCGCTCCGACGACGGCGACGCGACGCTGCGGATCGGCACGTTCAATATTCATGGCGGCCGCGGCGTCGACGGAGAGTTAAACCTGGGGCGCATTGCCGACACGTTGCGAGGACTCGACTTTGCCGGGCTGAACGAAGTTCGCGGCGGATTGACGGTCGACGGCGTCGATCAGGCGGCTTCGCTGGGGCAGTCGCTCAGCATGCCATGGCTTTATTCGCCGACCGAGGAGCGGTGGTGGTGCGAGCAATTCGGTAACGGCCTGTTGAGCAACCTCCCCGTGACGAGTTGGCAGCGGATCCCACTCACGCGGCGCTATGGAAAAAGCTTCCGCAACGCGGTTCTCGTGCGATCCCAACACGATGGGCGCCCCGTCAACATCGTGATCACGCATATCGATCGCAGCGATGATCGCGAACGGGCCGAGCAATTACGCACCGTCGGCGAGTTATTCCTCTCGCTGGCGACGCCGGCCATCTTGCTTGGAGACCTGAATACCGACGCCGACGAACCGGCGCTGCGGCGATTGCTCGACGCCGAGGGCGTGCATGATCCGTTGCGCGATAAACTAGGCGACGACGCGCCGCGAAGGATTGATTGGATTCTCGTGAGGGGGCTCGACACCGTCGATGCAGGCATGGTCGATCATGGCGCATCGGATCATCCGCACGTCTGGGCGGAACTGGCCTGGCCGCAGGAGTAGCCGCGATGCGTAGTCCCTCGCGCTGGACCGCGATGGCGCTCCTCATTGTCTGCTCGGCCGTCGTTCAAGCGGCCGTCATACATCGCGCAGCGTTGCCGGCGCTCGATAGCCTGCGGTCCGTCGCCGCCGCAGAAGCCTTGATTCGCTCCCCCAGCCTGGCGACGCTCGCAAAGGAGCCGGAACCGCCGTTATTTCCTCTTGGGCTCGCGATGGTTCATTCCGCGCGTGCGGCGTGGAGCGACCGTTGGGGAGGCGACGCGCCGAACTGGACGACGTCCCTGCACCTGGCCGCCGCCACGCCGCTTGCGCTATGGCCGGCGCCGGTGTATTGGCTCGCGCGGCGACGGTTCGGCCGCCGCGCCGCCTTGCTCGCCGGGTTGATGGCGTGCGTCCTTCCTGCCGCCGCACAACTCGGCGGCGAAGGGCTGCCGGATGCCCTTTATCTATTGTTGTTCACTTCAGCGATCGCGCTATTGCCGCTGCAGAAAGCGTCGCTGGGACACGGCATTGGGGCCGGAATCGCTATCGCGCTGGCGATGACGGTGCGCGTGGAGGCCGCATTGCTGCTCGGAGTCGCGGCGGCCACATTACTGTCCAAGACTCGGTTCAAATGGCAAAGACACTGGCGCAATTGCGGTTCGGCGTTCGCGGCGATCGGCGTCGGCCTAGGAATCGTCCTGCTGCCCTGGCTCGCGGGAACTCAATCCTTGGCCCCGCGAGAGGCGCTCGTCCGCCTCACGGCGCGCATCGCCCCGCGCGACGGTTGGGTCTTCAATACGAAGCAGGCCGATGCGTCGTCCTCCGCGGTGGCGTTTTCAGCCAACGGTCACTCGTTTGACAGCAAAGAGCGAAACGTCTCAGCGCGACGTTTTGGGCTGTTGAGGGCGCTTACGGCGACAGCCGACGAACTGCTTGTGGCGACAGGTTTTGTGCTCTTACCGCTCGTGGCACTGTCAGCGACGGGGCGATGGCGTTCCTGGGACTGTCTTGCATTCGTGGGGTCAATCACTTGGATTACACTTGGATTCGCGAATGCCCTGGGGACGGGGTATCTTTCGAGTCGCCACCTGCTGCCCGTGGCGGTGTTCTTGCTCCCATCTGCGGGGCGCGCTTTGACCGGCGCGTGGATGCAACGACGCGCTCCGGACGATCCAGGCTCGCGGCTCCGGGGGCTGACGCTTCCGGTTCCAGGGGCATGGCGCGGCGCTGCGGCTGTGGGGGTATTCCTTGCTTGGGGCGTCTGGTGTTGGCGGCCGCTGCATGCCGATCGTGCCGGGCATCGCGAGGCGGGGCGCTGGCTGGCTGCCAGCGCCGCGGAATCGGATCGCGTGCTCGACACGTGGGGCTGGTCGGCCCTCGCTAGCGGCCGCGCCACCTATCGGTACGACGCCGCCCTCGAAGCGTTTTCCGATCCGGGGTTGCGTTACGTCGTCGTCGAACGGCGCGAACTCGAAAGCGGCACTCCCCGCGCCGCGACGCTCCGTACCTTGCTGACTCAGCATGCCTCTTGCGCCGCGGAATTTGCAGCGACGGGCGCACAAAGCCCCGTATTGATCTTCCATTGGCGGCCCCCTATCGAACAGAATGAAGGGTCGCTGGCGACGCACAAGTGAACCGCGCCGCCGACTGAACCGCCGCCTTGCCTCAAGGATGAGCCTCCCATGCGCGATCACGTGCGGGCATTTGTCAAAA
>CAZUBB010000097.1:0-16200 GCA_964618485.1 uncultured Pirellulales bacterium
AATCCGCAACGAGAGTTGGAAAGTAAGGAGCCAGGAGTCAGGAGCCAAGAGGTTTTCCGCCCCCACCGCTCCCTCTTCCCCCTCCAACCTGCAGTCTGAGGCCTGCGGCCCGAAGCCTGAGGCCTGCAGCCTGCCCATTCGATACGGTCGCATTAATCGTCAAAGTCGCACGCCCGACTTTGGCCAATCTGGGAAAACTTTGCGGGCCCGGCATGCGTAGCTAACGCCGGTGCAATCTCTGCCACACGAAAACTGCGCGGCAGTACCAGATTTTCACGTGGAATCGATTGAATTTGCGCTGATTTTCCAATCCGGCGAGGCAGCACGCACGTATGAATTGACAGCGCTGAACTCGCGGATAGGATGAAGCCAAACGCCAGTCGCTGGACGAGTTTAGGCGTTCGCCTGCTGGTTCTTATCAGGTCCGGCGAGTTGGTTTGTCCTCAGTTTGCCCTGTTTAACGTACGGGCCCGGATTTGGTCCGATTCGGCGAATAACCCGCGCACCTTCTTCAGGGTTTCGCCGTAGACTCGATTTGTGAGAGCAACGACTTCGCCCTTTCCGAGCGGATCCCACCACATGAAGCGTCTCAACGTCAAGCTGCTCATCGGCCTGATCGCCGGCTCGATCATTGCCGTCGGCGGAGCATTTGTCATCCACCGCTTCCAAATCCGGGGCACGTCCGAGCAATTGCTGGCGGAAGGCCAGCGGCTGCACACCGAGGCGGAGAAGCTCAAGGAGGATCCGACCAAGAAGAAGGAGGCGTACAAGCAGTTGAAAGACTCGGCGGAAATGCTCGCCTTTCATCTGCAGATGAACCCGGAAAACGTTGCGGCCGCTGACGAACAGGCGCTGATCTATCATGAAATGATTCCCCTGGCCAGCGACACCACAGAACTGTTCCAGGCCGTCCAGTACGCTGGCAGCGTGGGCGAAACGGTCATCACCAATTACCCTCAAGAAACGCACAAGCAACTCCGCCAGAAGCTCGCCGACCTCTACATGTCGCAGTTCTACGGGCGGTTTTCGGACGCCGCGCGTCATCTGAAAGTGCTGCTGAAGACGGACGAGAACAACACCGCGCTCCAGTTGCAACTCGCCCGGTGTACGGCGAACCAGCCGGAACAGGAGACGGCTGCGGAATCGCTGAAGCAGCTCGAAGCCGTACTCAAGGCCGATCCGAAGCAAATCGACGCCTACATTCTCCGGGCCGCGGTCTTGCGCGATCGGGAACGCGACCTCGCCGGGGCGAGCGATACCATGGACGCGATGGTGGCGGCCAACCAGGAGTCCTACCGGGCTTACCTGGCGCGCGCGAATTTCAACCTGCAAGATCCCGACAAGCAGGAACTGGTGAAGAGCGACCTCGCGCAAGCGCTGGAAAAGGCGCCCAAGCAGATTGACGTCATCATGACGGCGATCAAAGTGCTCTCCAAAGAAGACCTGCCGCCGCCGGAGCAAGTGACCAAGCTGCGCGAAACCGTGGAAGAGGCCCTCAAAGACAATGACAGCGACGAACGCCTCTACAGCGCCATCTGGCAGGTAACGCGAATGGAGGGCAAGCCCGAGGAAGCCCTCCAGCGGCTGGAAGACGGGGCCAAGAAATTCCCTGAATCACAGATGCTCATGGTGCTGTTGGCGGACCAGTATTTCAGCACCGGCCAGGTCGACAAGGTGAAGGAGAAGGTCGCCGAGTTGCAGAAGCTCAGGAACCCCCGCACCGAGATCATCAAGTTCCTGCAGGCCCGCCTGGCGATGGCCGAGCGTAAATGGGAAGAGGCCGTTAAGGGATTGACGGAAGTCCGCCCGTTGATGACTCAGAACGCCGTTTCCATCGACCTCTACTTGGGTCAGTTGTATCGCATTCTGGGACGGCCGAATGACGCCCAGCAGATGTACGAACGCGTGCGCGTCGTCGATCCGAAAAACATCATGGCGCGGGCGGGTCTGGCTGACTGCACGTACCGCCAGGGAAAGCCCGACGAAGCGATCCGCCAAATGGAAGAGATCAAACTGGAGATCGGCCTGGATCGCTTCGCGCAGAACGTGGAGCTGCGCAATCTCTACGTCGAGTTGATGAAGGATCACATCGGCTCGCAGCCGGAAGCGCAGCAGGATTGGGCGCCGGTCAATGAATTGATTGCGGCCGCCAACAAGGCGGCAATCGCCCGGGGCGCCACTGGCGGTTCAACCATCGCGGCAGAAATCCAGACGTTGATCGCTCAAAAGAAATATGCCGAGGCGAAGCAGAAGCTCGAAGCGGTGCTCAAAGATGAGCCGAAGAACGCTTCGCTGTGGGCGATTTACTTCCAGATCATGGCCGACGAGCCCAACGGCGCTCAGCGTACGCTGGAGGCGGTCAAAGCGAAGTCGCAGGAATTGGGCCAACCGCTGCAACTCCGCGTGTTGGAAATCGCCCTCGTCTCGATGGGGAGCGACAAGGAGCAAGTCGCCGCCGAACTGCAGAAGCTGGCCGTTGGCATTGACAAGTTGAATCCGGCGGAGCAGGAACGCCTCTATCGCGATTTGGGCGCGGCCTTCCAAAGGGCCGGCAAGCTGCCCGAAGCCCTCGCCAACTGGCGCAGCGCCCGCAAAGTGCAGCCCTCCGACGCGAGCATCTTGCGCACGATGTACGGGGCGGTCCGCGCCGCGGGCGACGATGCGATGATGCAGGAAGTCATTAAGGAGTACATCGAGCGCTTCGGCGCCGATAGTGAGGAAGTTCTTGCTGCCGAAGCGGCGCGGATCATCACGCTGGTGGACGAGAAGAAGCTGCCGCCGGAGAAACTCGACGAAGCCAAGGCGAAGCTGGCTCAACTGGAAGCGCAAAACAGCCGCTCCGGACCGATGGCGCGCCTGCGGGGAGATATCGCGATCATCGAAAAGAACAATCCTAAGGCGATCGAATTGATGCGTCAGGCCGTCGAGCGCGGCGAACGTGATCCGGTCATGATCGCCAAACTGGCGCACCTCCTCTCCGTCCAAGGCAATCAGCAGGAAGCCGACGAACTCATGGCCCGGCTAAAAGCCGCCGGGTACGAAGAATACACCGAGCGGTTCCGCCGCATTGAATTGGCTCAAAAGGGCGAGTACGGCCCGCTGATTGAGACCCTGGAGGATTTCCTGGAGCGGGAGCCGAACGACCTGACCAAGTGGCTCGATCTCACCACGATCCTTCGCGAGGCGGGGCAGGACGACGAAGCCGAGAAGCGTCTGCGCGAAGTCGTCAAGCGCTTCCCGGATGACGAGCGTTCTTGGGTCGCGCTGGTCGGATTCCTGGCGGCCGAGAAATCCGCGCCGGAAGCCGAAGCTGCGCTCGCCGAGGCGAAGCGCACGGTTCCCAAAGACAAGGTGCTGGCCGTCTCCGCGATGTGCCGCGAAAAGATCGGCCCGGCCGGACAGGCCGCGAAAGAATACGACATCTGGCTCGCCGCCAGCCCGGATGACCTGCGGGCGATGCGGACCGCGGCCGCATTCTATTCCGCCCAAGTAGCGGAAGATCCCAGCAACGCCGAGGCCCATCGCAAGGCGGCCATGGCGCTGTTTGACAAGATGATCGCTAAGAGCGCGACGGCCGAAAAAGCCGAACAAATCCAGGTTGCCTGGGCGCGGATGATGAAGGCCCAGACGCTCAATCACCGCGACTTCCAGGAAGCGGTGAAGCTGTTAGACGCGAACCGCGCCGCTGAACTGGAAGCGTCCCCCGATCGCGTCTTACGGGCCACGATGTATGCGGCCCGAACGGAAAAGGTCTATCAGCGCGAAGGCGCTTCGCTCTTGCAGCAATTGCGGCAGGAAGACCTGTTGAATCCGACGGGCAAGTTGGCGCTCGCGCAACTCCTCGATCAACTCGGCGAATGGGCGCAAGCCCGTCTTCTGCTGCTCGATCTTAAGGAGAAGGAACCCAACGACGCGACCTATCCGGCGGTGCTGATCAAGATGATGATCGATCACAAGGAAGTCGATCAAACGACGGCGATGTTAGATGAACTGGTCAAGAAGCACCCGCAGACCCCGGTGACGCGCTTGACGCAGGCCCGGGTCGCCATCGCGAAAGGCAAGACGGCCGAAGGGGTCGCGATTTTGAAGGGCTTGATCCCGCGTCCGCTGCCGCTCGCGCAGTCGAATTATCTGTTGCAGATCGCCAAGATTATGGAAGAAGTGAAGCAGATCGACGCCGCCGAGGAGTTGTACCGCGAGTACTACGCCGCGCGACCGACGTCGATTTTGATTTACGCGTCGTTCCGGGCGCGCAACGGCCGCACAGATGCGGCGCTTGACTTGTGCGATACGGCGATGAGTCGCGGCCTTGCCGCGACGGAAGTCGTTCATGTCGGCAACATGGCGCTTCGCTCCGCGAAGCCACCCGCCACTCCCGCACAATTCCAGCGCGTAGAAAAGTGGATCGATCAAGGATTGGCCTCGGCCAACCCGAGCGACGCCCTGACGCTCAAGGTCATGCGGGCCGAACTGTTTGACCTGCAAGGCAAGTACGACGACGTGGAACGCGTCTATCGGGACGCCCTGTCGCAAAAGGACATCAGCGACGCTCATCGCGCCTTGGTGGGCAACAACCTCGGCTATCTTCTGGCAATGCGGAACCCCGCCGGTTCGCCGGCCCTGGACGACGCCTTGAAGATGGTCAACGAGGCGATCGATATTCTCGGACCGACGTCGGACTTGCTCGATACGCGTGCTATGGTTCACTTGGCCCGCAAGGAGCCCGCTGATGCCGCTAAGGACCTGGAGACGTCGTTGGCGGAAGAGCCGAGCGGCGCCAAGTTCTACCACCTGGCGTTGGCCCAGCTCGACGATGGGCAGAAGGACAAAGCCGAAGTGAGCTACAAGCGCGCTGTCGACGACTACGGCTTCACGCCGAGCGACTTGAGCGTCCTGGAGCGGCCGCAGTTCGATCGTCTGAAAACCGGCTTGGGAATCTAATCACGCATGACCGACGCCGTCGCCTGGAAGACCCTGCTCGATACCTGGCCCGCAGGCGTGTCGCGCTCGGGCGTGCTGGTGACGACGCTGAACGAACAGATCCCCTTCGACGGTTTCATGCACAGCGAAATGTTCATGATGGTGGAGCGCAAAACGCCGGATACCCTCGGCGCGCGGAAAATCATCGTGCCGTTGAGCGGCATCGCCTTGATTAAATTCACCGAGGTGCTTGCCACTCAGGCATTCGGTCCCTGGGGCTTCGCGGGAACGTTGGCGGCCAAAAAAGCGGCGCATTGAGCCATTCTCACGCCGAGCGAGGAAGTATCCGATTCCAGCCGCCGCCGCTGGTGGGGATTGAAAACGCCGCCTACACTACAGCAGGGTTGGAAAGCGCAGCGACCCCGCCCTTAACCCATTGACCAAGTAACTCCGCTCACCCGTTCACAACTTACGTCCTACAAGGAGACCCGCGTGTCCAAGTCCAGCGATCAACCGGAAGCCGCCCCGGCGGCCGAAGCTGCCCCCGCGGCGATCGCCGCCTATGCCAATTTCTGCCGCGTCACCGGGACGCCGGAAGAATTGATCATCGACTTCGGTCTCAATCCGCAACCGTTCGGCGTGCCACAAGAGCCGGTTTCCGTCACGCAGCGCATCGTGACCAACTACTACACCGCCAAGCGGATGTTGCATGCCCTGACGCTGACCGTGCAGCGCCACGAGCAAGCGTTCGGCGTGCTGGAAACCGACGTGCAGAAGCGTGTCGTCCCCAGCGTCCGCGCCCAGATGGCCGCCGCCTCGGGCCAGAAGTAAACACGAATCGCTGATTTGCCAACTTGAACGTCGCTCGCATCGGCCACGTGCCGCGGCGGGCGACGTTTTGCATTGGCGTCTGCAACATGGTTGAATAGCGGTCCTTGCCGAGAAGTTCGGTCCTCCCAGGAGCGAGGCGGTGCGGAGCATTTATCTGGACTACAACGCGACCACGCCGTTGGCGCCCACGGTCCAGGAAGGAATGCTGCCGTTTCTCGCCGAGCATTTCGGCAATCCCTCGAGCGGACATGCGCTCGGCCGCGCCGCTCATGCCGCGGTCGAAGACGCCCGCAGTCGCGTGGCTCAATTGCTGGGGGCGACCGCGGAAGAAATCGTGTTCACCTCCGGCGGGACGGAGGGTAACAATCAGGCGCTCAAGGGATTGTTCTTCCGGCAACCGCCGGTGCGCCGGCATCTGATCATCTCGGCCTTCGAACATCCGGCGATCAAGGCCCCCGCGCAGTTTCTCGAACGGCAAGGCGCCGCGGTGAGCGTCGTTCCGTGCGATCGCAATGGCGTCGTTACACCGGAGAACGTGGAAGCCGCGCTGCGCAGCGAGACCTTCCTGGTCAGCGTCATGCTCGCTAATAACGAAATCGGCACGATTCAGCCGCTGCGAGCGATCGCAGAAATCTGCCACGCCCGCGGCGTGCTCGTGCATACCGATGCCGCACAGGCCGTGGGGAAGATCGCAGTCAACGTGCGCCAATTGGATGTCGACTTGCTCACCGTCGCAGGGCATAAGCTCTATGCGCCCAAGGGCGTAGGCGCGCTCTATGTACGGCGCGGTGTGCAATTGGAACCATTGCTCCACGGCGCAGGGCACGAGCGCGGTCTCCGCGCCGGAACCGAAAACGTCGCACAAATCGCTGGGCTAGGACTCGCCGCGGAAATGGCCGCGCGATCGCTCGACGTCGCCGGGCATCGGCTGGAAGCATTGCGCGATCGGCTTTGGAATCAACTCAGCGAGGCCATCTCCGGTCTGACCTGGAACGGAAAAGGCGCCGACCTGCTCCCCAACACGCTGTCGGTCAACTTTCCGCGCGTCAGTGGGCAGGAACTGTTGGCGCGGACGCCGGAGATCTGCGCCTCGACCGGCGCGGCGTGTCATTCGGGCGAAGCCGCGCTGTCCGACACGCAGCGCGCGATCGGGTTATCGCCTGAAGCGGCGCGCGGTACCGTGCGGTTCAGCGTGGGACGCTACAACGACGAAGTGGAAATCGACCGCGCCGCGAGCCTGGTCGCCGCCGCCTGGGAGGCATTGAGCTAATTGATGAGTTTATCGTGGTATCGCTTGAACAATGAGCGCGAGGTCTTCTCGCCGGCCCTGCTGGTCTATCCCGATCGCGTCGAACGCAATCTGCGGCGAGCGGTCGAAATCGTGGGAGACGCGAATCGCCTGCGCCCTCATGTGAAGACGCACAAAATGGCCGAGGTCGTGCGCATGCAGTTGGCCTCGGGCGTCACCAAGTTTAAGTGCGCGACGATCGCCGAGGCCGAAATGACCGCGGCCGCCGGCGCGCGAGAAGTGCTGCTGGCCTATGCGCCGGTGGGTCCGAACGTCGAGCGTTGGATTCGCCTCATGCAGCTTTATCCGCAGGTCGAGTTCGCGGCGCTGGTCGACGATCCGCAGGCGGTCGCGGCGCTCGGCGCCGCGCTCGAAGCTGCCAATCTACGCGGCGTTGCGGTGATCGATCTCGAAGTCGGCATGGGCCGCACGGGAATCCCGATCGGCGCCAGTGCGCTGGAACTGTATCGGCAGATCTCGCAGACGAGCGGCCTCGTTCCCGGAGGGCTGCATGTCTACGATGGCCACATCGTCGATCCCTCGCCCGCGGTGCGCGAGGAACTGACCAACGCCGTGATGGCTGCGGTCGACGCGTATTGCAAGGAACTCAAATCGGCGGGGCTTTCGGTGCCACGTCTGATTTGCGGCGGCACGCCAACGTTTCCCATTCACGCCCGCCATGCCGACCGCGAATGCAGTCCCGGCACGACGGCGTTCTGGGACGCCGGCTACGGCGGCAAATACCCGGACCTGCCGTTCGAACCGGCCGTGCTCCTGCTGACCCGCGTGATCAGCAAGCCGCGCCCTGGCCGGCTCTGCCTCGATCTGGGCTACAAGGCGGTCTCCGCCGACCAGCCCCATCCGCGCGTGCAGTTCCTAGACCTTCCCGATGCCAAGGCCGTAGTCCACAGCGAAGAGCACCTGGCCGTCGAAACCAGCCAGGCCGACCGCTTCGCCGTGGGCGACGCCCTGTACGGCGTGCCGCAACACATCTGCCCCACGGTCGCACTCCACCGCGATGCCGTGGTGGTCCGGAACGGCGAAGCCCGCGACCGCTGGCCGGTCACGGCGCGTGACCGGATTTTGACGGTTTAGCGGACTATGTCTTAGCTTCTCGCACGCGAACCGATTCGCGGAAACGCGAGCGCCAATATTCGGGGTTCCACCGAATCTCATCAAGTAACCTGCACGCAATGCCCTGGGGAGTCTTGGTTCCCTGCTCCCATGACCGGACCGTGTTCGGCGATACACCGAGGAACTGCGCGAAAATCGCCTGACTGGCGCCAAGCAACTGCCTGACGGCAAGAATCGTCTGGGCGTCGTACGTGGATGGCTGGATATCCATAACCACCGTCCGGCAGGTGAATCGCTCGGTAATCGGCGCGTGATCAGCTTGGAGTGCGCCAACGAACTCCTGCAATCGCGACGTAATGCGATCACCGACGGAAGGCTGCTGGTTCGATCTGATTTTCGTTGCCACGCCGCTCAAGTCCTTCTTCAATTAGGGTTGTGGCTTGTTTAGGAGTTGGAGTTCGCGTTCTGCGTCGGCAAGCAGCCGTCGAATGAGCGACTTCTCCTTTGCGGACAGATTGTCACGTTCGCTCTTGCCATAAGCCACGATCAGCAGGACGACCCCGAACCGCTCAAAATAGGAGAAGCATACTCGTATCGCCCCGCTCTTTCCGATTTGCCATGACGCTGGGGCAAATCGTAACTTCCGCAAACCGCCTGTCCCCCGAACCACCGGCGATTCCTTCCCACCGGCCATGATTTCCAATTGAAGAGCCGTTAAGTCCTCATCATTCAGCCCCAACCGCTTCCAATCGGCCTCAAAACCGGACAATTCAATAAAATGCAGCAGGTCCTCAGGCTTCATCGCGGAACGACCAAAGCAGTGAGATTATTTGCGGCGGCTGTTGAAAGGGGCTCGCGGCAGCCGAACCCGCGACCTCGTTAAGTATACCACTGAGTGGCATGTATCGCCAACATAGCCGGAGTTTTGTCGGCCCATCGCGGCATGAACACTATGGTGCTGGGCACCTTGACTCCCCGCCGGTCGGCCGCTATCCTTTTCTGATTGCGGCGTCCACTAAGTTGTTGTCTTGAAACGGCTTTGGAGCGGCGGCCGGTCCTTGACCGGAGGCCGTTTTTCGAGGCGAGTTTCCGGGCGACGGGCTTCAAGGCATGGCATGCATCTCGCTCGCGGGGGTGGCTCACACGTACCCGGGCGGGATCAAGGCGGTCAATGACCTCGATCTCGAGGTTTTCGACGGCGAGCTGTTGGTGCTCTTGGGGCCGAGTGGCTGCGGCAAGAGCACGACGTTGCGGCTGATCGCCGGGTTGGAATCGCCCTCGCGTGGAACCATCAGGCTCCACGGCCACGAGGCGAACCGCACCCCACCGCATGACCGTGACGTGGCGATGCTGTTTCAAGAGGAAGCGTTGTATCCGCACCTGAATGTGCGGGACAATCTTGGTTTCTCTCTCCAAGCGCGTCGCCGCGGCTGGCTGCGATGGCGGCGCGAATCCCCTGGCGTTTCGGCGCTCGCGGTGCGCCAGCGCGTCGAGCGCGCGGCCGGCCAACTCGGTCTCGCCGATCTGCTCGAACGCCGGCCCGGCGAGTTGTCCGGAGGCCAGCGGCAGCGCGTCGCGCTCGGCAGGGTGTTGGTGCGCGACGCGGGCATCTGGCTCTTAGACGAGCCCTTTGCCCACGTCGACGCACGACTGCGGGCGGAGTTGCGGCGGACGCTCCAGGCGATCCATCGCGAGCGCCCGCAGACGACGATCATGTACGTCACGCACGATCAGGCCGAGGCCTTGGCCCTGGCCGATCGCGTGGCGGTGATGAACGAAGGCAGAATCGAACAAGTAGGCACGCCGCGGGAGGTATACGACGATCCACAGAACACGTTCGTAGCAGGTTTCGTGGGCGATCCGCCCATGAACCTGTCGGACGGGCAAGTCAACGAGAAGAACGCGTTGCTCGTCGAGGGAGACGGCTGGTCGTGGCCGTTGACGGAGAGCGAGCAGCAGAACTGGCCCGTCCAATCGTTGGGTCGTCCTCGATTGAAGTTGGGCGTACGACCGCAACATTTGGCGCTGACCAGCGACCTGTCGGGACCGCGAGGCGAAGCAGGTTGGAGACAAGTCGGAGCTGGAAAAGTCGTATCGAAGGAATGGCGGGGTGACACCGAGTACACCGCAATTGAATTGGGAGTCGCAAACGAGAAACTTGATGCATCGAGCTGGTGGTGGGTCAAATCACCGACCGGCACGAGCTTCGAGTTAGGTGTGATAACAAACGTTTGGGGCAATCACCGTGCAACGTGGTTTGACCCCCAAACAGGAAAAAGAATTGGGACGCGGTAGACCTGCAGCCTGACGCCTGCAGCCTGCATCGTCCTCCTGATAAGGCTTCCCGGCGATTCGCGTACCGTCGCGAGTTGTTCGGCGCCTTGGCAACCGGCCAGCCGATGGCCGTCGGTGGTTCGAGCAAAGCGAATATCACGACTGAGCTGGGGCCGTACCGAGAACCTTTGAAGGCGCCCGTCGCGAGATGGGTGAATGAATCACCATGAACGCCACCGAAGTCCTGCGAATCGTCGATGCCATCCATCGCGACAAGGCGATCGCCAAGGAAATCGTTTTCCAGGCGATTGAATCGGCGCTGGCCAAGGCGGCCAAGAAGCAATATGGCGAAGACCAAGAGGTGGTCGTCAACATCGATCGGCAGTCCGGGCAAGTCTCGGGTACGCACAATGGCGAAAAGCTCGATCCCGATGAACTGAGCGGCCGCATCGGCGCCCAGTTGGCCAAGCAGGAAATCATCCAGAAGATTCGCGAGGCGGAACGCGACGCGCTGTTCGACGAGTACGAGGCGCTCCGCGGCCAGTTGATCACCGGCATTGTCACACGCTACGAAGGGGGCACCGCCACGGTGCAACTCGGCAACACCGAGGCGATCCTGCCGCGCTCCGAGCAGATTCCCGGCGAGACGCACCACGCCAACGAGCGCGTCCGCGCCACGGTGTTCGAAGTGCGCAAAGCCGGCAGCAAGGTGAAAATCATCCTCAGCCGCACGCGGCCGGCGCTCGTCGGTCGCCTGTTCGAGCAGGAAATCCCCGAAATCGCCGACGGCGTAATCGAGATCCGCGCCATGGCCCGGGAGCCGGGCTACCGCAGCAAGGTGGCCGTGAGCAGCACCGATCAGCGCGTCGACTCAGTCGGCGCCTGCGTCGGCGTCCGCGGAAACCGCATCAAGAACATCGTCGACGAGCTGGCCGGAGAAAGAATCGATATCGTCCGCTGGAGCGACGATATGCAGGTTCTGATCCCGAACGCCCTGCAGCCGGCCGAGGTCGAGGAAGTGATCCTCTGCCAGATGCTCGGCCGGGCGATTGTGCTCGTCCGCGAGGATCAGCTCTCGCTGGCGATCGGAAAGCGCGGTCAGAACGTCCGGCTGGGGAGCAAGCTCTGCGGCTGGGACATCGAGATTATGACCCGCGAGGAGCTCGGCGAGGGGATCGAACGGGCGGTGGCCGGGTTCGCTTCCATCGAAAACGTGACCGAGGAATTGGCGGAGCGCCTGGTGGGCGAGGGCTTTTTGTCATACGATGATCTGTCGATCATCGAGCCTGACGATTTGATGGAGATGGGCGGTTTGACGGCCGAAGACGCCGACGCCATCGTCACCGAAGCCGAGTCACGGGCCGAAGAAGCGGAAGCCGCGGCTGCTCAAGAGCGCCGCCGGCAACGCGAGCAAGATCGAATCGCCGCGGCCACGGTCGCCGAGGAACAGGCCGAGGCGACGCAACGGGCCGAAGCGGGGTTGGAGCCCCTGCCGCCGAGCGTGGAATCCGAGTTGCCGGCCGCCGCCGACGAAGCGGCGCCGGAAGAGGCAAGCGATTCGCCGCCGGATGTGGAGGAATCGCTGGATCAGGACGCGTCGGCTGCCGCACAGCCGGCGGAGTGATCCGCATCGTGCGGAAAGTCCCGCTAGGGCTTTCCGCGTGGTCGCACGGGAGATCAGGGCATGAATTAACGTTTCGCAGGGCTCGCCAGCCGATTGCGATGGCCCCCAGTGTGGGGCCTCGAACGCATCGCTCGCGAAGGGAGTTTTCGACTTGGCCGCACGGATTTATTCGCTCGCCAAAGAGCTGAACATTGACAGCAAGTTGTTGGTGGACATCTGCGCGAAAGCAGGTCTGCCCGGCAAGGGTTCCGCGTTGGCGAGCTTGACCGACGAGGAAGTGGCCAAGCTGAAGGCCTACCTGAGCGGCGGCAGCCGCGCGGCCGCCGCGCCGACGCGCCCGGCGGCCGTGGCGTCCGGCCCGATCCACGAGATCCCCACGCACTCCAGCAGCGGCGCTGCAACCGCCGTCGCGCCTCCGCCGCCGCCCCCCACTCCTGCGCCGCCGGTCGCTCCGGCGCCCCCGAAGATTGCCGCGACGGCCGCGCAGCCACCGGTACCGGTTCGACCCGCTCCCGCCAGACCGATCATCTCCAACGAGCCGCCACCCGTTAGCCGCGAAAGCTACATTCCCCCGACCGGGACCGGGCGCCCGCCGCTCATGGTGCCGCGCCGCGACAAGTCCGCCGGCGATAAGAAGGCCGGAGGCGAAGGGGGCAAGTCCAGCGAACGCGAGAAGCCATCCGCGCCGGCGGTCCGCGTCGGGCGCATGCCGACGGCCACGCCTCCCCCGGTCGCCAAGTCAAACGAGCCGGAACCGCAAAAGCCCGACATCAAGCTCCCACTCGACGCGATTCGCGCCCGGCAAAAAGGCGGCACGAAACCGCTCGAGGAGCTGGTCAAGAAACATGAGGAGAAGCGCAAGACCGCCGTCGCTCGCGGTAAAGACGGCCGCGAGGAACCGGGCGCTGCACGTCCACCGGCCGCCGGAGGCGCGAGTCGCCCGCCGTTGACCTTGGGGGGACGCGACCGGAACAAGCGCGGCAAGTGCAGGCGACGCCGGTCCCGGCGCGCGCGATCAGCGCACGATTGGCCGCAAGCGCGTCGGCTCGCGCCGACGCCGGCCGGATGAAGAAGGAGATGGACGTCATCGCTCGGCGACGATTCGTCGCACGGGTGCGAATACGTCCGCGCCTCGTAAGAGCAATGTCGTCGTGGAACTTCCCTGCACCGTCCGATCGTTCTCCGAGGCCGTCGGTGTGCCGGCCAATCGCGTTCTGGGCCAGTTGCTCAAACTTGGCACGATGGCCACCATCAACAGCACGCTCGATATCGAAATGGCCGAGCTATTGGCCGTCGAAATGGGAGTCGAAGTCGACTTCAAGAAGCCGGTCGACCAGGAACAACAATTGGCCGAGCAACTCGGTCAGGCCGATGCCGAGGAAGCGCTCGCGCCGCGCCCGCCGATCGTCACGTTCCTGGGTCACGTCGACCACGGCAAGACGTCGCTGCTGGACAAAATCATCGGCACCAATGTCGTCAGCGGCGAAAGCGGCGGCATCACGCAGCACATTCGGGCCTACCGCATTGAAAAAGACGGCCGCCCGATCGCCTTCGTCGATACGCCCGGTCACGAGGCGTTCACCGAAATGCGAGCCCGTGGTGCGCAAGTGACCGATATCGCGGTCCTGGTCGTCGCGGCCGACGACGGCGTCATGCCGCAGACCGAGGAAGCGATCAGCCACGCCCGCGCCGCCGGCGTGCCGATCGTCGTCGCGCTGAACAAAATTGATCTGCCAGGCTACGACGAAAACCGTATCTTCCAGCAATTGGCCACGAACTACCTGCTGCCCACGACGTGGGGCGGCGATACGGAAGTCGTGAAGACGAGCGCCACCAAGGGAACCGGCATCGACGACCTGCTGGAAACCCTGCTTACGGTCGCAGAACTGCATGAGTACAAGGCCAACCCCGATCGCGCCGCCTTCGGCACCTGCATCGAGGCGGAGCAGAGCGAAGACCGCGGCGTGGTCGCCAAGTTCATGGTGCAAAAGGGTACGCTCAAGGTCGGCGACGTCGTCGTCTGCGGTCCGGCGTCGGGCCGCGTCAAGGCGATGTACGATACGCTCGATCCGCGGAAGTCGTACGAGTCGGTCGGTCCTTCGACGCCGGTCAATGTGACGGGCCTCGACTTGCCCCCCGGCGCCGGCGACCACTTCTATGCCCTGGAAGACATCGCCCAGGCCCGTGAAATCGCGACCAAGCGCGGCGAGGTGCAACGGCAGCAAGCGCTGGGCGCCGGTGTCTCCGAGCATGTCACGCTCGAAAACCTGGCCGAGCGCCTCGGCCGCAACGAAGTGCAGACCTTGAACCTGATCCTCCGCGCCGACACTCGCGGTTCGATCGAGGCGATTCGCAAGGAACTGACCAAGCTGCAGCACGACGAAGTGCAGATCAAAATCCTGCAGGCGACGGTCGGCGGCATCAGCGAGGCCGACGTTCACCTGGCCCACGCCTCGAACGCCGTCATCATGGGCTTCAACGTGGTGCCCGACGAAGGCGCCCGCAGTCTGGCCGAACAATACAAAGTCCAGATCCGCCGGTACGACATCATTTACAAGGTCACCGAGGACCTCAAGGCGGCCCTGGAAGGGATGCTCAAGCCCGAGCAGCGCGACGTCGAACTCGGCCGGGCCCTGGTCCAGCGAGTCTTCGTGATCAGCCGCGTGGGCGCGATCGCCGGTTGCCGCGTGCTGTCGGGCACCATCGAGCGCAATGCCCGCGTGCGGGTCATCCGCGAGAATCGCGTTATCGGCGATTACCGCCTCGATTCGCTGAAACGCGAGAAGGACGACGCCAAGGAAGTGCGCGAAGGCCTGGAGTGCGGCATGAAGCTGGCCGGGTTCAACGACCTCAAAGAAGGAGATGTGCTGGAAGCCTACCGCGTGGAAGAGGTCGCCCGAACGTTGTAGTCGCCACCAACCGCCGATCCGCCTGCGCTTCCTCGTCCGATCTCTTTCCCCCCGCTTCGCCGCATGTCTTCCTCCCGCCGCGTCCAGAAAGCCGCCGCCGCGATTCGTCAGGTCGTGAGCATGGCGATCCTGACCGAGTTGAAGGATCCGCGCGTCAAGAACGTCACGGTGACCCTCGTCGAAGTGATGCCCGACATGCGGCAGGCCAAGGTCCGCGTCTCAGTGATGGGAGATGAAAAGAAACAGGAACTCGCGCTGCACGGCTTGCGCAGCGCCGCCGGTTTCCTGCAGTCGAAGATCGCGGAACGGATCGACACGCGCTACACGCCGAAGCTGGAGTTCGTCCTCGATCAGGGCGTGAAGCACTCGATTGCCGTAGCCGAAATCCTGCAACGCGTGCTGCCGAAGGACGATGAAGACGACGCGACGGCAGAGGATAACGCGACCGACGAAACGGACGATATTGACGCGACGGAACTGGACGAAGAAGAAACCTAAGACCGACGAACGCAGGACAGTGTTAGGGCAGGACGCTGGACCTCATTGTTGAGAACGCCGCTAAGAGAGTTGCATGGCCAATCCACCGAATCGCGCCGCGTTGTTGACCAAGGCGCACAAGGTACTCAAAAAGCATTACAAACCAGTCACCCCGGCGGCCGAACGGCCGCTGATGGAGCAATTGTTGTTCGCCCTGTGCCTGGAGAATTCCACGTACGAGGCGGCCGAACAGGCCTACGCGGCGCTCGAGGCGAGCTTCTTCGATTGGAACGAGATCCGCGTCACGACGGTCAAGGAACTGGCCGAATCAATGACGTCGCTCCCCGATGCCGCGGCCGCGGCGTCCAACTTGCGCCGCGCCCTGCAGGCGGTCTTTGAGTCGAACTACTCGTTCGAGATCGAGGCCATGCGCAAGCAGAATCTCGGCCAGGCCGTCGCCAAGTTGCAGTCGATCTCCGGAGTCACCCCCTTCGCCGTGGCCTACATCACGCAAGCCGGGCTGGGTGGCCACTCGATTCCGCTCGACCGCGGAGCGCTCTGGGCGCTGCAAATCGTCGGCATTATCAACGAAGCCGAGCAGCAGGCCGGGAACGTGCCCGGACTGGAACGCGCGATTCCCAAGAACAAGGGAATCGAATTCGGCAGCATCCTGCACCAGTTGGGCGCCGACTTAGTCGCGAACCCCTACTCCACGAACGTCCACAACACCCTGCTGGAAATCAACCCCGAAGCAAAGGCGCATCTGCCCAAACGGCAAGCCAAGAAGAAAGACGAAGCGCCGG
>CAZUBB010000098.1:0-6592 GCA_964618485.1 uncultured Pirellulales bacterium
TCCGCCACCCTCTCGCGGCGGGAAAATACGCAAACGCCAGCTCGCGGGCAAGGCAGGTTTGACCGAGACAATGGTCGCCTCCGGAAGGTCCGCGAAACTCGCGTTCCCCAGAATCTTTGACTTCGCTACATTTCCACGGTCGCGAGTTGCGCCCGCACGGAATGCAAAGGTACAGCGCGCGGCTTCCATTGAGTTCGCAACCCGACAGCTAGGCGGGGAAACGGATGTCCACGCTCCTGAATCAAGCTCCGGAACTGGCCGGCACGACGCGCCGGCGGTTGCGCGACGCCACGCGGCCGCTGATTTCGGTCGTCGTACCGGTGTTTAACGAAGAGGCCTGCCTGCCGTCGCTGGTGGAACGGCTCACACGCGTGCTGGGAGCGGTGACGGTCGATTATGAGATTCTGCTCGTCAATGACGGCAGCTCCGACCGATCGCTGGAAATCATGCGGCACTGCGCCGCTAACGAGCCGCGCGTCGGTTTCCAGAGTTTCAGCCGTAACTTCGGGCACGAAGCCGCGACGACGGCCGGATTGCTGGCGGCGCGAGGGCAGACGGTCGTGCTGATCGACGCCGATCTGCAAGACCCGCCGGAGTTGATTCCCGCGCTCCTGGCGCAATGGCACGGCGGCTTCGATGTCGTTTATGCCCAGCGAAGCGCTCGCGACGGCGAAACGGCGTTCACACGGGCGACGAGCCATTTGTTTTACCGCTTCTTGAATCGCGTCTCGCGCGTCAGCGTACCGCTCGATACGGGCGATTTCCGGCTGCTCGATCGCGCGGTCGTCGACGCCTTTGCGCAGCTGCCGGAGCGGTGCCGCTTTGTGCGCGGCATGTTGAGTTGGGTTGGCTTCCGACAGACCGCGGTGCGCTACGATCGCGACGCGCGGCTGGCCGGGGAGACGAAATACGACTTCGTGAAACGTTTGGCGCTGGCCTTCGACGCGCTATGTGCCCTGAGCGACGCTCCGTTGCGGTGGATTGGGCTGCTCGGCGCGATGGCGCTGTTGCTGAGTGGTGGGATCTTGCTCGGCGTCTTTGCCGATTTGCTGTTGAGCGGCAGTTTGTCGACCGCAGGGCTCGTGGCTGCGGCGCTGGCGATGGTTAGCGGCGTGCAACTGGCGTCGCTGGGGCTGGTCGCGGAATACGTCGGCCGGATTTATCGCGAATCGCAGGGGCGGCCGGTGTTTGTCATCGCTGAAGAGCGACGCCCCCAGTTGGAACTGGAGGCGGAACCGGAGGAGGAATCGCCGGCGTTTTCTCAAGCGGGTTAACGGGACGATGGGGGTGGAGTAGAATCGCGCCGCGGTGTTGAGAATCCCAGGGGAGGCCGCACTGGGACTTTCGAGCGTAGCTGGTCCGTGGTGGCCACCCCTGGGCTTGGAGCGGCCATTTCTTTCTCCGAACTCCGTTCTACTAACTCCTGGCTCCTCCCTCCATGTCCGCTCCCGAAATCGACAGCAAACTCGATGAACGCGACGGCGACGAGGCGTTGACGGCGGCGGAGTTGGAGAAGTTGCAGCTCTTTGCGCAGATGAAGCGGCGGCCGAATTTTGGCTCGAAGGCCGATTCGATCGTGCTGCGGCGATACCGCGCCGATGATCCGGAAGAAGCGGCGATCTGCCGTCAAGGCGAAGCTGGCTTCACCGCCTATTATCTGCTGACGACCGAAGACCTGTTGGAGCTGCGCCGCGGGCAGTTGGAATCGGCCCGTGCGCAAGGTGGGGATTCCGCGCGACTTTCCTGGCTGGAACGCGAAGTATCGTCGCTGGAGCAACGGGCGGCGCGGCTGGCAGAAAAGACCGGCGTGAACGATCGCGTGGCGGCGCTCGCGCGGCTGGCGATCGGGCAGAGGGCGGTCGCGCCGCCGACCGGGTTTTGGGGCAAGTTAACGCGCAACCTCTTCGGCGCGGCAATGTCTGTGGTCGCGGAGGAACGCCCTCGGCTCATTCCGGTCGACGGCCCCAGCGATATCGATAGTAGCTCGCTGCAATCGCCCATGCGCGAAGGAGACGTCTTCGGCGAGATGAGTTGCCTGACGCGCAGCCCGCGGTCGGCGACGGTCGCGGTGATTCGCGACTGGTACGTGCTGGAATTCACGCGCGACGTGCTGGATCAGATGCAACGCGACGAGGGTTACAAGTCGCGGATGGATCAGATTTACCGGGAGCGCGTGCTGGCCGGTCACCTGCGGCGACTGTCGCTGTTTGAGTTCCTCACGGATGCGCAATTCAAGGAATTGTGCGGCAAGGTCGAATTGCTGAACTTCCAGCCGGGCGAGATTGTCTTCGACGAGCACGAGCCGTCGGACAGCATCTACGTGGTGCGCAGCGGCCTGGTGAAGGTGCTCAAGAACGTGTCGTCGCTGGTGCGCGCGAGCGAACTTACGCCCGCGGCAGTTTCCGATCTGCAAGCGCAATTCGCGTCCGCGGCGCCAGAGAGCGCTGCCGCCAAGGTATTGAAGACGCTTCCCAGGCCTTTGCTGGACGGAGTGACCGATGCAGCCGGCGTCATTGGGGCGCTCAACGCCTTGATCGCTTCCGCGGCAACCCCGACGGCGCTTGGCAAGAAGTTGCCGGAGATCCTCAAGGCGGCGACGAGCGCCGCGGCGGCGGCCGCCGCGACAGGGCTTGAGGATGATCCCAAGGCCTGGTCCGACTTGGAACTCCGCAGCTTCAACCGCGCGTTACTGGCGGCGCTCTTTCCGGGCACGATTGCCGCGCGGGCCGCACACGATGGCCCGCGGCGCACGCTGGCGTATCTGACGCGCGGAGATTTCCTTGGCGAAATGGGGGTCATGTCCGGCGAAGCGCGGAGCGCCACTTGCGTGGCCTTCGATCACCCGGACAGCGGACAGAAGGAAGCCAAGGGCGCCGCCGGTATCGCGCCGCCGCGCGTGGAGTTAGTGAAGATTGACGCCGCGACGTTTCATGCGCTGGCCGAGGCCAACCCAGCGCTCAAGGCACGCGTGCAGCAGGTCGTCACTGAGCGATCCGTCGAGACGCGCCGCCGCATTGAGGCCGCGCCGGGCGAAGTGCAAGGCCAGTTGCAGGCGTCTCCGCGCTATGAAGAGCTTGGCCTGTTCCAGGGGCAGAAGTTGATGCTGATCGATCTCGATCGCTGTACCCGTTGCGGCGATTGCGTACGGGCTTGCGTCAACACGCACGACGATGGGCGCACGCGGCTTTATCTCGACGGCCCGCGCTTCGGGCGGTTTCTGGTGCCGCTGACGTGCCGCGAGTGCCTCGATCCCGTGTGCATGATCGGCTGCCCGGTGGGGGCGATCAACCGCGGCGACAACGGGCAGATCGTGATCCGCGAATGGTGCATCGGCTGTTCGCTTTGCGCCGAGCAATGTCCCTACGGCTCGATTCAAATGCACGGGCTGTTCGATTGGGAGAAGCAGAAAGGTCCCGAGGGCGAGGCGCACGAGAAAGAACTCTCGCGGGCAGTCGTGTGTGATCTCTGCAGCAGCCTGCCCAGTCAGTCGCCGGCATGCGTGACCCATTGCCCGCACGACGCGGCGATTCGGATTGAGGCGCGCACGGAAATCTCAGCGGTCATGGCGCGCCGGTAAACTTTGCCGAATTTACGCCGTCGCCGGATCGTCTCATTCGTCGCCGCGGCGTTCGCCGAACGATAGATAAAGGCCCGCCCTGCGCGGGGATCTCTACGTTTCCGGCGAGAGGTACTGATGGCGGCCCCCAAGGCGGAACCGGCACCGGTCCAGCCGTCGCTGTTGCGGAAGGCGTTCGGGCAGTTGTTTGCTCCGGCGACGCTACTGCGCGAACGCAAGGTGCGTCGCGCACTCTATGCCGCCGCGATGGCGGCCGCGGCGATCGGCCTTTGCGCGGCGATCTGGCGGAATATTCGCGAGGACGTCTACGCGTTGCCCGAGTACCAGGTGCCGGTGGCGGAACTGCACGTCACGCCGGCGCCGACGTGGTTGCATCCGCGGGCGAACATCCGCAACGAAGTCGTCCGCGACGCGAGCCTGGCCGGCAATATGTCGGTGTTGAATGATCGGCTCACGGTCGATATCGCCCGCGCGTTTGCACTGCATCCTTGGGTGGAAGAAGTGACCAGCGTGCGGAAGTCGTTTCCAGCGCGGGTCGACGTGGAGATTAAGTATCGCCGTCCGATGTGCGTCGTCGCGCTGCCGGACGGAACCTACGTCGTCGACCGCGCCGGCGTGCTGTTGCCACGGGCTGATATTCCCGAGAGTGAATTGGCGACGCTGCCGCGTCTTACGGGCGTGGACAAGCCCACGAGCGTCTTCGGGGCGCCGTGGAGCGATCCGCGCGTCGTCGACGGCGCGGCGATCGCCGAAGTGTTGCGCGAGGATTGGCCGACGCTGGGTCTCGATGCGATCGTGCCGACGAAACCCAGCAGCACGGTCCACGGGAGCCGCTACCGATTTCACCTGACGACCTTCCAGGGACGCACGATTGACTGGGGCTACGCGCCAACCGCCGGAAAAATGGGCGAGGCTGATCTCGCAACCAAGCTCTCACGCCTGCGCGACGCCCAGCATGGCCAGACCGCTCCGGTGCGGAGCGACGGCACTCCGATCATGGAATCGACGCGGCGTGTGGAAGACCTGACGCGCATCGACGGCGAAGGCGATTCGCGCTAGCGCCAACCTAACGTTTTCCAAACGCATCCGACTCGCGGGACGCTTCGTCGGCCGGTTCCTGCAATTCCAGCCGTACGACACTGACGTGGCCGGGGGCCTCAATGCCCAAGCGCACCACGCCATCGGCGATGCGGACCACGGTAACCGTGACCTCGTCGCCAATCTGAATTCGCTCATTCGCCCGACGGGAAAGCACCAACATCGCGACTCCTCCCTGAAACACGAGGGGCGCCGGCAAGTGCCACTCAGCTTATCGGGTGCCCCGCCCGGTCGCAAGGAGCGCCGGGAAATGTGGAGTTCCGTTGCGTAGTCGCGGCAAATCGCCGCGATTTGCCACTCTGTCGCTTTGTCCGTTAGAATTGAGCGAAGCGCCGCGGATGGCTGCGCCGGACGAATGGAGGCCCCCGAGGGTTGGAATTCACATGCGACGGACACCCCTCTTAGTCTGCGCCGTGGCGTGGTTGTTCATGCTCGACTTGGCGTGGGGGCAATCTTCCAGCGTCGATCCCAAGAAGTTGGACGCGCTGATCGAGCAGCTCGGCAGCGCCGATTACACGGAGCGCGAGGCTGCACAACAGGCGATCGAGGAACTCGGTTTCGAGGCCTTTGACGCCCTCTCGGCGGCCGAGCAAGGGGATGATCCTGAAGTCGCTGCCCGGGCTCGCTACCTGGTCCGCCGCATGCAGGTGGAGTGGGCGTCGTCGACCGACAGCGACGAGGTTCGCCAGATTCTCAACGGTTATTCCCAGGGGGACGATCGGGCGCGCCGCGTGGCGATCGACGCCCTGGCGAAGCTTCCCAACGCGGAAGGATTGCCTGCGCTGGCGCGGCTGGTCCGATTTGAAAGCTCGCCGTTGCGCTCCAAGCAGGCGGGGTTGCGGGCGGTCGAAGGACTGTTAAAGCGGCGGACCATTGACGACGACGTGGCACAGATGGTCAACCGCACGCTGGGCCAAAGTACACGCCCCGGTGCGCAGTGGTTACGCGCGGCGCTCGAACGCAGCGCCGATCCCTCGGCCGCGGTGCAATCCTGGGTGCAACTCGTCGGCGAGGAGCAGGCGACGTTCCGCGCGTTTCCGCAGCGTTCCCACGTGGAGATCATTCGCACGATGATCCGCGTGCAAGCGGATTGGCTCCTCGATCTGGATCGCCGCGAGGAAGCGGACAAAGCGATGCGGCAGCTTGTCCTGCTCGATCCCGGCACGAGCCTATCGCTGCGCGACCTCGTGAAATGGTTTGCCGAGCGCAGAGCGTGGAACATGCTCGACGAGGTCGAAGGGCGATTTGGGGAGCGCGTCGAGCGCGATCCGGTGCTGCTTTATCACTTCGCGCAGGCCCGTGGTAAGCAAGGGGAAACGGCGCGCGCGGATGAGATCGCGGCGAAGGCGTTGGCCGCATCGGGCGACGATCCCGCGCGGCATGCGCAGGTGGGGCGCGAGTTGAATCTGCTCGGCATGCGGCGCTACGCGACGGCGGAGTTTCAAAAGGTCATCGACACCGGGCCGCCGGAATCGCCGGGCGTGCTGACCGCGCGGATTCTCGTGGCCGAAGCGCTGTACGATCGCGGCGACAGCCAGGCGGCCGCCGATTGCCTTCGCGCCTGCCTGGACGCGCTCAAGGCCGCGCCGCAACAGGCCCGGGTGGCGGAGACGCTGCTCCGCGACCCACCGTCGATGAAGGCGCGGATGCTGTTCTTCGAGGCGACTGCGGTCAAGAACGATCCGGCGAAGCAACTCGAGAAATTGCTCGCGGCAATTGATGCGGATAACACGGATCTCGACGTGTTGATTGCGTTGCATCGGCATCCGGATGTGCCCACCGATCAACGGCAGCGCATTCGCGGATTCATCGCCGCCGCGGCCGATCTGCAGCGGATGATGATTCGCGACACCTCGCGCGATCCGGTTCCGTACAACCAGTTGGCCTGGCTGCTGGCCAACACCGATGGCGACGTGA
>CAZUBB010000098.1:6602-10217 GCA_964618485.1 uncultured Pirellulales bacterium
AAGAGGCCCTGGCCTGCTCGCAACGTTCGCTCGAGCTGCAACCGGACGACGCCGGGTACCTCGACACGCTGGCGCACTGCTATTTCGCCGCGGGCGAGTTCGACAAGGCGGTCAGCACAGAGGAACGCGCGGTGGAAGGGGATCCGGAATCAGGACTGATGATCCGAGCCCTGGAGCGCTTTCGCGCGGCACGCGACGCGGCAGAGGACAAACCGGCATCCTAGAGCCAGCCGGAGGCTCGTTTCCGTCTGTAGCTGGCCTCTGTGAGGCCGGCGCGTTGGACGTGATCCAATCAACTCCCCGAGGTCACAGACCTCGGCTACAGAAGACGGCGCTGACCTCGGCTACAGAACTCGGCTGGCTATTCCTCGTCTTCGTCGCCGTCGTCATCCAGCGCGGCGACTGCGTGGCGGGCGACGCCGCGCGGGCGATGTGGGCCGGTGATGGCGCTGCCGAGGTCCATGTTTTCGCCGAAGTAGTACTTCCGCGCCGCGGGATGTCGCGTGACGTCCGACGGGCTGCCGTGGCAGAGGACCTGGCCTTTGCGAATCACGTAGCTGCGGTCGGTGATTTGCAGCGTTTCGCGGACCTGGTGGTCGGTGATGAGGATCGAAATGCCGTCCTCGCGCAGATCGCGGATGATCTGCTGAATGCTGGCGATCGTCACCGGATCGATGCCGGTGAACGGTTCGTCGAGCAGAATCAATTTCGGATTGGAAACCAGACAGCGGGCGATTTCCAGGCGGCGCATTTCGCCGCCAGAGAGCTTCATCGCGGTCCGCTTGCGCAGTTCGCCGATCCCGAACTGGTCGAGCAACTCGTCGGCGCGGCGGCGGCGGCGTTTGCGGTCGAAGCCGAGCAATTCCATCACCGCCAGCAGATTCTGCTCGACGGAGAGCTTGCGGAACACGCTCGATTTCTGCGCGAGGTAACCCATGCCGCCGTCGCGGGCGCGGCGATACATCGGCCAGCGCGTAACATCTTCGCCGTTGAGGATCACGGTGCCGGCGTCGGGCTCGATGATTCCGCAGGTCATCAGGAAGCTGGTCGTCTTGCCGGCGCCGTTTGGCCCCAACAGTCCGACAATCTCCCCTTCCTCGACCTCGAAGTCGACGCCGTCTACGACGCGCTTCCCGCTATAGATTTTGACAAGCCCCGAAGCTTCCAGCATGGCCATTGGCGGCGGATCCTCCATGATTATTGGGAGGAGAAAAGGAGAACAGAAGAAAAGGAGAAAAGAAGCTTGTATTGCCATGCGTTGTGGCTGCCAAACTTCTTTTCTCCTTTTCTCCTTTTCTTCTTTTCTCCTCCTATCGAACAAACTCCATGTCGCGCACGTTCGGCAGCGGGAACATCCATGAGTGCGGCCAGTAGATAAAGAGTGCTTCGCCGATTAGCAGACGCCGATTCACGAACGGCGAACCATGCCACAAGCGTCCGTCGGCGCTCTGCGGGCTGTTGTCTCCCAGCGGGAGGAAGTCATCCGGTCCCGTCGTGAATTCAATTCCGCGCAGGTGGTCGAACGCGCCCCACAGTCCGGGATTCGACATGAACTCGCGCTGCGTCGCCTCGCTCGGACTCGACGTCAGAATCGTGTTTTCCATGTAATCGCGCAAGGGGCTGACCGAGGTGTCGGTCGTGGCGATGTAATAGATGTCGCGTTTCACTTTCAAGTCGGCCACGGTGACTGACGCGTTATCGATCTTGATGCCGACCGGCGCCAGGTCGGCCTCGGTCGGGCGGTTGTTTCTCAACCGCGGATCCTGGGACGGGAACGTGTACTCCGTCGGTTGGGAGAACTGCACGCGGCTGCCGTTCACCCACAGGAGCAGCTCGTCGTCGAAGTTGGCGAAGCGGACGTCGTATTCGCCCGTGCCTTGAACGGCCGTCTTGGCGGTCCGTGGGGAGCGGCTCCAATCGTTGCCGGGAATGCCGAGCACGGTGAGCGTCGCCTCGCCGGTTTCGAGATTGATGCGGCATTGAAAGCGGCATGGGACGCGTGCGCCTTGCTGGTCGACCATGCTCCCTTCGACCAACTCCAACGTAACGGCTCCGCTGTCGGCCGCTTCGGTCACTTTCAAGCAGCACTCCATCATCAAGTCGCCGACCCAGTGCATGCCCAGGCCAATAACCTGCTGCGCGTCCGCGTTCCGGCCGAAACCACGAATATCGTTCATGTCGAGATTGGTGTCATAGGCGTAGAAATCGGTAATCAACTCCGGCCGGGGCTTGGCCTGCGGATCGGTCGGCAACGATTTCATCTTGTTCGCCACGAAGCCGTCCCAGACGTCGGTTCCCGGCACGATGTGCTGATAGCGGAGCCAATCGTCGGGCGTCTGGTTCTTCTGGTCGACGGAAAACGCTCGGCCCTCGTCGCCGGCCGTCCAGGCGGTCCGGGCGCGGTCGAATGCCAGCACGCCCGAGGCGTTGTTCCAACTGCCGCCATGCCAGCGCGTCGGCCAGCCGGCCGCGAGCAGCGGATCGGGCTCTCCATTCGGGCGAACGACATAATTGTTGTCATGCACGATTTGCGACATCGCCAGCAGTTTACTCTCCGGCTTGCGCGCGATCGTCAACGGCTGGTCGCTGTTCACCGGGCTCGTGAAGACATCGCCGTGGAACAGCAGAATGTTCTCGTTGGGAAGCCCGACGATACGCTTGATGTAATTCTCGCGCGGGCCGTGTGGATACTTGAACACCGCCACGTCGAAGCGCCGCGGCTGGCCGAATTCGTACGGGAACTTGGTGACGATCAAGCGGTCGCCGGAAAATGCGGTCCCGCGCGAATCGCCTTTGCTTTTATCCTGCAGGTCCATCGTGAAGCGACAGATTGGGCAGGTGCCGCGCACGGTCATGCGATTGGCGTACGCCTGGTTTTCTCGGTCGATACGATCCTGGTAGGCTTGCGCCGCCCGCTTGTCCCCGCGTGCGCTGGCCTGCGTAAACCCGTCGTACAGTTCCGCGACCTCGCGCGCGTGCTCCAGGGCGAATTTTTCGTCGAGCTCGTGCGAGTTGACCTGGTAGCGGTAGCCGCAGATTTCGCAGGTCAGGTCGTGATGCGCTCCCATCAGCCCGGGGGCCATCGACCCGGTCGGAATGACGAATGCCTCGGCCTCGAAGGTACGGAAGAGGAACGCCAGGATGAAGGCGATCACGACCGCCTCGATTCCGTCGCGGAGGCCGTCCGGTTTCGGCAGCGGGGCGGAATTGGGCTCGGTGCTGCCGCGGCGGAACGCGGCCGGGGCATCCTTCGTCTTCACGTCGGGGAATCGTTCCGCGTCTTGGTCGTTCGGTTTCTTAGCCATGCGGCTGCTTCCAACCTGGAATATCGTCGTCAGCGGTGCGGATAGCGATTCTACGCGGCCCAGGCGTTATTCGCCCGCGGCTGGCGGAATATAGCGAATCCGCTCGAAATCGGGAACTTGAAACCCCCAGCCGGCGGTCCAGGAGGCGCGGCTCGCCCCGTGAACGAGAAAAGGGCGGCCCAGCAACGACTTACGCGCGACGCCGGGAGGTTCCCAGTAGCGGGAATCGTAGGAGCGAGAGGAATTGTCCCCCAGCATGAGGTATTCGTCGTCCGCCAGTTGGTAGGCCTGGGTGGGGCGGTTTTCCGGC
>CAZUBB010000098.1:10227-12701 GCA_964618485.1 uncultured Pirellulales bacterium
AGTAAAGATCCCGGTCGACCCGGAGCCCCGCGATCTCCGCCCCCACGCCTGCGGCGCCCATGGCGAGCGGCGCGGCCGTGCCAGCGGAAGTTGCGTCGTCGATTGCGAACTGAAAGCCCTGGCCGTCGACCTCCACGAGCAGGCGGCCATCGCAGGTCGCGGCGGCGATATTCACTGACCGTGAGCCGAAGGGCCCCAGGGCGGCGATGCGGCGCGATTGCCCGGCCATGAGCGCCTCGACGCGGCCGTCGCGTGGGGAGATGGTGAGGAGCACGTCCTGTCGCATGGGAAAGCGGATCGCCAGCCGGCCATCGCCCTGGAAGCGTGCCATGAACGTCAACAGGACGTCGCCCACCGGGTATGGTCGTCGCAGGCGATCCTGGTTGTACGGGAGCGCGTCATTGATTGGGTTCGCCGCGTCGGTCGCTGCGATCGGCCGGAATACAAGCCAGTCGTATTCGCCAGCGGTCAACGTCGGTGGATGAAGGAAAACCGCGCCGCGCTTCGTGGAGTGCGTTTCCCACTGCGAGGCGTTCGTCTCGCCACGCCAGGGAATGAGTCGCAAATCGCTCGGCGCCTGGCGAACGTCGCTGACGGGGACCGCCACCGTGCGGAGCGCCGCGAGCGACTTCTGAATCCGCGCGTCGCCGGAATAGAGGTCGCCATCGCGAATCGAGATCGTTTCGCCCGGCAGTCCGACGATGCGTTTCACCAATTGCCTGTTTGGTAATTCGGGATCGCTGAAGGCGACGATTTCCCATCGGCGCGGGGCGCGGAACAGAAAGGCGTTTTGGTTCACGAGCAGCCGGTCTCCGCTGACAGAGACGCGATCGTGGAACTCGGTCTGCCCGGCGCCGCACCGCGGGCACTCCACGCCGGCCACGTCGAACGGAACGAGGTCGGCTCCCCAGAGGATTTCCTGGTCGCATTTCGGGCAGACCGTCGCGCCATGCACGCCGAGCAGTTGCGGGGCCATGGAACTGGTCTCGACCGAGATCGGCTCGACGAAGAAAGCCCCAGCAACGATGAGGACGATCGCGACTCGAATCAGGTTTTCGGCCAAGCGGCGCATGCGTTTATTAAACGCTTTGGGCGGTGGCGAATTCAACCGCCCGAAGTGCGGGGACGGAGCGGCGATTGCCCTATCGCGTCGGCTGCGCGGGGTGCTTATACTGCGATCTCCGCAGGCGGGGAGTGGTTTGTGCATCGGATCGACTGGAACAAGGGCCGCGCATGTCCGAGAAACGCTACCCCGAGGTCACCTGGAGTTCGATGATCTTTGGCATCGTCATCGGCGTTCTGATGAACGCCGCGATGACTTACGCCGGGCTGAAGATCGGTTTCACGATCACCGGTTCCGCGATCGCCGCGGTACTCGGCTTCGGCGTCCTGCGAGGCATGTTGCGGCGGGGCTCGATTCTCGAAGTCAACATGGCCCAGACCGTGGCTTCGACGGTCAACACGATCACTTCCGGCATTATCTTCACGGTGCCGGTGTTGTATCTGCTGAACCGCGACGAGTTGCCGAGCAACTCAAGCTTGTGGTTGATCATCCTGGCGTGCGCCGCCGGCGCGGTCATGGGGTGCGCATTTATCGTGCCGCTGCGCAAGCAGATGATCGAGATCGATCGGCTGCGCTTCCCCTCCGGCACGGCCATGAGCGCCATCCTCCGCGCGCCGGGGGCCGGCGGTAAGAAATCGATGGTGCTGCTCGTGGGCGCGATCTTCGCCGCGCTGCTGTTTTACCCCACGGCGTCAGCGTCGCTGAAATGGCGCGGAGCGCGGGCTCGCGGCTACGGCGATCTCAATTGGCGGCTATCGGTTCCTACGCCTCCTACGGATGACAGCGAGGCGGCCCGCAAAGAGTTCGAGGCGGCGACGCAACGCGCCGATCACGATGGCGACGGCGTCGGCGACCTTCTCCTCGATGGCGAGGAATTTCATCTCGGCCGGTTGCTCGGATTGCCCGGTTTCCTGGCGCTGACGCTGGCGATTTCGCCGCTTTCGTTTGGCGCCGGTTACTTGAGCGGACGCCCCGGCCTGATGGTGCTGGCCGGCGGCATTCTGGCGTATTGGATCCTCGCCCCGGCAGCCTTTATGGCCGGTTACATGCCTCCGACGGTGCTCGACCACCAGGTGACGGAAACTGCGCGCATCTCGCTGACGCGGCCGCTGGGAATCGGCATGCTGCTTGGCGGCGCCACGATGGGGATCGTGGCCGCGCTTCCCGCGATGCGGGCGGCGCTCAAGAGTATCGCCTCGGCGTCGAAACTTGCGTCGGAGAAGGACGAGCTCGATCTGCGGACGATCGTGCTGATCGCCGTCCCTTGTGCCGTCGTGCTGTTTCTCGCCGCGCAGTGGACGCGGACGCCGAGCGACACCGGTTGGCTCGCCGGACTGCCTTTCGTACTGCAGAATCTGATCATCACGGCGGTGGGTGTCGTCTGGATCTGGTTCGCGGGGATCATGATTTC
>CAZUBB010000098.1:12711-16163 GCA_964618485.1 uncultured Pirellulales bacterium
GATTGGTCGCCGATTTCCGGCATCGCGCTCTTGACCGTGGTGCTGGTGATGCTGCTGGGAGGAACAGGAGACGTGATCGGCGCCGTGATGGTCGGCGCGACGCTCTGCTGCGCTACCACGGCCTCGGCCGACATGATGACCGACCTCAAGACCGGGCAGCTCATCGGCGCGAAGCCGCTCCGGCAACAGGTTTCGCAAACCCTCACGGCGGCCATTGGACCGTTCGTGTCGATGGCGACGTTGCTGTTGATCGTCTCCAATAATCTCGAGCAAACGAAGGCCGAGGCCCAAGCCAAGGCTGACGCCGCGGGCATTGTGCTGAAAGAGGAACCTCGCGGAATTCCGATCGGTCCCGGCACCGAGACCGAAGCGCCGCAAGCGGTCGCGCTGAAAACCGTGATCGAAGGGATGCAAGGGGGCGAACTGCCCTATGCGCTTTATGGCTCGGGCGCGCTCTTCGGCCTGCTGATGGGCATCGGCGCGTTTTCGGGCCTCGGCGTGCTCGTCGGCATCTCGATGTATCTGCCGTTCCACAACATTCTTACCTACGGCCTGGGCTGCATCGTGCAAATGATCGTCGCCCGCGTGAAGGGGGAGGACTGGGCCGAGGAATGGGGCGTCCCCGTTTGCGCCGGTTTCGTCATCGGCGAAGGGCTGCTGGCGATTACGATCGCCGCGCTGTCGCTGTTGTTGCCGACGCTGGAGAAGTGGTTGTAGTGCTTCGTCTAGGCCAAATTTTCGTGGAAAACAATGGGGCGAATGCCTGTAGCCGAACAGGCTTTCGTCTGACATTACCCTTTCAGAAAACATCAGTATTCCCGACGGGAGAATCGTTGTCGTGCAGTGGCTCGCCTCGTTGTTGATGATCCTGGGTACCTCGCTCGGCGTGTATGGCGCGGCGAGCGCCTATTTTGTGCCGATTGCCGCGCCCGACGCGGAGATCGCCGGGCTGACGCTCAATGACAGCGCCGGCGCGCAGTTGGATGGCGCCGGCATGATTGTCCCGGTCGCCAAGCGCGGGCAGAAGCTCGATGCCGCGACGCTGCAGGTGTTGCGGGAGAACGCGGCCGGCATTCCGGAACGCGTCGCGCCTTGGCGATTCGTCCGCGTCAAGGAATTCTCGTTCAGTCGGTGGCCGGGCCGATGGATCGCCATGCTGGGAACGGCGCTGCTTTTTGTCGGCGCGATCCTCGCCCGGCGGCAACGCGCGGCCGTGGCAGAGATTCCTGACGACGGCAGCGTGATTGCGATCACGAGCGAATCGCTCGGCCGACTCGTGGCGCGGATTGATGAAGTGCGCTACGAAGCCGGACAGCCCGGCGGCGCGCCGGCGAAGCTCGTGTGCGACGGCGTGGACGAGTTGCAGAAAACCTGGATTACGCCGCTGCTGCGAGGTCAGAAGGCGCTGGTAGCGCGGCATGGGTTGGGTCATTCCGCGGAACCGCTGGCGTCGTTTGCCGGCGTCGAGCGTTATCTTTACCGCGCGTGGTCGGCCGCGGCGGACGGATATCCCGACGAGGCGTCGTCATCCCTCGGCATCGCGGCGGAACTGGGCGTCGAGACGCAGAAGAAGCTGGCGGCGCTGGAGATGAAGGGTTAAACCGCCTCAATCTCAGGCGAGGCGGCAGTGGCCGGGCGCGGCCTTCAACGGCGACGTCACCTAGCGGCAGGGAGTTCGTTCGTGTCGACGCTCCGCCGCATGCGCCGGTGTGCAGCGAATGAACTTTGGGAATGTGAAAGGGACACGACTTTACAGGAACGCATCAGGCCAGCGCCGCCGTAATCACTTTGCCGTCCACCAGTGGCAATGGGCGCCCGAGCGTGTCACGCAGCAGAGTGTGCTGATCGAAGCCGAGTAAATGGTACATGGTGGCCAGCAAGTCCTTGGGACTGACTGGGGCGTCGATTACTTCCGCGCCGATCTTATCCGTGGCGCCGACCACGCATCCTTGGGCGACGCCTCCTCCGGCGAGCATCGTGCTGTAGGCCCGGGACCAGTGGTCGCGTCCTCCGGCGCTGTTGATCTGCGGCGTCCGGCCGTGTTCGCTAGTGCAGACGACGAGCGTCTCGTCGAGCAACCCGCGTTGTTTCAGATCAGTAATCAGGCCGTACCAGGCACGATCCAAGCCAGGACAAAGCTCCTGCTTCATGCGCGGGAAATGGTCATAGTGCGTATCCCAGGCGTGGCCGGCGAGGCCATATTCGTCCCAGAACACTGTCACCACTCGAGCATCGGCTTCCACCAACCTCCGCGCCGCGAGACACGACTGGCCGAACAGCGTGTCGCCGTAAAGTTCGCGCGTCTGCAGCGACTCCTTCCGCAGGTCGAGGGCTGCGCGCAAGCGGTCGGACTGCAGCACTTCGTAGGCCATCGACTGATAACGATCGAGTCGGGCGGCCGCGGCGGAGTCGGCGATCTCTCGCCGTGCGTCGTCCAGTTGCGTTGCCAGGCTGCGCCGCCGTTCCAAACGGTCGAGCGTGATGCCCGGCTGCAGCGCCGTCGCGGCCGGTACGACAAAATAGCTATCGTCGGAGAGCCCGAGGTACGGATCGGGATCGGTGAAGACTTTCGTGCCCAGCACCTTGCGGATGCTTCGCGTTCCGTGACCGACGACATCGGTCCAGACCGGATCGAATTGCCTCCCGAGAAACGCGGCATAGGGTCCGGCGCGCGGCACTTCACCTTCGCGACGGCTCGAGAACGGAAACGGCAACGCGATGTTGCGCGGTACATCGCTGGGCCGACCGCCGCGTTGCTCTTCGAGATAATCCACGACGGAACCGAAGAACGGCCAGTGCCTGGAGTCCTGTGGCGCGAGTTCCATCGCTACATCCATCGTCGGAATGCCCGTCAAGGCGAACGCCACGCCGTGGATCGGATACTCGTGCGTCATCGATCGAATGACGGTCGTGCGATCCATGACCTTCGCCAGATTGGGCAGCAGCTCGCACACGTCGCACCCGGGAAGCGACGAAGCGATGCCGCCCAACTCTCCGCGAATCTCGACCGGCGCGTTCGGCTTCATGTCGGCCCACTCCAGTTGGCTGGGGGAGCCGTATAAATGCAGCAGAATGACGTTCTTTGCCTTGCCGAAGGAGTTAGGGCGCTGCGCTGATTGCTTCGCTGCGCAAGCATCTGACGCCATCAAGTCGCCAAGGCTGAGACCGGCGAGACCAAGACCGCCGGCGCGGAGCATCTCGCGCACATAGACGGAATCGCGGTGCATGCTGAGAGCGAGGATGCGGGTGCGCGGGGAGACGTCGGCGATGCGGCGAGTGCCTTCGATGCCGTTCAACTCGGGCATGGAGACGTCCATGATGACGACATCGGGCTGAGTGGCCTCGGTCTGTGCGACGGCCTCGCGGCCATTGCGAGCTTCGCCGACCACCTCCAGGTCGGGTTGGGCCGAGAGGATCATGCAGAAGCCCTTGCGGACTACTGTGTGGTCATC
>CAZUBB010000099.1:0-16089 GCA_964618485.1 uncultured Pirellulales bacterium
ATCGGAAGAACGTCGACGGCCGCCCAGTTTTCCGGCGGCGGCTGGACAAGCCATGTCGGTTGTTCGACGGTGCCAGTCAAGAGCGACTGAGCCTGTAGCTGCATCATCAGGTTGTTGACATGGTTCGTCGAAAGTCCGAGGTAGTGCTGATTTAGATATTTCACCAGGTAGGCACGAACTTCGGACGGACGGAGTTCGACATATCGCCCGCTCAACCAGACCCAGAATGACCCCTTCCAGTATCGAAAGCGTGAGAACTTGTCGACGGCCGTCGCTTTCATGAACGACTCGATCTCCGTCGCCGGTTCAATCTCGCAAGCTTTCGTTTTGATCGTCGCCGGGTCTGGCGGTTCTGGATCCTCCGACTCTTCAAGGCACAATCGAGTGAGCGCCGGGGAGCCATGTGCAACCAAGAAGTCATCGACGCCTTGCTTTGTCGGACGTCCTTCTGCATCGGGCGGGCCGTCGGGCAGGTAGACAACGCGGACAATGGCGCCGAGGGCGCGTAGCGCCCCAGCAAGTAATGAGATTTCCGTCTTGATATTGTCGTTATGCTTCGCGTCTGAATCGAAGATGATGTAGACGGTTCGCTCTTTCCAGTCGACGGTCGCGAGTTCCTGAAGCAGCGACATCGATCCCTTTGGATGCCAGCAGCTAACGCCGGTTAGTCCGATCGTCGGAAGCCCAAGTTGAGTTGCAGCGAGAGCCTTCTTTTCGCCTTCCGTGAACGCAATAGTCTTCCCGCGAATCCGAAGGGCATCCCAAACGCCAGGAGGAAAGTACGCGAAAACCCCTGCGTCTTTTGGCGAAAGGTACTTTGCCGGCTTCCCGCCTTTGATCGGTGGAGTTGTCGGCTTTACGCGGCGCTGCACAAGCCGTCCCGTGCCGTCAACAAACTCAAACACCATCGCCGGCCCGCACTTCGCCGGATACTTCGCGCCGCCGAGGATGGCTTCAATCTCCGCCTTCAGGAACGCCGTGTAGATCCCGGCCGCGTTGATAGTTGCGTCGGACAATCCGCTTCGGCGCAGATCCTCCAGGTGAGCCGGCGATAGCCGGGTTTCGATCGGCTTCGGCGTTCCATTCGCGGCGGAGATCTTTCCCGGCCCTCCATGGTCCGCTGCAAACGGTACAGTTCGTTTTCCGCCCAGTTCGCCTCAACTCGGAGCCGCTGGGCGAGAATAAGAAGCTCGGCCGATTTCGATTCCATCGCCGCCGCCTTCAAGAAGAGCGAATCACCGCGTTCGATGAGTTGCTCGCGCCGCTGTTTGAGTCGACGGATGTTCTGCTTCAATGACCGTGCCCGTTGGCGCATTTTCTGCGCTTTGCTAGCTTCCACTTTGGCCTCCAGGCCAAGCCGCATCCGTGCAGGGCAAACAGCGGGTGCGGCCACTTTTATTTCTGCGTCTCCATTGACGCGAGATACTTCTCCAAATTGCCGCGTTTATAGACGCAGCGTTTACCAACGCGACTCGCCGTGATTTCTCCGCGGCGACGAGCATCACGTAATACGTGACGTGGCACGCCGATCAATTGAGCCGCCTCGGGTTCGTTGAACGCCATTCGGTCACTCATCGCATTGCGCTCTCCGGCAAGGCGATCGAGAGTTTCGCCAATAACGACTTTGACAAACTCGCGGAGTTCGGCCTCCGGAAGCTGCATCGTCAACATGGAGCCGCCTCCGTTGACGTCTCAGCCGGAAGCCAACCGCGTCCTCGCAGCGCGTCAATGATGCGTGGCAGGTCGGTCTTTGGAATAAGCCGATACGCCCCGGCCCGGGCCGGTTCCGGAAGCGTGCCAGACTCATAGAGTCGACGAATGCGCCAGACGTCCACGCCGAGCAGTTCCGCGACTTCGCCGGTCGTTAGCTGCGTTCCCATGAGCTTCTCCCAAGCAGTTGTTATCCAACTGACGGGTGAAGCTTAGGGCGATCGGCACCGCGCTGTGAAGAGTGCAACAGGGGTGCAAAAAGGGTTCAGCTCCGACTGAATCGCTACTCTTCCGAAAGAATCTTCCGGCTGCCCGGGCTGATGATTTGAGTTATATAACGGCGGCGCGCCTCTCCCCCTTTTCCGTCCGCGTAGGCCAGAGGTTGCCACTTCCGCGGAAAACGTTGCTGACGCTCCCCGTCAGGCATGGCGTTCCAACGATCGAGAATCGCCGCAGCCTTCATTCCTTCGTTGTCGTGCCAGCGGATGAACAAGGCGTTTCGTGCTTGAGCGCCGCCGTCGCCCTCGACCTTCCACTTCGGCGTATCTCGTTGGACGACGTAAATCGCGGCAATCTCTTCCTCGATCGTCAGCTTCAGTACATGCGGGAAATGCCGGAGCCTCAACGCTTGGTCAACCGCAACGAGGTAGTTGAGACCGCCCGGCTGATTGAATCGATCAGCCCATAGCAGCAACCTGGAAAGCGTCCGATCAGGGCCGCGGCTGGAGATGTCGATCGCGGCCCCGATCGCCGCCATGCTCTCCCGAAACCAGCGAGCTCGCCGGCGAAGTTCAACCAGCCAAACGTTGAGTCGCGCGAGTGACGTCGCCGCCCGTTCGCGCTGGCGCGGCGGCGGGAACTCGAGCAGGCAATCCAGGAGGGAGTTCGCGCGGTCGTAGAGAATCTGCAATTCGCGCGGATACAAAGCGAACGTTGACCGTTCCATGATCGCTCATCAGCATGAGCGGGCGTCTCGCCGCGGCGTAAGGTGCTGAGGAACCTAACGCCGCGGGAGACTATGCGGCTGGCCGGCCGCGACCCGATATCTGTTTTCTACCCCCACGTGGCTTTTTCGCCAACTACCTTCAGGCATTCGGAAACACTCAATAAACACTCAATGCGACGACTCCCGAACGGCGCGAAAGACTCCCGACGCCCACTTGAAAACCCTTGAATTCACAATGATTTTGTAGTCTAACAGTTGGCCGCGACCTATCGACTGCCAACTCTTAATCAGAGGGTTCAAGGTTCGAGTCCTTGAGGGGGCATTCATCAAGCCGTTAGCCTGCAAGGGCTTACGGCTTTTCTTGTTTCTGCGCGGTCGCGCGACTTGCGAATGCGAGATCAACAGGCTCATTGCGGGCCGCTCTAGCGTGTAACCACGCTCTCGGAGTTAAACGGCGGCCTTTCGCCGGCGCTCGAGGCTCGCTTGCCGTTCGGTCACGTTGGCGCTCCCTACTTCGCTCGGTACGCGGCTCGCACACGGTGGCGTGGACGGTTTCGTAAGAGTTCCAAGATTTGCCGTTCGTACAGTCAATCCAGAAACGGCTAGTCGCACTGTTCAGCGTTTACGGGTTGTGGACCAGTACACGCCCGACGCTTCAATAGTAATCGTCGGTGTAGGGTGTTAGATCATCAAGCTCCCTGAACAAGTCGTATGAGTGCGCTGCGATCAAGGCGAGCAACTCCCCGGACTGACGGCAGGGCGACGTCAGAATCAACCGCCCGGTACGCCAATGCAGCTCGCGCCCACGCTCAAGCCCAGTGCGTGTTGATGGACAACTTGTTGAGTCACAAACGCGTCGGCGTGCAAGCGGCCATCGAAGCAGTCCGCGCCTCGCTCTTGTATCTGCCGCCTTAAAGTCCGGACCTCAACCCGACCGAACTGGCGTTCGCGGTTGCCTCTGGCTGGCTTCTGCTTATGCGGCGCCGTAGGCCGGTTCGCCACCGACAATGGTTTGACGCACCGCGATGTCCTGCGTGACGGGATCGACGTCGAACAGCGTTAAGTTGGCTCGGGCGCCGATGGCGAGGCGATGGTCGGAGCGTCCCAGCAGCGCGGCGGGCTGGGTGGAGGCCATTTCGACGGCTTCGCGCAGCGAGACGCCGGCGAAGCGCATCACGTTGGCGATGCCGACCCCGAGCGGCGACGACGCGGCGGCCAGCAGTTGGGTCTGGCCGGCGAGGACGATCTTCCCGGTGGGGAGGATTTCCAGGTCGCAAAGCTCCGTTTGATAGCGTCCGGTGGGGAGGCCGGCCATGCCGGAGAGGTCGCTAATAAGGACGACGCGCTCGGGCGATTTGGCCCGCACCAGGCACTTCACGACGGCCGGCGGCAGATGATGGCCGTCGACGATCAAGCTGGCCGTGAGACGGTCCTCCGCCAGTTGATCCCACAGGTAGTTGGGATGGCGCGGCAGTGTAAGATGCGCGCCGTTTCCCAGATGCGTGCTGAGCTTCGCGCCGGCGTCGACCGCCCGGGCGATCTGCTCGCTCGTGGCGGCGAGGTGGCCGATCGCCACGACGACGCCAGCGGCGGTCGCCTGGGCAATGAACCGGGGGGCTTCGTCATACTCCGGAGAGAGCGTCACCAGGCGAATATGGCCGGACGCGGCGTCCTGGAAGCGGCAGAACTCATCCCAGTCCGGGGGGCGGCAGTATTGCTTCGCGTGCGCCCCGCGCGGACCGTCGATCGAGGAGAGGTACGGCCCTTCCAGGTGGATCCCGGCCACGGCGGCGCGAACGGTATGGGACGCCTCGATCGCGGCAGCCAGAACGGCGAGCGAAGACTCGAGGACCGCGTTGGCGTTCGTCGTGACGGTCGGGCAGAAGGTCGTCACGCCCTGCGCGTGAAGTTGGGCGACGATCGCGGCGACCTTGTCCGGGGTCAAGGCGGCGGAACTGAATTCCTGGCCGCCATACCCGTTGACCTGCAAGTCGCACCAGCCGGGAGAGATCCACGGCAAACTCGGTGCATCGTCCGCCGGCGCGATGCTCGCGATCCGGCCGCCGTCGCAGAGGACGGCGACGGCTTCCGCGGTGTCATAGCGCCGGCCGACGAGTTTCATGCCCACCGTTATAACATCGGGCGGGCTGGACGATGACGAACTACCACACGCCAAACGCGGCGTCGAGCGAACGGGCCGACGAGCGGGAAACCAGCAGCGAGTTGCCCCCCTGCGTCCAGCGGAAGGGCTGATAGTTGTTCGACGCCCAAAACGGCGAGTATTGGCCGGTGAATGGCGTGGGATTGGCCCGCGGACGCGAGTTCGACATGCCGTACCACTTCATCGAAGCGATGCGGGATTCCCGCTGGGCCATCTTGGCGGCCGCCTTGCGACGGACGGCCTGCCGGGGGTTGAGGTAATCTTCGCGCTGCTGCTCATAGAGCCACATCTCGGCGGTCGGCTGGAGCTGCCCCCAGGAGACGTGCAGGCTCGGCGATTCGGTCTCCGTCGCCTGTGAGCTTTCGTACGGGACGGTCGTAGGGGAATCGGAAAACGGCGAGTCGACCGCGTCTTGCGCGGAAAGCTGTGCAGCCGAGAACCAAATCGCCGCGCCAAACAGAACGCCGATACGTTTCATGGGTCGCTCTCTCCCCCGTCAGTGGTATGCATGCCAGCGGCCGTTCCGTTCGGCCTCGGAACGCCTGGCGCAACTGCCAGAGCGTCCCCTCCCTAGTACGATTCGGCATTCGGACGGTTCGGGTTGGAGCGAATTTGCGGATTTTTCCGCTACTGCAACCCGGAAAGCACGTCCAATGTGCGGTCGATTTCCGCCGGCGTGTTGTAGTGGAGCATCCCGAGGCGGAGGGCGCCGTCGGGTTCGAGGCCGAGGGTTTCGCTGAGGCGCAAGGCGTAATTGTTACCGTGCCAGGCGAAGATGCCTTGCTCGGCGAGCTTTTCGGCGAGCATGCGGGGCTTCAGCCATTTGTGTGTGAAGGCGATCGTTGGCACGCGATCTTCCAATCGTTTCAGGTCGCGGATGCCGTGCACGACAATGCTTTCCATACCGGCAAGCCCCGACAACAATTGTTGCGACAACTGTTGTTCATGCCGGGTGATCGCTTCCATCGCCGCGATGATGGCGTCGCGCCGCGCGCCGGAGCCGATCGACGCCCGCCAACCGATCTCGGCGAGGTAGTCGATCGCGGCGCGCACGCCAGCGATGCCTTCGTGATTCTGCGTGCCGGTCATCCAGCGGTCGGGGATCTCGTCCGAGGCCGGGCGCACCTTGTACGCCGGCAACATGCTGAGCAGCTCGCGCTTGCCCCAGAGCACGCCGACGTGCGGGCCGAAGAATTTGTAGGCGGAGCAGACGAGGAAATCGCAATCCCAGCGGCTGACGTCGATCAGCCGATGCGGCGCGAAGTGAACCGCGTCGAGAAACAGTAGCGCCCCGCGCTTCTGCACCAGCCGCGCAACCTCGCGGAGAGGCGTCACCGTGCCGCATAGATTTGACGCGCACGTGATCGCCGCGAGCTTGGTGCGCGGCGAGAGTTTTTCTTTCAAGTCGTCGAGGTCGAGCGTGCAATCCTTCTTATTGACGGCGACTTCGCGAATCGTGACCCCGGCGTCGCGCGCCGCAAGCACCCACGGCGTGACGTTCGCGTCGTGGTCGAGCTGCGTGACGATAATCTCATCGCCCGGCTGCCAGGTCTTGGCCAGCGCACGACTTAAGGCGAACGTGAGCGTGGTCATGTTCGCGCCGAAGACGATCTCGTCGGGATCGGATGCGCCGACGAAATCAGCGGCGGCGCGGCGCGACTCGGTGAGGATGTGATCGCTTTCGCGGCTCGTGGCGAACGCGCCGCCGTGGTTGGCATTGGTAGCGCAAAGATAGTTCGAGATGGCCGTGACGACGCTTCTAGGGACCTGACTTCCGGCCGGGCCGTCGAGAAACACCGCGGGCTTGCCCGACACGTGGCGCGTCAGTCCGGGAAACTGCTCGCGGCAGCGTTCTACGTCGAAGGTGGAGGATTCTTCGCCGTGTTTCACCATTCGCAAAAAACCTCATCGAGAAGATCGGTCACAAACATATGTCCCGGGGCGTGGGTGATCGCCAATTCCGGGCGCGCGGCCGCGATCGCCAACTGAGGCGTGACGCCGCATGCCCAGAATACCGGAACCTCGCCCTCGGCCACAGGGACCGCCTCGCCGAAATCGACGCGATCGAGGTTTTCGATGCCGATCGCCGCGGGGTCGCCGACGTGGACCGGGGCGCCGTGCATCCGCGGGTAGCGGCTCGTCACCGCGCGTACGGCGTCGATTTGATCCGGACGATAGGGCCGCATGCTGACGACCTGCGGGCCGTGGAACTTGCCGGCGGCACGGCAGGGAATGTTCGTGCGGTACATCGGCACGTTGCGTTCCAACTCAATGTGGCGCACCGGCAGCCCGGCGGCCTGCAGGGCGGTTTCAAATGTGAACGAGCATCCCAAGAGGAATCCCACCAGATCGTCGCGCCAAAGATGGGAGATGTCGAGCGGTTCGTCGGCGTCGAGAACTCCCGAACGGAAGACGCGATAGCGCGGCACGTCGGACCGGAGGTCCGCGCCGGGCGCCGACTGTTGCGGTACGGCATCGCCCGGCGCAGTCATTTCCAAGAGCGGACAGGCCTGCGCATTGAGGCGACAGAATTCGGCGAAGTCAGCGGCATCGTTCTCCGGCAAGATGACAAGATTCGCTTGCACAAAGCCGAAAGCATGTCCGGCGGTGGGGCGAGTAAAATCGCCGGAGCGAGCGGCTTCGCGGACGTCCAACGGAGAACGGAAGATCCTCGAAGTTGACATTCTGTAAGTTTATCAAGCGTCGGACGGTACGGCCAACTCGGTCGACGCCAATACTTGCACGCGCCCGTTCTGACTTTGCATAAGCTCGACGCACCAATTCAACCAACGGTACCCCCCGTTTCGCATGAGTATGTGCTCGACCCATCGATGGTTCCGCAGATACTTGACACGCCGATTAGCAAGCGATACCGTGATCTCGCGCTGGCTGACCAGAATATTAGGACGGCAGATCATGTTAATGACAAAGCTTGTGAACGTTTTTGATTGAGCTGCGTATTTGGTTTTTGCGGGGCGGTATTTGGATCCACCGTGTCACCGGAGGTCGACCATGGGGAACCGTTGCAAGATTGAGCTTCTTCGAGCGAACGTGCAGATAAGTCGCTCGTTGTCTGCACCAAGGCCCACGCGGCGGCGAATAACGTCGTCGCGAATTGTCCTAATCGCCGTGCGGATCGTGGTTTTTGCCGGCGCGGCAACTTCCGTTTTTTTCGACTCCGCTGCTTGTCATGCGGCGACTTCGCCCGATGTGGAACGCGTCACTAATGCTTGGCTGGCTCGTTCTGGGCGGATTCGCACGGCGGAGTTCGAGTGGAAGCTCACCACGACCGACAAGCGCGGCAGTTACACGGAGTTCTCGGCGAAAAACGGCGGGCCCGCAGGGGTCGTCCCGGCGCAGGACACGACGCATACGTCGCAACATCGATTGATTTTTGATGGGGCGAATCTTCGGTTGGATACCGATGGGCCGCAGTGGAACACGGCCAGCGGCCAACTGCAAAAAAGTCTGACCGCGAATGTGTTTTCCAGCGGGCGCATGGAGACGCTGCAGCCCGCAGTGACCGAAGGATCGCCGGGCGCCGGAACGATTTACGAGTTGCCGCGGTTCAACCACCTGCACTCGTGCGAGGTGTTTGCTCTGGGGCTGTTTCTCGTTCCGCTCAACGAACAGTTCGGCGCCGTCGCACTGCCGCCGCTGGAGGCAGCGACCGAATCGTCCACTCAACCTGGCGAACTGTGCCTCACCGACGCGCGGCATCTGCACCATCTGTGGGTCGACGCGAGTCGGCCGGAAATCGTGCGACGTTTTGAGTTCCGCCGTAGCGCGGGCGATGTATGGATTGAAGGTCTGCTCGAATGGCAGGACGATCCCCAGGACGGGCCAGTACCGACGCGCTGGTTGGTCACGATGTTTAATGACGACGGTGCGGTGGAGCGCGTTCACGATGCGCAGGTGACGCGCTATTCGATCAATGCGCCGCTTCCGGCCGACGCATTTATCATCGAGTATCCTCCCGGCGCGACGTTGACGGATGAAATCGAGCACCGGGAATACGTAATCGACGCGGACGGCGAGCGGCAGCCCTTGCGGGTGCATGCCGGGCAGTCGGGCTTCGGCGGCACGTGGTGGGGCGTGGGCCTCTTGGCGGCGGCACTCGCGTTTGCCGTGTTGTATAAGCGTATGCACGTTCCGCGGTCGTTCGCACGTTGACGTAAGATGGCGACCGCGGACCGGTTTTTCCCTTCTTTTTCGCGAGGTGAATCATGTTACGTCCATTCTGTTTGTTCGCCGCCATCGTTTGCGCCGCTACGGGAGCGTGGCTAGTCGCCGAAGAGTACTGTCAGGCCGCTTCCTGCATTATCTCGTGCCATCACTTCACTTATGCCTGCGACGGCAGCGACGATATCGACGCCTGTATTCTCTACACGCCGCCGCAGGCCCACGACAACATCTACGGTTCGTCGACGGACGGCACGATGCCCGTACCCGCCGGAGGGACCTGCGCCGTCTACGAAGGGCCGGGAGGAACACGCTGCCCCAACATCAGCCCCGGCATCACACAAGAGTGTGTGACCTGCGTGCCGATGGCGCAATTTCCGAACGTCACCAAGATGAAGTGTTACGGCTCGACGACGACGTTTTAGCGCGGGCTACCTTCACACGGAGGAGAATCTCCTCGCTGGAACTAGGAGACTCTCGCCCAACCGCGAATGGAGTGGCGGTTGGGCCGCTGTGAACGGTCGCCTCGAAGCACAATGTAGGATTCCGAAACGGCACACTCGCGCGTTCACGCTTTGAGTCACGAACAGATCTCTTCTACATTGCGGGAGCGCAACTATGCCACTCTGGCATCGAATCTTACTAATTACCGTGACATCGCTGATATGCCTCGTCTCAATTCACTGGGGGCATTCACGACTGGTCGCGCCGCTTTCCGGTGAGGGCCTACGGATCGACGAGAAGTACCTCGATTTCGGAACCGCAATAGCGCAGAGCGATTTTGTTTGGAAGTTGCCGCTGGAGAATTGTTCTGAGCACCCGATCGAGATCGCTGGCTTTGAACGCTCCTGCGGCTGCGCTTCGGTTTCGCCCAGCATGCTGACCGTTGCTCCTGGCGAAACGCGATGGCTCATGCTGAATCTGAATCTCGACGCGCGGAAGGATTTTCTCTTTAGCGGCGGAGAACGAGAGTTCTCCGTGGAGTTGCGGCCGTTGTTGGCGAAGTCCATGACGCATGGTCCGCCGTGGCGCGTGGCCGGTGTGATTCAATCGCCGTTTCGGATTGCCGCGTATCCGCTCCATTTTCCAGCGAATGCCTTGGTCGCGGGGAGCGAGTTCCCGGCGCTCGAGTTTACCGTGGAGCCGCGGACACCGGCCAAGGAATGGCGCGTGGAATTGGCGCCGATTTCTGCCAAGGCGACGGTTTCTTGTGAATCGCGCGACGGCGCAGTGCGTATTGCGCTCCGGCCGGACGCGCAGCTCGCGCCGGGTACGCACGAGTTTCGCTTATCGATCGCCCAGGTCGGCGCGGAAAATCGGCCCTTGCCCGCGCAGACGTTGAGCGTCACTGCTCGCGTCGTTCCTGACGTGGCGATCGAACCGGCCTATTTGCGATTTGACGGCGCGTCGACGGGGACGCCGCGGGTGCGGCTTTTTTCGCGGTCGGGCGCCGATTTTGAGGTCGTTCGCGTCGAAGCTCCGACGGGGTTGTTGAACGTTACGCGCACGGAAGCCAAGGACGGCGAATCCGGCCAGACGTGGTTTGAAATTGGTCCCCACGCGCAAGCGGCCGAACTATCCGTGTGCGAAGTCGTGTTCCATTTGCGCTCGGCAAATGAGCGGATTGGCGACATCGCCGCGCCGCTGCAAGTGGTCATGCGACCATAACAACGGTTCACGGGGAGCACTTTTCTTGACGCTACTATGAATGCGCTCGAGCACAACGCGAATAAGTACCACCTGACGTGTCTGGACATGGCTGGATTGTTCGCGATCATGATCGTCGCGCTGGCGCTGCGAACTATAGGGGTGAATAAGGCGTTTGTTTACTCCGACGAATGCTTCACGTGGCGCGTTTGCCGCGAGCCAACGGTGGAAATGTTGCAGCGCGTGGGGGCTGATACGCTGCCCCCGCTGCACTTTATGTTGCTCAAGCCATGGATCGCCGCTTTCGGCGACGCGCCGTGGTCGCTACGGATGCCGTCGATACTGGCCGGCGTTCTATGCGTACCGGCGATGTATCTGCTCGTTCGTGAGGGTTGTCGTTTCCTCCCGCGCTGCTCGGAAGCGGGGCTGTTATCAGCCGGCCTCGTTGCAGTCAACGCGGTGCAGATCACGCATAGTCGCGTGGCGCGTCCCTATCCCTTGGCGGCGCTCTTGGGAATCGCCGCCACTTGGTTATTGCTCCGCGCGTTGCGGCCGGCGCGCGAGGCCGTCGCGGAATCGACCGCGAGTTCGACCACGTGCTGGTGGTTCGCCTATGGGATATGTGCCGGATTGTTTTGTTTGACGCATCACTTTGCGCTTTTCACGCTAGCGGCGCACGCGATCGTGGTTGCTGGTTTCGCGCTCCGGCTCGCCGTACAACGTCGTCGATCGGCGCTGTGGAACCTTCTTAACGGTGGCGCTTGGGCGGTCGTTGCCGCCGCGGCTATCTATAGTCCGTGGCTGCCGGTGTTTCTCGCGCAATCGCGCCGAGCGCAGACCTGGTTTTGGGTGCCGGACCTGAGCGGCGAAGAAACGATCGCGATGGCGTTTCAATGGAACGTGGGCGCGCCGACGTCGTTGTGGACGGCCGCAACGGCGCTGCTGGGCTTGGCGGCGGCGGCCGTGGTGACGCTTCGCCGCGCGCCGTTGGCCGGCTGGCTGTTTATGTTCATGCTTACGGCGCCGTGGCTTTTGACGATTGCCGTTTCCAATTGCGGCGGGCGGCCGTTGTTGCAGGAACGCTATCTCCTCTTTGCCAACGCCGGCCTGCTTGCGCTCTTAGGCTCGGCTTGCGCCGTGCTGAACCTGCGGGCGTCGCGCGTCGCTATCGTCGGGTTGCTGGCGCTCGTGTTTTTGCCGGCCACGGCTGACTTTATGGCGTCGCTACGAAACGATTCGCCGGGCATGCTGAAGGCCGCGGCGTGGTTGATGGATCATTATCGCGATGGCGACGTGATCACCGTGAGCCTGCCGCAAACGGTCAATATCGTGAAGTATTACGCCGGTCGCGAGGGTTTTGACGTCGACGCAAAGGTGTACCTTGCGCCGACGCCCGCGGGAGGACAGCCGATCCATTCGACCTCGCTGCACGCGGAGGATTTGCTCACCGAGGGCCCGCATACTCCGCCCGCGGGCGTGAAGCGTTGTTGGCGGCTGGAAACGCGCGACATCGTGCGGCGGCCGCCCGAAGGCTGGAAGCGCATCGAAGTCCACGAGTTCCGCGGGCCACCGGGAACGCGCGAGGTCGCCGGAAGTGAGCGCGTGTGGCTTGCGTTGTTGGGAAAGGAGTGAATCGATGCGTACCGTTCAGCGCGTCGGCGTGACCCTGATTGAGCTCTTGGTCGTGATCACCATCATCGGGATGCTCGTTGCGCTGCTGTTGCCAGCGATTCAGCGAAGCCGCGAGACCGCCCGGAGAACGGAGTGCCAGAGTCATTTGCGGCAAGTGGCGCTGGCGATCGAGAATCATCACGTGGCGCTCGGCCGATTTCCGGCCGGCATTTTTGAAACGCCAATGGGAATTGGGCCGGAGAGCACGTCGTGGAGCTTTCTTGCTGAACTGTTGCCGCGGATCGAACGCAATGACTTGCATCGCGCTGGAGGGATCCCGCGCAAGACGCTGCGCGCCAGCGGCATTGCCGATCATACGATCTCGCTTTACCTCTGCCCGAGTGACGGATTCAGTTCTGGCGGACCGACGTTCGATGCGGGTAACTTGGAGGGCTTTTCCGTCGGTCTGACGAACTATAAGGCGGTGATGGGCGCAAACTGGGGCGCTGACGCGTCGCAGACACTTGCCGAAATTGGCACCGACTGGCGCAATCCGAGTCGCGACGGCTCCTATGACGGCCTTGACGATGGCGATGGGGCGATGTTTCGTAGCGACAGCAAACAACCCCGCGGTCAGGCCAACGTTCAAGACGGCACGAGCAACACGATTCTGCTCGGAGAGGCGCTGCCCGAGGAGGATCACTTCACGAGTTGGCCTTACGCCAACAACGTCTACAGCACGTGTGCGATGCCGCCCAATCTCGCGACAGGGAATCCTCATTGGTGGCCGAATGCGCAGGGCTTTCGCAGTGCGCATCCGGGCGGGTTGCACTTCGCCCTCTGCGACGGCGGCGTGCGCTGGATTAGCGACGCAATCGAACTCCGCGTCTACCGCGCGCTCGCCACCATTCGCGGCGGCGAGGCGCTCAGTGACGCGGAATGGTGATCGCACTACGTCGTGTATTCCGGCGAGTTCACGATGTTCGCGAACAACTGATCGAACGTAACTTGCCCGGTCGTCAGCCGCGAGAGCCAGTAATCGGCGCTCGACGGATCGACGTGCCGACCGAGGAATTGCTGGTAGGCGTCGTCCAGCAACCCGTGATACGACTCCTGCGAGTTCAGCAATCCACGCACCACGTCCACGGCGCCCGTGGGGCTCGCGTTGAGCACTTGTAGCCAGAACGTTTCGCCGCCGGAGTCCGCAGAGCGACCCAGGAGGTCGGTGTACAATCCCTGGATGAAGAGCGCATCCGACGCGAACTGCGCGCGGTATTCCGCGGAGACCAGCAGTTGGAGCTTGAAGTCCAGCTCCGATCCCCCCTCGTTCATGTACGCCGTCCAGTAGGTCAACGCTCCCAACTCTGCGGCGCGGCCCAAGTATTGCTGATAGATGGCCTCGATCCGGGCGTAACGGTATTCGGTCGAGGTCATGATCGCGCCGAGGATCTGCCCCGGCAGCACGCCGGCGTTGAGTTGCGTCGTCCAATAGAGCAACCCGTCGAAGTCCGGCGAACGTCCCAGCAGGTCCTGGTACAGCTTCGCGACGATGTTCTGCGCCGATGTGTAAGTGATGGTGATCGTCTTCTGATCGGCGTCGTTGCCCGAGTCATCGTCGGTGACCGAAAGCGTGACGTCGTAGCTGCCCGGCGCCGTCGGCGTGAAGGAGAACGCGCTGCTCGTGCCAGTGGCGAACTGCGTGCTGCCGACCATCACCGTCCACGCGTAGGTGAACGTGGTGTCGAGCGCCCCTGGGTCGGCGACCGTGCTCGTGAGGTTGATCTGCGTGCCGACGTTGCTCGATGTCGGCGCGCCGACGATCGCCGCCGTCGGTACGGCGTTCGTGATTGTCAGCGCCACCTGCACCTGCCCGGTTTGCGTTGCGCTGTCAGTCACTGTCAGCGAGAGGTTGTAGGTGCCGTTGTCGTCCGGCGTAAAGTCGAACGTGCTGCTAGTCCCCGTCGCGAACGGGGTGCCCGATCCTTGTTTCGTCACCGTCCACGCGTAGGTGTAAGGGCCACCGGCGCCGGGGCTCGTGATATTGGCCGAAAGGCTGATCTGCGTTCCTTCTGGACCGGTGTTGCTGCCAGGCAGGCCGTTGATCGAGACCACGGGGTTAAACGTGGCCTGCCACGGCTCGACGCCGTTGGTGCCGTCATTGGCGGTGAAATACAGCGCACCATCGAGGAACGTCAGCGCGGATGGATAGCTGCCGAGGCTGGGATTGATCTCCTGCAGGAGCGTCACCGCGCGGGTCGTCGTGTTGATCTGCCAGAGTTCGTAGTTGAAGCCGGAGTTGGCTCGCGAGAAATACAGGTAGCCGTTCCCGCCGACGAACTGCGTTCCCGGGTAAATGTTGTTGCCACGGTATTCAACCGGGCCGGAATCCGGGAAGTAGACGACGTAGTTGTACGTGTCGAAATGGACGAACACGCCGGCGGTCTGATAGACCATCGAGATCGGGTTCGAACCGCCGGAGCCGGGGGTGTAGTCGTAAACGAGCTCAGTGCCCGGCGAGGTGCCGTCGCTCTTCCAAAGTTCGCGCCCCGCGGCAGCGGTGTTGGCGCTGAACCAGAGCTCGCCGTTGGCGTCATGCAAGTACATCGGCGTGCTGTCGGCTACGCCGGGATTGATGTCTTGCACCATCACGGTGCCGTTCGACGTGCCGTCGCTGACGTAGAGCTCGCGGCCGTAGTAGTTGTCCGAAGGCCCGACGGCGGTGAAGTACAGCTTGTCTCCGACCGCCGTCAATTCCTGCGGATTGCCGCTCTCGAACGACAAGTCGGCGATGTTTCGCACCAGTGCGGCGCCGTTGACGGAGTCGTATCTCCAGAGTTCGCGCCCGATGGCGTCCGTGTTATTTGCGCTGAAAAACAACAGGCCGTCGACATTCGTCAGGTACTCCGGCGTGGAGCCGAACACGCCGGCTCGCAAGTCTTGCACCAGCGACGCCGTCGTGCCGTCGAAGCGCCAAAGCTCGCTACCGTGCGTCGCGTCGTAGGCGCTGAAGAGCAGCTCGTTCCCCACGACAGTCAGATAGTCCGGCGAGGCGCTGGCGATGTTGTCGATGTCGATCACCAGTTGCGTGCCGTTCAGGGTGCCGTCGGTGACCCACAGCTCGCGTCCGTGGACCTGGTCGTTTGCGGTGAAGTAGAGCTTGCCGTTGAACACGGTCAGCTCCTCCGGCGCCGCGCTCGCCGCGCCGGGGGCGATGTCCATCAGCATTTCCGTCCCCTGGCTGGTGCCGTCCGTCTTCCAGAGCTCGAGGCCGTGCGTGTTGTCGTTCGCCACGAAGTACGTCAGGTTCCCGTAGCGGATGTAGGAGTTGGCGCTGGAGTTGCCAGCGTTAGGCGCCACGTCGTCGATCATCGTGACGGCAAGCAACTCGCGCTGTTCGAGCGACTCCAAGCGCAGCGGGCGACGGCTCGACAACGGGGCGCGGCTACGAGACTTCTTATCCGAACGCAAGCGAAAAACCATGGCGGGCGAGTCCTATCGAAGGCGGGTGGAGGTCGGCGGGAAGGTCGGGCCGTGACAGTTGTCAAACGTAGGTCACAACCGCGGAGCGCGCTGTAGGAGGCGACTCCGTCGCCGATGGGGTGATGCGACGTGCGCCAGCGCGGCAGGAGCCCCGCGCCATCGGCGACGGAGTCGCCTCCTACAGGTCGGACGCCGCGCAACCGGAATACTCGGTGCGATCCGAATGGGATTCGATGTCGCTCAAACGGCGAGCGGCTATTGCGCGGTCAGAAAGTCGCGCGTGCGATAGATCGGCAGATGCCGGTAATAGACTTCCAGCATGTAGATCGACAGACAGGTGGTGTACAGCCGG
>CAZUBB010000100.1:0-858 GCA_964618485.1 uncultured Pirellulales bacterium
TAATCACATTCTGTTCCGGTGCGGCATTATGTCAAGGAATGACCAGCATTTGACGGCGGAATAGTGAGAGTGAATCCGTGATTCTCTCGCTGTGGAAATCAGAGCACATCGCCTGTCCGCCGACGAAACGTTAGGCAGCAGGCTTGGCGATACCACTTTCAGGGGTCTGGCGAGTGGTTAAGGCGGCCTTGGGCACAGGTCGTAAACCTTGGCAATTACTTGACTTTCGTTGCGATTCTGTTCAAGCTAGACGCTTGGTCCCCGACTCTAGGGGGATGGGGCGAGGTAGGACGCTCCAATTGCAAATGTGATGAGGGGACTGGAACAGAAGTCTCATCAAATACTAATATCAATGTCTTCGCTGCGATCTGGACATCGAGCTTGACGGACTCGATGAGACTCTTGTCGCACGCGCATCCTAGGTAACTCGCTGGCACGTCGTTCCCCGCTGCAATTCTGGTTTGCTGCGGATCGAGACCACACTTTTCGAGGCGCTTGGGGAGACGTAGGGGCCCGATGTTCAAGCATCACCTGCAAGCGAATCGCTTCGAATTGAAGTATGTGATCAGCGAAAACTGCGCTCAGGGCATTCGTGACTACTTGCGCAGCTACCTGGTGGCGGACGAATTCAATCCGCCCGGCGGCGGCGGGTATCAAGTGAACAGCGTTTACCTGGATAGTCCCAGCTACGAGTTGTGCAATTCGACGGTCGAAGGGCACAAGAACCGGTTTAAGCTGCGGATTCGCTTCTACGACGATGCTCCCACGAGCCCCGTGTTCTTTGAAATCAAACGCCGCGCCAACGACGCCATTTTAAAGGAACGGGCCCGCGTGCAGCGTACGTCTTGCGCACGACTG
>CAZUBB010000100.1:868-6268 GCA_964618485.1 uncultured Pirellulales bacterium
GCTCTACGGACATTGGCCGAATCATAGCGACCTGGTGAAGTACGCGCCGAAGTCCTTCGATTCGCTGCGGCGGTTTTGCGATCTTCGCAATCAGATTCAGGCCCGCGGCACGGCGATCGTCACCTATGACCGCGAAGCGTACGTAACGCCCGATTCGGATTCCATCCGCGTGACGTTCGATCGCCATCTTCGGACCGTGCCGTTTGTGGGCGAGTTTCGCACCAAAGATCGATCCGATTGGACTTATCCGAAAATTGCGGGCACCGTCCTGGAATTGAAGTTTACGGAGCGTTTTCCCGTCTGGATGCGCAACCTGGTGCGGGTGTTTAACCTGCAGCGCGGTTCGATGCCCAAGTACGTGGAGTGTGTGACGTCGCTCAACGCCTTTCCGCGCAAGTTGGCGCAGGGGGGCGTGAGATGAATGGCTGGCAGGACGTAAAGCCGTGGGTCGACATGCTGTTCTTCAGCGATCCGGGCTCGCACGGTCAGGGCCCCGAATCGACGATCCTGATGCTGGCGCTCGCCTTTGCGATCGGCCATGTGATCGGCTGGGTTTACATGCTGACCCATCGCGGATTGTCCTACTCGCAGTCGTTCACGGCCTCGCTGGTTGTGATTCCCGTCATCGTCGCGCTGATCATGGCGCTCATGACGGGCGAGATTGTGATCGCCTTCGGGCTATTGGCGGTGTTCGCCGTCGTGCGCTTCCGCAACGTGCTCAAAGACACCCGCGACACGACGTTCATGTTGTGGACGCTGGTCGAAGGGATGGCCGTCGGCACGCAGCGGTTCGGTCTGGCGCTGACCGGCTGCCTGGCGGTGAGTTTCGTGTTCCTCTATTTGCGCACGACGTCATTCGGCGGGCGGCATCGCTATGACGTGATTCTGTCGCTGCACGTATCCGCGGAACCGCAGATCACGCAGTCGTTGCGTTCGACGTTGAAACGGCACTGCGCGAGGATTCAGTTGGCCAGCCAGCGCCACCTGGCGACCGACTTGCTCGACCTCTCGTATCGCGTGCTGATGCGCAACCCGGCCTTGAGCCAGGAGTTGCTCGGCGAGTTGGAAGCCACGGAAGGTATTGCGCACGTCTCCCTCTACCATCGCGAAGATGAGTCGGAGATGTAACGATGGCCAGCAAGCCACGCATTCGCACCCCGTTCTTGCAACTTTGGCGGCGTCTGCGCTACCAGTACGTACCGTACGTGACGTTTGCCGGCAGCGTGGCGCTGGTTTTGTACCTGTGGCAACGTCAGGTCGGAGGCCCGAACGCGATCGGTGAAGTGTTCGCGGTTCGGATGGACGCCACGAGCGCCGCGGATGGTACGCTGCTCCCACTTCCGGGCGAACAATTGCAACTGCTGGATTTCGTCGAAAAAGGCCAGGTGCTGGCGCGGATCGACGAAGGGCCGCTGTTGTTGGAACTGGCGGCGCTGCAGGTCGAGCTCAAGCAACTGGAGGCGGAGATTCCGGCCACCATCGAATCCGAACGGATGAGTCAGGTGGATCGGGAAATGCAGGTGGATCGTCACCAGTCGGAATTGGACGCCGAGCAGCGGCGGATCGCCGAGCGTATCGAACAACTCCGCTTGGAAGAAGTCGAGCAAATGGCGGCCGCGCTGGTGTACCGCGTGACGTATGCGGTGCAAGGCGCCAAGGCCGCCCATCTGCAGGAGTTGTCGCGCACCAAGCTGCTCGACTTGCGGGGTTCGATCGAGGCCTACGACGCCCAGGTCGCCCGCGACGAAGCGAAACAGGGGCTCGACGGCGCAGAACGAGTGATTCAGGAAATCGGTCGCCAGCGCAAAGAGCTGATGAGCGAGTTGGCGGCGATGCGGACCGCCGGCAAACCGCCGGAGGTTGACCTGGAAGCGATTCTTGCACCGCAGCGCGCGGCGATCGAGGCGCTGCGGAATCAGATCACGCTCATGGAAAAACAGGTGTCCGCCTTGTCGGTCGTCGCGCCGATTTCCGGCACCGTGACAATGATCTATGCCCAGCCGGGGCAGTCGGTGCCGCTGGGGGCGCCGATCGCAACGATCGCCGCTCCGTCGAGCGACTACATCGTCAGCTACATCCGCCAGGAACAGCCGCTCACCCCGCAATTGGGGATGGCCGTGGATGTTCGCCCGCGCCGGCGGCAGCGCGAGAATCTCGCGGCCCGCGTGGAGCGCATCGGTCCGCAGATCGAACTCATTCCCGAGCATCAGCGTACCATGCATGACGCGAATCAACTGGAATGGGGACTCCCGGTCTGGATCAGCGTGCCCGAGGGCGCGAATCTGCGGCCCGGCGAAATGGTCGACTTGCGATTTCACGCGCAGACCAAGTAAGGCAACTCTGCGGACGAGGAAGGCTTGACGTGCAACGACGATTGCAACCCCTTGCGCACGGGGTGGAAAAACTTGAGTCCCGCGAATTGTTGACCGCGGTCGACTCGTTACGAGTCTCCGAGCTCATGTACCATCCCGCGGACCCGGCGGCGGGATTCGTCGCCGACGACTTCGAGTACATCGAATTCGTGAACACCGGCGCTACGCCGATTGATCTCAACGGCGTGCGATTCGGCGCTGGGATTACGTTCGAGTTCGGCACGTCGAGTATCAAGAGCCTCGACGCAGGCGCGCGGGTGTTGGTCGTGAAGAACCTGGCCGCATTCGAGTCGCGCTACGGGAGCGAATTGCCCGTGGCAGGGGCGTTCGGCGGACAATTGGCGAACGGCGGCGAACTGCTGACCATCATGGACGGCGCCGCGGAAGTCCAGTCGATCAACTTCGACGACGCGTGGCGGCCGGTAACCGACGGCGATGGGTTTTCGCTGACAGTGGTCGATCCCGCGGCGCCGCCGGCGCTCTGGAGCAACGCCAGCAATTATCGCGGAAGTTTGCGCGGCGGCGGCACTCCCGGCACGGTCGAGGCGCCCCTCACGGCGGGCGACATCGTGATCAACGAAGTGCTCGCCCATACGGACGAAGCGCTCGGGGATTGGATCGAGCTGCACAACACGACCGACTACGATCTCAACGTCGCCGACTGGTATCTGAGCGATAAAGGCTCCGAGTTGAATCGCTATCGCATCGCCGGCGACATGTTCGTTCCCGCCAACGGGTATCTCACGTTCACGCAGTTCGACACCTTCGATAACGAGGACGACCCCGGCGCGCTAGTGCCGTTCGGTTTGAGCGAGTTCGGCGAGAACGTGTTTCTCTCGTCATGGGATTCCGACGGACTGAACGCCATTTACGAAGAGAGCCAGGGTTTCCGCGCCTCGAATCGCGAGGTGTCTTTCGGACGGTTCGAAATCAGCACGGGCGAGATCGTCTTCGTCGAGCAATCCGCGGAGACGCGCAACGGGCCGAATCAAGCGCCGCTCGTTGGTCCGCTGGTGTTCAGCGAGATCATGTACAACGAGGCGGGGCCCGGCAATACGCACGAGTTCATTGAGCTGTACAACATCACGGATCAGCCGGTGCAGCTCTTTGACCCGCTGCATCCCGAGAACACGTGGCAATTCACCAACGGCGTCAATTTCATCTTCCCCACGGGCGTCACGGTTCCGGCCGGAGGATTTTTGATTGTCACCGGCGTGACGCCAGAGCAGTTCCGCGCGGCCAACGATGTTCCCGCGAACGTGCAGGTCCTCGGGCCGTGGGGAGGCTCGCTCGATAAGAGCGGCGGAGCAGTAACGATTTCCAAGCCGGGCGATCCGGAACTCGATGGATTCATCCCGTACTACCGCGTCGACCATGTGAACTACGACGATAACACGCCGTGGCCCACGGCGCCGGATGGCAACGGGCCCAGTCTGGTGCGGCGCGCGATGCCGCTCTTCGGCAACGACCCCGGCAGTTGGATTGCCGGCGACATGGTGGGAGGAACGCCCGGCCGGCCCGAGGCCTCGCCCCTCGAAGGAGACACCAACGGCGACGGCGTGGTGGACCTCCTCGACTTGAACAACGTCCGCAACAACTTCGGCGCTGCCGGCGCGGGGATCATCGGCGACACCGACGGCAACGGCATGGTCGACCTCGCGGACTTGAACGCGGTGCGCAACAACTTTGGCGCGTCGACGCCGAGCCCAACCTCGACGCCGATTCCATCCACGGCAACAACGCCGACCGTCGCCAAGGTAAAGCCGCTCGCCACCGATGCGGCGCTCGGCCAATTGTTGCAGGAATGGACGTCGCGGCAGAGCGCGAAACGTCCCCTCAAGCGCGGCTCGTTTTAGGCCGCCAAGCGGCGCGTTTGGGCTGGCGCCAGCGGTTTTCGCCCGACCATGATCAGCGACATGCCTGGCAGCGGCAGCACGTATTCGAGGGCCTTGGCGACGGGCAGCAGGCGATCGAACCAGATCATCTGCCGCGGAGACAACGTCCGGCGCCTCAGTAAGTGTCCCGAGACGCCCCAGCCGAGAGTGCCCAAGCGGCTGAAGCGCTTGCGGAAGACCACTTCCAGGCCGGCGGCCTGCATTTTCGCGGCGAGCCCCTCTGGCTCGTAGCGGCGAAAATGCCCGAGCGCGGCGTCGATGCCGGTATAGAGCCGCTCGCCCGCGGGGACGACGAGCACACAGTGTCCGCCCGGCTGCAAGGCCGCGGCGAAGGAGCGAAGCACTGCTTCATCCGGTTCGAGGTGTTCCAGAACGTTGGAACAGAAGATGGTGTCCAACTTTTCTTCGGCGCACTGGGAAACATCTTTTGGATCGGTCAGGTCCATCGACATCACGCGCACGTGCGGGTCGTCGCCGAACCGTTCTTCGAGCCGGTCGAGGTACATTTCTTCGCGATCGGCCAGCACGAGGCGATCGCAATCGGCGAACAGCCGGCTCAGGTTGCCGATGCCCGCGCCTGCCTCCATGACGCGGCGGCCCAGGTAGGGCCGCACGAGGTCGATGATCCAGCGGTTGTAGCGATCGGCCTTCTCCACCGCGGTGAGAATGTAGAAGCCGGTGTGCGTGGTGAACTGCGTATCCCACGCGCGGCAGCGGAGCGTCCGCCAGGCGTCGCGCACGCGCGCGAACGGGCCGCGCGGCGTACGGCGATGGTCGCGCGGGTGATCGACGACTTTCGCGCCCCATTGCGAGAGCCGGCAAGCGATCTCGGCATCGACTTCGTCGCCGCGGCTGGTGAGACGTAGATGCGCGAGAATGTCGGCACGCAGCGCCAGCCAGCGGCCTTGAACCGCGTCGGCTTCGCCGCGTTGAATCGGCGCCAGTTGCTCGTCGAGTGAGCAACCTTCGGCGGCGTCAATCGTGGCGAGCACCGCGACGTCGCCGCGCATATGGCGGATGGCCCGGCGTAAAGCTTCGCCACGGCCGCGCCGCATCCGCAATTGCAGCGGTCGAATGCGGCTGTCCCAGGCGGCGCAGCGCTTCCCCCTGAGGAATGCTGCCGAGCAGGGCAT
>CAZUBB010000100.1:6278-11828 GCA_964618485.1 uncultured Pirellulales bacterium
CTGTCCCAGGCGGCGCAGCGGGCGAGCACTTCCCAGGTGCCATCGGTGGAGCCGTCGTCGACGACGATGAACTCGGCGACGCGGCCCGCGCAGGCGCTGCGCCAGCGGCCCAACGCCGCCGCGAGGCGGTCGTGGCAATTGCGCACCGTCAGCAACACCGAGACGCGCGTCAGGTCCGCGGGCTGCCGCCGGGTCAAACGGGCGTCACTCGCCAGGGGACGAATCGGCAGCAAGACCGGAGCGCGCGGACGATCGATCGGCACCGCGAATCCTTTCGCGATTAACGATTAGGAAGATCGAATGGTCGCGTAATGTACTGTCCCGCCCGGTGTGGGACCAGCCGAGTTCGGCTACCCCGAAATGGTGGGCTCGCTGAGCGGAATTGGCTTGGAGGCCGGGGCAGGTTGCGTTAGTTTGGGAGTTGGCGTTGGCCAGATTATTTACCGTACCCCCCGGCGCGTGCGACCGCTCCATGGAATACTTCGACCCGCACATCCACATGGTCTCCCGGACCACCGATGACTACGAGACCCTGGCCAAGATGGGGTGCGTGGGGATGAGCGAGCCGGCGTTTTGGGCCGGGTTCGATCGCGGCAGCGCCGAGGGCTTTCGCGACTACTTCCGGCAATTGACCGAGTTCGAGCCGAAGCGGGCCGGCTGGTACGGCTTGCAGCATTTCACCTGGATCTGCATCAACGCCAAGGAGGCCGAGAACGTCCGGCTATCGCGCGAGGTGATCGCCATGATCCCGGAGTTCCTGGCGATGCCGGGCGTGCTGGGGATCGGCGAGATTGGGCTCAACAAGAACACGCGGAACGAATCGATCGTGTTCATGGAACACGTCGCGTTGGCCGCGAAGCTCAACGAGCAGGTGCTGATTCACACGCCGCATCTGCAGGACAAATACCTGGGCACGCGGATGATCCTCGACATGCTGAAGGATTTTTCCGACCTAGAGCACACGCGGGTCTGCGTCGATCACGTCGAGGAGCACACGATTCGGTATGCACTCGATCGCGGATACTGGGCCGGCATGACGCTCTATCCAACGAGCAAATGCACGCCGGCCCGCGCCGCCGACATGGTCGAGATGTACGGTCCCGAGCGGTTGTTGGTCAATTCCGCCGGTGACTGGGGGCCCTCGAAACCGACGGCGGTGCCGGACTTTATTTTCGAGATGCGGCAGCGCGGGCACTCCGAAGCGCTGATTCGCAAAGTGGTGTACGATAACCCGCTCGAGTTCTTCCGGCAGAGCCGGAACTTTCAATTCATTCCGCGCGAGATCCCTGAGACGGCGTCATGAAGCAATCGTTCGCGATCACGCGGCGTTCCGCGTTGGGGATGTTGTGCGTGGGAATCTCAGCGATCGGCTGCCGTCCATTGCGCGGCGCGGAAACGCCCTCGCCGGATGCCACGGACCCGCTGCAAGTCATCGACAAGCGGATTGAAGCGCTGATGAAGAAGTACGAGATTCCCGGCGGCGCCGTGGCGATCGCCAAGGATGATCGGCTGGTTTACGCGCGCGGTTTTGGCTTTGCTGACCAAGAGCGCCAGACGCCGGTGCGGCCGGAGCATCTGTTCCGCATCGCGAGCGTGTCGAAGCCGATCACCGCCGTGGCTGTGTTGCGGCTCGTGGACGAAGGGAAGCTTTCGCTCGACGAGCGGGTATTTGATCGACTGACGCAATTCGAGTTGAACGCCGTGCCGGAACTCGACGAGCGGCTGCGGACGATCACTGTGCGGCAGTTGCTGGAACATTCCGGCGGGTGGGACCGCGACGCCAGTTTTGACCCCATGTTTCGCGCCAACGAGGCCGCGGAAGAAATGGGTGAGACGGCGCCCGCCGCGCCGGATACGGTGATTCGCTACATGCTGAAGCGGAAGCTCGACTTCGACCCGGGAACGAAGAACGCGTATTCCAATTTCGGCTATTGCTTGTTGGGACGCGTCATCGAGAACGCGACTGGCAAGGGGTACGAGGAGTCGGTCCAGGAACTGGTTCTCCAACCGGCCGGCATTGCGCGGATGCGGCTGGGGAAATCGCGATTGGCCGATCGCGCTGCCGAAGAGGTCTGGTACGACGACGAAGCGCCGGGCGAAACGACGAAGAGCGTCTTTCCCGACGATCAGGATCCCGTGTCCTGGTGCTATGGTGGTTTCTACCTCGAGGCGATGGACGCGCACGGCGGGTGGCTGGCGTCGCCGGTGGATTTGGTGCGTTTCGCCACGGCGGTGGATGGCCGGCGCGGCGAGCCCCTGCTGAGCACGGCGGCCCTCGCGGAGATGACGGCACGGCCGTCGTATGCCAAGGACTCCGATAGCCAGCCATACGCTGGGCTTTGCTGGAACTATCGCGACGAGGCGGGGGAGCGCAACTGGTGGCATTCCGGGTCGCTGCCGGGAACGGCCGCTCTGCTGGTGCGAGCGCATAACGGCCTGACGTGGGCCGCGCTCTTCAACGATCGCCCTGGGGGCGACGATCCGCGCCGGAATTTCCACGGGGAACTCGACGCTTTGATGTGGGAGGCGATCGGCCGGGTTGCCGAGTGGCCCGAGGGAGATCGCTTCGGCGAGTATCCGTGAGCGCCGGGCGCGCTATTCCACGAAGACACAGCCGGCCGCGTACTTCCCTTGGCTGACGCGGCGGCACCAGACGACTTTTACGCGGTAGCTGAGCCCGTCCGGCATCTGGATTTCCAGCCGCTGTTCAGGGAACAACTGTCGTGGCGCGATGATGCCCAGGCCGCAGCGCGAGACGTCGCTGGTGAGGATCGCGTGGGTTTCTTCGTCGGCGTCGTTCGTGGCGAGCGGTGGGGAAACAAACGCTGTGGCCTCGGAACGCAAATAGAACCGGGGGAAGCGGCGGATTTCGTTCCAGGCGGCAGGCAGCAGGCCCGATTTTGCGAAGAACTCGCGATCGGCCGTGAGCGCTGCGAGTCCTTCTTCGGCGCTAGCTGACATGGACGGCCTCCTCTTCCATCTCCGCACATAGGCATTCCACGAGCGTCTGGTCGAACCAAGATCCGGCCTGGCGGCGGAACATCGCGCAGACATTCGCGATCGGCAAGGCGCGGCGATAGGGGCGGTCGCAGGAAAGTGCATCGAAGACGTCAGCCACCATGCAGATTTTCGCCCAAGGGTGGATTTCTTCCTCGGTCACCGCGGCGGGGTAACCACTGCCATCGAAGCGCTCGTGATGTTGGTAGACCATCATCAACAGGCCCCACGACATCTCGGGGCGGCCGACCAACTCACGGTAACCGTCCGCGGGGTGGCGGCAGACCTTTTCCCATTCGTCGTCGTTGAGCTTGCCTCGCTTGTTGAGCAGATGGTTTGGCACGCGGTGCTTGCCGATATCGTGAAGCAGTCCGCCCATAGCGATTTCCTGCAAAGTCGTCACGTCTGACATGCCGGACCGCCGGGCCAGCAGCAGGCAATACATGCTGACGTTGCAGACGTGCGTGTACGTTTGATAGTCGTGCTCGACGAGCTGCAGCAACTCCGGTAGGCGGAGCGATTCATCCGCCAGGTGTTTGCTGATCGATTCGGCCAGCGATTGCGAGGCGTGAATGAGCTTCTCGCAACGCGGCGACGCGAACGCCTCGGCGAGCGCCGTGCGGGCCAGGAACATCGCCGCGGCGGCGCGCTCCAAGGGCGCGACGTCGGCGTCGGGATGCAAGACGCGCTCGGTCAGTTGCTGCTGAAAGACGGGCAGGTCGCGCTCGTGAATATAGAGCCGTTCGACGCCGCGCGCGCGGAGTTGCGAGAAGTCGTCGCCGCCGATGGCGATGTGCCGGCCGCGATAGAGCGCCAGCTCCGTTCCGCTGGAAACGGGAATATAAAGCTCGTATTCCGGCCGGCGCACCGCGAGCGCCTCGAGCGGCGTGGCGATGTAGCCGCTCCATTTGGACGCCGAAAGTGCTCTTGCCATACGAGGAAACCTGCGATGGAATCGTTGAGCAAATCTAGAACACGGTTTCGTCCCGCTGGGGAGGGGACGCGATATGCACAGTCCGCACAGTCGCTACCGCCGCAACATTCGCCGTGAGGTGTGCGGGTATGCGATGACGATTGAACCGTTTTTCTTGCGCCGTGGAGAAATCGCGGCGCGCGGAACCGTGGCAAAGACTTACAGCGCTTGCGGCCCATCGCAACGGTGACAACACGTTGTCACTCACCCCCGCGCCCTTGGTTGCGGAACGACCAACCTTCGGTATAAGCACGTGCAGTGGTTTTGGCGTGCGCTCGTTGAGCGCCGCCGGATGAGCCGCCTATTGCAACGCAGCGCGTGGGGTGTCCCGTGGCCTTGTGCGTCGAACGTGCTCTCGTCTCTGCGCGCCTGCCGGCGCGTTGGCAGCTTCTCTTACATCGCTGGCGCAACGGAGTCCGCTTCGCATGTGAGCCAGGTTGTTGCGCCGGCGAAGTGGCGGTGCTCGCGAAGGTTCGCGACGCGAAGGCGTGGACGGCATCGCCCGACTTTCGCCAAGGCGTGGTCGTCGGGCCGGCAGCCGACGGAGGCTGGCTCATGACCGGGCGCGTGCCGCTCGCGCGCGTGGAGCGGTTGTTCGCAGATCGGAATACGCTGGCGATCGAGCCGGCGATTCCGCTCACGCCGCTCTTGGACGAGGCGACGCTGGAACTGGCCGCGCAGCCCGGCCTGATTGCGGGCGCTGCCGCCGAGCAACTGGGCGCAGGCACGCTGGTGGGCATGGTCGATTCCTCGCTCGACTACGCACACGATAACCTGCGCGACGCCACGGGAAGGCCGCGTGTCGTCGCGGCCTGGCAACAGGCGGCGCCAAGGCGAAACGACTCACGCGCGGATTACGGCGCGGTCTGGGATCGTCGCGAGTTGTGGCTGTCGAACGAGCAGGCTTCGCGGCACGATTCGCACGCTGCGCGGATGCTCGATATGGCCGCCGGAAATGGCCGCTCGAGCGGGGCGCCGGGCGTTGCGCCGCGGGCGGAGATTGTGCACGTCGATTTATCCTCGCGCCGCGGCGCCTCGCCGCACAGGCTCGGCGATACCGTGCGGCTCGTGGAAGGGATTCAATTCATCTTCGACGTAGCGAAGTCGACGCCTTGCGCGGTGAGCGTCAGCCTTGGCACGAGCGCCGGTTCGCACGACGGCAACACACTCGTGGAACAGGCGCTCGATCTCCTGGCGACCGCGGCGCCGAATCGCGCGCTGGTCGTCGCGGCCGGCAACGGGTACGCCGCGGAGCAGCACGCCTCGGGCACGTTCGCACCGGGCGAGCCTTGCGAACTGACATGGCACGTTCCCGCGGTCGGCAAGAAACGGCACAGCATTGAAATCTGGTACTCGGCTGGCGACGAATTCGAAGTCGAGCTCATCGCGCCGCGCGGACTGGGCGGTTGTCGCGCGGCCGCCGACTCGAACCGCCGGCTGGTTGATGCATCGACCGGGAAGACGATTGCGCTCGTCGCCCATGAAGCTTCGCGCGATGGCGGGGACCGGGTCGCCACGGTGTTTCTCGAACGCGCCGCCCCGGCCGGCGTCTGGACGGTGCGGCTGAAAGCCCGTCGCGT